>DATLQW010000017.1:0-50764 GCA_035535035.1 Acetobacteraceae bacterium
CCTGCCAGGCCCGTCGTCGTTGCGCCTCGGTCAGGGTCACGACCCCACCAAGCCAGCTCTCAAATGCCGCCAGGTCCATGGCGATCTCCTCGTCCTGCCACTAGCATAGCCGATACCAACAAAGAACGCCATAAGAGCCATGGCATTTGACTCAAGAAGGTTCTGGACTCCTGGAATAGCCGTTGCGGGCAACGCCACCGGATCAGGCACCCGAGCCGAGATACCCCATGCCGGGCGGCCAGCTTATCGGGCGTGACCCGGCAGCTCCGCCCCCCGCGACCCACGGCGCGAGTGCCGCCAAAGCAGTGGGAGGGCCGGCCGTGACCACAGGGGCATGCCGCCGGATGACCGGTTTCACGAGTGCGCCATTGACGGTCACCCCACGGCCTTCCCGGGCCCCACGGGTCGGCATTGCGGCCAACGCATGACCGGCCATCTGGCACAGATATCATAACGCGGCTTATAGTTGCGCCGAATGATCTCTCCGAGGGGCGTCCCCATTTTGGCCGAATTCCAGCGCGACCTGCTGTTCCTGCTGCATGACGTGGCCCGCCTGCTGCGGGTTGACGCCGACAAGCGCGCCCGTGCGCACGACATGACCCGCGCCCAGTGGGGCATCCTTGTCTGGCTCGAGCGCCAGCCCGGCATCTCCCAGAAGGAACTGTCGGAACTGCTGGAGGTCGAGCCGATCACCGTCGCCCGGCTGATCGACCGGCTGGAGGCGCGCGGCATGGTCGAGCGCCGGCCGGACCCGCGCGACCGCCGCATCTGGCGCCTGCACCTTCAGGCGGCCGCGCTGCCGGTGCTATGCGAGATCGGCCGCCAGCGGGCGGAGATATCCCGCATGGTGACCGCGGGACTCGACGACGACATCATCGACACGCTGATAGGGACCCTGATGCGCATGAAGACGACGCTGGTTCAGGAACTGCATGCCGTCCGCCGCGGGGCCGACGCCGCCGAAATCCATCGTGAAGCCGAAGCGACGGAGTTGGCCTGATGTCGCAAGCCGCTACCGCCGGTTCCTCCGCTCCCCCCGCGCCTCGGGTCACCGAGGCGCCCACCCGCCGCCGCGTCAGCCGCGCCGCGCTGCGTCCGGTGCTGATGCTGGGCGGCATCCTCGTCGTCGCCGTCGCGTCCGCCACCTGGTGGATCACCGGTGGCCGCTACGTGTCGATCGACGACGCCTATGTGCGGGCGGCAAAAGAGTCGGTGGCAACCGACGTCAGCGGCATCGTCGCCCAGGTGCCGGTGCATGACGGCCAGCGCGTGAAGAAGGGCGACGTGCTGCTGCGCCTCGACCCCGAGCAATACCAGATCGCCGTCACCAGCGCGCGGGCGAATGTCGGCGGGGTGATTTCCGATCTCAACGCGGACAAGCTCACCTACCGCCGCATGTTGCGCGACACCGACGTGAAGGCGGCGCAGGTGCAGGCCGACCAGGCCAACTACGACCGCTTCGCCAACCTGGTGAAATCCGGCGGCGTTACCCGCGCGGAATACGACAACGCGCGCTTCCAGCTCGCCGCCGACCAGCAGGGGCTGGATGCCCTGAAGGTGCGGGCGCAGGTGCAGCTTGCCGAGCTGGGCGGCAACCCGGATGTCGATGTGCACGAGATGTCAAGCTACCTGATCGCGCAGGCGAAGCTGGCCGAGGCACAGCGCGAACTGAACCACACCGTGATCTACGCGCCGTTCGACGGCATCGTGACGCAGGTCGATACCGTGCAGCCCGGCATGTACCTCGCCGCGTCCACCGCCGCCTTCGGCATCATTTCCACCGAGCATGTGTGGGTCGAGGCCAACCCGAAGGAGACCGAACTCACCTGGGTGAAGCCGGGCGACAAGGTGGACGTGTCGGTCGATACCTATCCCGGCCGCACCTGGAAGGGCGAAGTGGAGAGCATCGCGCCGAACAGCGGCTCGGAATTCTCCGTGCTGCCGGCGCAGAACACCTCGGGCAACTGGGTAAAGGTGGTGCAGCGCATCCCGGTGCGCATCCACGTTGACCGCCATCCGGGCGATCCCGAACTGCGCGCCGGCATGAGCGTCGAAGCGGACATCGATACCGGCCACCGCCGCACCTGGCACGATCTGTTCTGAGTTCCTCGACCTGTTCCCCTGCCGCCTGAGGGGGAGGGTGCAGCGGGGCGCACGATGCGCTCTCTCCTAACCCCTCCCGCCGGCGGGAGGGGTAACTGCGCGCGCGTGTGACGCTTTCTCCTCGCCACGAGAGTCCCATCCTTGGCCCCTGCACCGCCCGACCGCGTCCCCCACCGGCTGCTCCTGACCCTCTGCACGGTGGGCGCGACGCTGATGCAGGCGCTCGACCAGACCATCGCGAATGTCGCGCTGCCTTACATGCAAGGCAGCCTCTCGGCGACCTACGACGAAATCACCTGGGTGCTGACGTCCTACATTACCGCCGCGGCGATCATGACGGCGCCCGTCGGCTGGCTGGCGGGACGCTTCGGCCGCAAATACCTGTTCATCTCCTGCCTGATCGGCTTCACCATCACCTCGATGATGTGCGGCGCAGCGCAGTCGCTGCCGCAGATGGTGCTGTTCCGCATCATGCAGGGCATGTTCGGCGCCGCCCTGGTGCCGCTGTCGCAGGCCACGATGATGGACATCTATCCGATCGAGCAACGCGGCTACGCGATGGCGATCTGGGGCGTGGGGGTGATGGTGGGGCCGATCCTGGGACCGACGCTCGGCGGCTACCTGACCGAGATGTACAACTGGCGCTACGTCTTCTATATCAACCTGCCGTTCGGCATCCTGGCCACTACCGGGCTGCTGATCTTCATGCCGCGCTCGTTCCCGAATTTCAACATGCGGTTCGACTGGATCGGCTTCGCGGTGCTGTCGCTCGGCATCGGCGGGCTGCAGATGATGCTGGACCGCGGCCAGGACCAGGACTGGTTCAGCTCGCGCGAAATCATGGTCGAGGCCGTGCTGGGCGGACTTGGGGTCTATCTGTTCATCGTGCACATGCTCACCGGCAAGCGGCCGTTCATTCCACCGGCGATCTTCCGCGACCGCAACTTCTCCGCCGGGCTGGCGATGATGGCCGCCACCGGCACCATCCTGGTTTCCAGCTCGTCGCTGATGGCGCCGTGGCTGGAGGGCCTGGCGAACTACCCGGTGGAGACCGCCGGCCTCATCATGGCTCCGCGCGGCATCGGCACCATGGCGGCGATGATGATCGGCGGACGGCTGTCCTCGCGCGTGGACCCGCGCAAGCTCATGGCGTTCGGCATCATGCTGCTGGTCTGGTCGATCTGGGAAATGACGTCCTGGACGCCCGACGTATCGGACTGGCGCATCGCCTTCACCATCGCCGCGCAGGGTGCCGGGTTGGGCTTCGTCTTCATTCCGTTGCAGGTGCTGGCCTTCGCCACCCTGGCACCGCATTTCCGCACCGACGGCGCCGGGCTGTTCAGCCTGTTCCGCAACATCGGCGCGGCGATCGGCGTGTCCATCACCTCGTCCATGCTGGCGCGCAACACGCAGGCGCTGCACGCCGAGATCGGCGCCTCGGTCACCCCGTTCAACCGCGCCCTGCAGGCCGGCGGTGCGATCAGGCACGCCTGGGATCCGGCGACGCACCACGGCGCAGCGGTGCTGGACCAGGTCATCAACCAGCAGGCGCAGATCACCGCCTATATCGACGACTACCACATGATGATCTTCACCACGCTGCCGTCCCTGCTGCTGCTGCTGCTGATGCGCCGGCCGCGCCGCGCTCTGGGAGCGCCGGCGGAGACCCAGGCAGCGATGGACTAATTCCGATCGCCCGAGACACCGACCGGTCCGTTGCCCCCGCGACTCAACCGCGACCCGTGGCATGGCCGGCCTTCGCCGGTCACGACACGGGGGCGGGGCGTACCCGGCCGCGGTGGCAATTTCGCGGGCGGCTGGTATTAGGCGACGTCCACGAGTAGTCGAATCAGGTGGCGAACGGGCCGTCGTTCTGCGCTTATTTCCGGGCGTCGCCTTAGCGTCGCAGCCAGGAGGAAGCCGATGCCCGAACAGGACATCCCCGCGCGACTGACGCATGCCCTGGGCCGGATGGTCTTCGCCGCGCGCTGGCTGATGGCGCCGATCTATGTCGGGCTGCTGGCCGGCCTGCTGCTGCTGGTTATCAAATTCGTGCAAAACCTCGTCGCGGTCGTGCCGAACCTGCTGCAAATGTCAGGCGCCGACACGGTTCTGGCCGTGCTCGGCCTGGTTGACCTGTCGCTGGTGGCCAATCTCGTCCTGATCGTGGTGCTGGCCGGCTGGCAGGGCTTCGTTGACCCGTTGCTGGGCTCTCACCTCGACGATCGGCCAGCCTGGCTGGCGCTCGACTTCAGTGCGATCAAGCTGAAACTGATCGGGTCGATCGCGGTGATCGCCGCCATCGCGATGCTGGAGAGCTTTACGCATGTCGAATCGCTCAGCCCGGACGCGGTCACCCGGCAACTCGCGATCCTGCTTGCGATCGGCGTGCTCGGCGTGCTGCTGGCGGCGATGGACCGGCTGGGCCACACCCATACGAAGGAATAGGCCCATGCGGGTCGGCATCCAGTTCTTCCCCGACATCGGCCCGGCGCGGAAATCGGCGCGCGACTACTGGCAGGAGGCGCTGCAGCTCGTCGCGCTGTGCGACCGCTACGGCTACAGCCATGTCCGAACGGTGGAGCACTACTTCCATCCGTATGGCGGCTACAGTCCCAATCCGGTGGTGTTCCTGGCCGCCGCCGCACAACTGACGAAGCACGCTCGGCTGGTCACCGGCGCGGTGTTGCCGGCGTTCAACAATCCGCTGAAGCTCGCCGCCGAGCTGGCGATGCTGGATGCGCTGTGCGACGGGCGTTTGGATATCGGTTTTGCCCGCGCCTTTCTCCCCCACGAATTCGCCCGCTTCGGCGTGAAGCTGGACGAAAGCCGCGCCCGGTTCGAGGAAGGCATGGAACAGGTCCGGCAGCTGCTCGAGCAGGAGAATGCCAGCTACGCCGGGCGGTTTCACAGTTTCGAGAATGTCACGTCGCTGCCGCGCCCGACGCAGCTCCCGCGCCCGCCGTTCTACGTTGCGGCGCTGGCAACGCGGGAGTCGTTCGAGCGCGCCGGTGCCGCGGGCCACGGCATCATGGCGATCCCGATGGCCGGCGGCGCCATGGCCGAATTGCTCGGCCTGTATCGCGAGGCCTGGTCGCGCGCCGGCCATCCCGGCCGCGGCACGGTGATGCTGGCGTTCCACATGTTCTGCCACCCCGACCAGGAAGCGGCGGAACGCACCGCGCGCGGCCCGCTTGAACGCTATCTGCGCTCGCTGGTCGCCGCCGCGTCGGACTGGACGACCGGCGAGAACTCGGCCGACTACCCGGGCTACGACAAGATCATCGCCAGCCTGGCGCGTGAAACCTTCGAGACGCAGGTTGAGAAATGCGCCGCCTGGGTCGGCACGCCGGAACGCATCCTGGACACCATCGCCAGCTACCAGCGGCAGGTGGGCGGGTTCGAGATTGCATCGGTGCAGGTGAACTTCAACGATCTGTCGCTGGCGGACGCCGAGGCGTCGATGCGCCTGTTCGGTGCACGGGTGCTCAAGAACCTCTCCCACGACGTGGGTCAAGGCGCGTGAGCGCCTGCTGTATGCCGCATGTCGAAAGGCGGCCATGGGGCGTTCGCGGCCGCCGCACCCGGCGCTTCGCGCGGACCTCGCGCACTCACGTTGGCGAGGTTCCCTGTCTTGCACAAACCGCGCGGTGACCCGATGTTCCGCGGCCAGAGGTGAACGCAATGCCGGAAGTCGAGATCTATACCCAACCCTGGTGCCCGTACTGCGCCCGCGCCGTGCACATACTCGGTGGCAAGGGCGTGGCGTTCCGCGAGATCGATGCGCCGCACGGCTCGGCGGAACGCGCCGAGGCGACCCGCCGCTCCGGGGGCCGCACCACGATGCCGCAGATCTTCATCGGCGGGCAGCATATCGGCGGCTGCGACGATCTGGTGGCACTGGACCGGGCCGGCCGGCTCGACCCGCTGCTGGCCACAGGATAGGTCCTGCCGCGGCGAGCGGCAGACAACCTGCCGCACACCCATACAACCGTGATATAATTTCGCGCTTGGCAGTACCTTGTCCGGACTGGCAGAATTCGCCATCTGATCGGATGACGACGTGATGACGACGGGACCCTCATGATCCACTACCAGTTGCGGTGCGCGCAGCGGCACGAGTTCGATGGCTGGTTCCAGAGCAGTGCCGCTTTCGACAGGCAGGCCAAGGCCGGGCTGGTCGAGTGCCCGATTTGCGGTGACGTGACCGTGGCCCGCGCCATGATGGCGCCCGCCGTGGCGACGCGCGATGCGGCCCCCGGCGGGGCGCCCGGCGCGGCGCCCGTGCCGCCGGAGGCGCCGCCGCCGGCCATGCCGGCCGCCGAACCGGCGGTGGCCGCCAGCGGTCCGATGCCGGCGCATATCCGCGCCATGCTGCAACGCTTGCGGTCGGAGGTGGAGAAGCACTGCGACTATGTCGGGCCGGCGTTTGCCGAGGAGGCGCGCAAGATGCACCGGGGCGAGAGCGACAAGCACGGCATCTACGGCGAGACCACCCCGTCCGAGGCGGAAGCGCTGGCCGAGGAGGGTATCGAGGTCGCCCGCATGCCCTGGGTTCCCCGCGCCGAGGGGTAGCGCAACAGTCTCCCTCTCCTGTTGAGGAAGGCGGCGAGGGTTGCTCGGCCGCCAATTATCGTGACGCTTCCTGGATCAGACCCGGCCATCAGGTGAAGGCTGCGCAGCCGCCTGGTCCAACGCGGCCTCAATGCGCCGGTGCCGCGCCTGGATCGCCGCACGCTCCGCGGCGTGCGTCACGATATAGAACTCGCCGTCGCGCATGGCCCGCACCACGCGCCGGCCGACCGCCTCGGGCGGCAGCCCGGCCGACAGCGTCCGGTCGCGCAGCTTTTCCTGTGCCTCGCGCACATAGGGCCCGCCGAACTGCGCTGGCCTTGTCGCCGCCGAGCCGAAGATGTTCGTGTTAACCGCCCCCGGGCAAAGCACCGAAACCCCGATCCCCGACCCCGCCAGCTCCTGCTCCAGCGCCTCCGACAGCGCCAGCACGGCGTATTTGGTCATCGAATAGGCCCCCTGGTTCGCCCCCTCGCGGACGAAGAATCCGGAGATCGAGGCGGTGTTCACCACGTGCCCGCCCTCGCCGTGCCGGCGGATCAGCGGCACGAAGCTGCGGATGCCGTGGATCGCGCCCATCACGTTGACGCCGACCACCCATCGCCACTCGTCCAGCCCGACATCGGTCAGCTTCGTGCCATGCATCGCCACGCCGGCATTGTTCACCGCGACGTGCAGCTTGCCGAATTTTTCCACCGCCGCGCGCCCGGCGGCGGCGACCGAGGCCGCATCGGACACATCCACGGTCACGCCGATCGCCGGCACGCCCAGGGCCTCGATCGCCGCGCGCGCGGGCTCGATTTTGTCCGGTTGGATATCGGCCAGCACCAGGTTCATGCCGGCCTCGGCCAGGGCGAGGGCGATGCCGAAGCCGATGCCGGACGCGGCGCCGGTGACGATCGCGGTCTTGCCGCGAAACTCCTGCATGCTCATCGCACCGCGTCCGCCACGCTGCGCGCCGTTTGGTTGAACAGCAGTCGCCGCTCCTCCTCCGAGCGCGGCCCCGAGCGGCGCAACTCCTTTCCCAGATCGACCCCGCGCTGCACCGCCGGCCGCTGCTTGATCGCGTCGCGCCAGCGCGCAACGTTGGGGAATTCTTCCAGAGCCTGGCCGAGCGGCCTGGCGATCAGCACCCACGGCCACGAGATCATGTCGGCAATGGAATACTTGTCGAGGATCCAGTCGCGTCCCTCCAGCCGCCGCTCCAGCACGCCCAGGCAGCGGTTGTACTCGTTGGCGTAGCGCTGCTTCGAATACGCATGCTCGCCCTGCGCGTAATTGACGAAATGGCTGAGCTGCCCGGCCATCGGCCCGAGATTGCCGACCTGCCAGAACAGCCACTCCATCATCTCCTTCCGCCCGCGCGGATCGGTCGGCATGAAGCGCCCGGCCTTCTCCGCCAGATGCAGCAGGATCGCGCCGGATTCGAAGATCGGCAGCGGACCGTCCGGCGCATCGTGATCGACGATCGCCGGCATGCGGTTGTTCGGGCTGATCGCCATGAACTCCGGCTTGAACTGGTCGCCCTTGCCGATGTTCACCGGGACCAGATTGTACGGCAGGCCGGTCTCCTCCAGCAGGATGGAAACCTTCCAGCCGTTCGGCGTGGGCCAGTAGTAGAAGTCGATCATAGACCGAACCCTTTCAGCGAGGCGATCTGTTCGGGAGCATAGCCCAGCTCGGTTAGAATTTCTTCGGTTTGTTCGCCCAGCACCGGCGCGCCGAAGCGGATGCCGGCCGGCGTGACGGAGAACCGCGCCGCGGGGCGAGCCTGGCGCAAGCGGCCCGCCGCCGGGTGTTGCGTCTCCACCAGCGTCTCGTTGGCGAGCACTTGCGGATGGCGGATCACCTGGCCGCGGGTCAGCACCGGCGCGCAGGGCACGTCTTCCGCGGTGAGCCGTTGCAGCCATTCGTCGGCTGGGCGCGTCAGCAGCACCTCCTGTGTCATGCGCAGCCGGTCGTCGATGTGCTGCTGCCGCAGCGCCGGCGTGCGGAAGCGCGGATCGTCCTGCCATTCCGGATGGTCCAGCGCGCGCGTCAGGCCGATCCATTGCCGGTTGGTCTGCACCGCGGCGCTGATGTAATGGTCGGCGGTGGCGTAGATCAGGTCGATCGCGCTGGCAGTGTCCTGCTGCGGCTTCTCGTCACCCACAAAAGTCTGGCCGGCCATGTCGGAGCTCCACAGGAACGCCAGCACCGCATCCAGCATGGACAGCCGCACGTGCTGGCCCTCGCCGGTGCGCGCGCGGGCCAGCAGCGCCGCGGTGATCGCCTGCGACGCGGTGACCGCGGTGAGCTTGTCCGGCAGGATGGTGCGCACCAGACGCGGCCGTTCCGTGTCCGAGCCCGCCTGGATCGTCGCCAGGCCGGACAGCGCCTGCACCACCGGATCATATGCCGGCTTCGCGCCGTACGGTCCGGTTTCGCCAAAGCCGCTGATCGAGACATAGACGATCTTTGGCGCCACCGCGCGGACGGCGAGTTCGCCCAGCCCGATACGGTCGGCCACGCCGGGCCGGAAATTCTGCACGAAGACGTCGGCGGTGGCGGCCAGTTTCAGCAGTGCTTCACGCGCCGCGTCGGTCTTCAGGTCCAGCACGATCGAGCGCTTGTTGCGGTTGTTGTTGAGGAACGAGGCGGAAAACCCGCCGCGCCGGTTCGCCGAGGCGCGGGTATGATCGCCGCCTTGCGGGTTTTCCACCTTGATCACGTCCGCGCCCTGGTCGGCCAGGATCATCGTGGCGAGCGGCCCCGAGATGTTCGAGGTCAGGTCGATGATGCGGAAGCCATGCAGCGGTCCCGGAAGGGGCATGGGGAACTCCTCGGCTGGTTTGCGCGGGACGATCCCCGATGTGGGGCCGGGCGGCAAGATCGCACCACCCTGGAGATATTCGGTGATGGTCTGATGGGAAGCGGGCTTGCAGGTGGGGACGAAGTTGCCGCCGGCCCCTTGCGCCGGTTGCGTGGGACATCCGGCGAAACCCGCGTCGCTTGACCGCCCGGCCGAAGCGGCCAGGCAGCCGCTCCGTCACCGCGCCATCCGTCCCTCGATCGGATACTGCGGATCGTTGTAGCCGGGCGTGGACGGATGCCCGGGCGAGACCAAACGGTCCACCAGCGCCTCGTCGTCCGGCCCCAGCCGGACCGGCAGCGCCGCGGAGTACTCCTCCCATTGCGCCTCGGTGCGCGGGCCGCCGATCGCCGCGGTGACCAGCCGGTTGTGCAGCACCCAGGCGAAGGCGAACGCCCCGGGCGCCAGGCCCTTCGACCGCGCGTGGTCCGCGATCTCCCGCGCGATTTGCAGGCTTTCCACCCGCCACTCGGATTCCAGCATGCGGCGGTCGCGCCGCCCGGCCCGAGTCTCCGGATCCGGCGCCACGTTGGGCGCGTATTTGCCGGTCAGCACGCCGCGCGCCAGCGGGCTATACGGCACCACGCCCAGCCCGAAATAGCCGCAGGCCGGCAGCAGCTCCACCTCCGGCTCGCGGTTCAGCGCGTTGTACAGCGGCTGGCTCGCCGCCGGCCGGTCGATGCCGGCCGCGTCGCACAGCCGGCACAGCTCGGCCACCCGCCAACTGCGGAAATTCGACACGCCGAAATAGCGGATCTTCCCCGCCCGGATCAGATCGGCCAGCGCGTGCACCGTCTCGGCCAGCGGCGTCGCGTGGTCCTCCTTGTGCAGGTAGAGCAGGTCGATCACGTCGGTGGCGAGGCGGCGCAGGCTGCCCTCCACCGCGTCGAACACATGGCGCCGCGACAGGCCGCGCGCGTTTGGCCCCTGGCCGGTGGGGTTGGCGCATTTGGTGGCCAGGACCCACCAGGAGCGGTGCTCGCTTATCGCCCGCCCGACGATCTCCTCCGATTTCCCGCCGTTGTACCCATCCGCCGTATCGACGAAGTTGACCCCCTGGGCGCGCGCCCGATCGACGATGCGCCGCGCGGTCGGTTCGTCGGTGGCGCCGCCGAACATCATGCTGCCAAGACAAAGGGGAGAAACCTTCAGGCCGCTCGCCCCCAGGGACCGGTATTCCATCGCTGCCACCCTCTCCTGCGAACCATAGGCTGGGCAGCCTACACCGGACCGGCTTGAATGCCCCGATGGGGAATCGGGAAGCCGGCCGGCCGAGCCTGGCGTCGTTGTTCGCGGCCTTCGTCAGCATCGGCATGATGAGTTTCGGCGGCGGCCTGGCCGCCTGGATCCGCCGCGAGGTGGTGCAGCGCCGGGGCTGGATGGACGACCAGCAGTTCCTGTCCGGCTACGCGCTGTCGCAGCTTGTGCCGGGGGCGACCAACGTCAATCTGTCGGTGTTCATTGGCGCCCAGTTGCGCGGCGTGGCCGGGGCGGTCGCGGCGGTGGTCGGGCTGACCGCGTTGCCGGTGGCGATCGTGCTGGTGCTCGGCGCGGTCTATCTGCACAGCCGGGGCATGCCCGGCGGCGCCACGTTCAGCACCGCGCTGACCGGCATGGGGGCGGTGGCGATCGGGCTGAACCTGGGCACCGGCATCCGGCTGGGGCGCCTGAATATCCGCCGGCTGGTGCCCGCTCTGGTGGCGGCGGTCATCGCCATTTCCATCGGCGTGCTGGGCTTTCGCCTGCTGCACGTGCTGGCGGTGATGCTGCCGGTGAGCCTGGCGCTGGCATGGCTGGAAAAGCGCCGATGATCGCGGCGCTGGTGCAGATCGCGCTGCTGTTCGGCGGGCTGTCGCTGATCGCCTTCGGCGGCGGCGCGGGAACGCTGCCGGAGATGCAGCGTGCCGCGGTGGTCGTGCACCACTGGATCACCGCGCCGGACTTCCTGGCGTTTTTCGCCATGTCCCGCGCCGCGCCCGGGCCCGGATCGCTGATCGTGCTGCTGATCGGCCAGAAGGTGGCTGGGTTGGCCGGAGCGCTGGTGGCGTTCGTTGCCATGTTCGGGCCGTCCTGCGTGCTGGCCTATTTCGCCGCGCGGATCTGGCACCGCGCCGCCCACTCTGCCTGGAGGGCGCTGCTGGAGCGCGCGTTGGCGCCGGTGGCGATCGGCCTGACCTTCGCCAGCGGCCTGGCGCTGATCCGCGGCACCGAGCATGGCTGGGTGGCCTATGCGGTGACCGCGGGCGCGACCCTGGCGTTCGCCTTCACCGAGCTGCACCCGATCGCCTTGCTCGTCGGCGGCGCCGTGGTGCTGCTGGTGGCCGGGTAGGGAGGACAACCTCGCTCACGTCGCGAGAGGGGGGTGTACGGTGCTTGTGGCCACCGCAACCATGCCGGAGTACAACCCGCCCCCGCACCAACGAGCCCGCTATGGATACGATCGTCATTTGTGCCGTGTTGCAGGACGCGGCGCCCCGCATTCTCGAATGGATCGCCTTCCACCGGCTGATCGGGGTGGATCGTTTCGCGCTGTACGACCTGCGCAGCAGTGACGGCGCCGCCGCCCTGGTTGCCCGGTCGCGCTTCGGCCGCCAGGCGAGCGTGATCGACTGGTCGCGCAACGGCGGGCGGGCGGCCGCCCATGCGGATTTCGCCGCCAACCATGCCAATCGCTTCACCTGGGCGATCATCATTGAGCCTGACGAGTTCATCCACCCGCTCGGCACCGACTCGATCCGCCCGTTACTGCCGCGCTATGACGGGTTCTCGGCGGTATCGCTCCGCCGGCTGACCTTCGACATGTCGGGCCAGCAGACCCGGCCGGGCCAGCTAGTCATCGCCCATTACACCAGCCGCGTCGCGGGCGGCCCGGCGCTGAACGCTGCCGCGCCGACGCTGCTGCGCACCGCCGATCTGCGGGGCGTGGGCGGCACGCCGCCCGGCTTCGCGCTGGCGGGCGGCATATGCAATGCGCGCGGTGAGCCTGTGCCGGCGGCAGCGCAGGCTTGCGACGACATGATGGTGGTGAACCGCTATCCCGCCCGGCCGGCGTCCGAAGGACGCGCCGTCGAGGCGACGGGCGGCGCGTTCGCGGCCGCGGTGCCGTCCGGCACGACTTCCGGCCAGCCGCTGAGCGCGGCCGAAGCACAGGCGACCGTGCCGGACCGCCGCATCATGCGATTCATCCCGCGCCTGCGGGCGATGCTGCATGACGCGGCGCTGGCCGCGCCGGCGGTCCCGGTGCAGCCGCCCGCCACCTCGGCCGCCAGCCAACCGGCCGGGCCGCTATTGCTCGGCATCGGCATCGTCACCTACAACCGCCGGCCGATCCTGAGCGAGACGCTCGACCGCGTGCTGCGGCACACCCGGCATCCACGAACGATCGTCGCGGTGGCGGATGACGGCTCCACCGACGGCACCCTGGACATGCTGCGCGAGCGGCAGGTGCTGACGGTGACCGGGCGCAACATGAGCATCGCGTGGAACAAGAACCGCGCCCTGTTCCTGCTGTCGGAGTTGTTGCGCTGCGACGTCGTGGTGCTGCTGGAGGACGATGCGTATCCCTCGCAGGATCACTGGGAGGTCGAGTGGATGAATGCGGCGATCCGCTGGGGACATGCCAACGTTGCCGGGCGATGGCTGCAGGAATATTTCGTCCCCGGCAATGCCGCCGGCACGGCGGACGATCCGATCCACAGCGACCGGATCACGGCCCAATGCGCCGTGTTCTCGCGCGAGGCGCTATTGTTCGGCGGCTATTTCGACACGCGCTTCCGCGAATACGGCCACGAGCATGTCGAGCACACGCGACGGTTGCTGCGTCTGGGCTATGGCGGCACGGAAGGGCCGGTCAACGGGCGCTCCGGGCCGCTGTTCAAACTGCTGTGGGGCAGCATAAACTACCACCTGGTGCCGTCCGTCGTCGAGGCGAAGGATGAACAAGCCGAGCGGAACCGAGTGGTGGCGCAGTCGCTGTTCGGTGATTTCAGCTACCGCGCGCCATGGCGGAATGAAGACGAAGCGAGGCAGTTGCGCGACGAGATGCGCCACAGTTTCCCGCGTGCGGTGCTGTAGGCGGACTCCGTCCCGCGGCACGGCCGGCCGGCGGTTCCGCGTCCTGTGTTGTTGCGCGGTCAGGAGTTGGGGGCGCGGGCCGGACCATGACCGACATGGCTGACGGGCCGGTCTTCCATGTCGAGCCGGTGGGCTCGCTCGCCCACCGGATGATCCAGTATATGGTGGCGCTGCGGTTCGCGAGCCTGGTGCCCGGCAGCCGCATCGCCAATGTCCACCTGCCGGAATGGGGCATCGAGCATCCGCCGATCGACTCACCGGGGCCGGTCGAGATCGCCTCGCAACACCAGCACGTGGATATGGCCGGGCTGACGGAACGCGCTCGCTCCGGCGAGAGCCGCCGCGTCATCTACAACGGGTTCGGCCAGAGACTGGAGAATTTCCCGGACGTGGATTTCTGCCGACGGATGTTCCGGGCGCCGGTTGTCAGCCCGGTTCGATTCGACGAGCGGTATCTCGTCTGCCACGTGCGCGCCAACGAGATCCTGTACGCGGGTGCCGACCCGAACTATCCGCTTGCACCGGTGGAGTTCTATGCCGGCATCGTCGAGCAAACCGGCCTCATTCCGGTGTTCATGGGGCAGACCGCGCCCAATCCCTATATGGATCGGATACGCGCGCGGTTTCCGCGGGCGGTGATCCTGGAGACGCGCGACACCGTCCTGGATTTCGAGACGATCCGCCAGGCAAAGAACATCGTGTTCGGGGTCAGCATCTTTGCCTGGCTCGCTGCCTGGCTGTCGCATGCCGATCGCATTTTCATGGCGGTGAACGGGTTGTTCAACCCGATGCAGTATCACCTCGTTGACCTGCTGCCGTTCGGTGATTCGCGCTACTACTTCCATCTGTTCCCAATCAACTATGCGGTGCCCCACACGCATCATGCCGCGGCGCACCGGCGCATTGCGCCATTCTGCCGGCAGGTGTCGCATGAGGTGCTGCTGCGGCAGTTGCAGCAGGCGCCGCGCTTTGACCCGCCGGTGACGGAAATGCTCGCCGAATTCGATCCGGACTATTACCTTGCGAGCCAGGGCGACGTCGCGGCGGTCACCGGCGCGGACAACGCGGAAGGGGCCAGGCACCACTACCAGCATTTCGGGGTCGGCGAGCGGCGTCCGCCGTTCAGGCTGTCGCCGGCCTGGTACGCCGCGCGCTACCCGATGGCGGCGCTGGAAGTCGCCCAGGGAGACTACAGCAGCTTCGCCCACCATTATGTCGCCGAGGGCCGGGCGCGCGGCTACCAGCCGCTGCCGGACGACGACGACAGCCGGTCCTGGTGGGACACGAGCCAGGATGTCGCGGCGGACGTCACGGGCGCCTCGATCGCGGCACTGGCCGAGGAGGTGGTGTGGCTGGAGCGGGAGGAGCCGCTGGGCGCGGGATTCGAGATTTCGCTGGGCAACAGCTTCGCAAAGCTGCTGCCGCGGGACGTTGCAGGACTGTTCGCCCGGCGGAAGAGGAGCGAGCCGATGCGCACCTTCCGGCTGCACGACGTGGTCCTGGACACCTCGATGATGGCGCTGTTCAGCGGGCACCGGCCGATCCCCGAGACGCTCTACATGATGAGCCAGGATGACTACGATTACGCCCTGGTGAAGCCGCTGCATCCGGAGCCGACCGATCCGGCCCGGCACTACGTCCTCGGCGCCAACGTCTCGGCCGACAATTACTATCATTGGATGACGCAGTCGCTGCCGGCGATCGACTGGGGACTGCGCAACCGGCGGCATCCGAACGTGGCATTGGCATTGCCGGCGCTGGAACCATGGCAGGAGGAGGCGCTGGCGCTGCTGGGTCATGCCGGCGCCCCACGGCTGACATTGGAGCCGCTCGCGCATTACGCGCTGGCGAGCGCGGAATACAGCGAGTTCCTTGGCGAGCGCCTGTGCGGGATCGTGTCCCACGCGGCGGCGGCCACCTACGCGCGGCTGCGGCAGGCGGTGGCGCCGGCGGCCGATGGTGGCAGCGAGATCTACGTCGCGCGCACCGACTCAATCCGTCGCGTCGCGGTGAACGAGGCCGGGCTGATCGCCATGCTCGAGTGCCAGGGCGTCCGGATCGTCGTGCCCGGCACGCTGTCGGTGGCGCGGCAGATCGCGATATTTCGCCGGGCCAGGCTGGTGATCGGCCCGCATGGCGCGGGCATGAGCAATATCATGGCCTGTGAACCGGGAAGCCATGTGTACGAGCTGGTTCCCAGCCATTATCCCAACATCTGCTTCAACCGTCTCGCGCAGGATTGTGGCCTGAATTACTGGGGCGATGTGTTTCCGGGCGAGGCGGGCGAGGGCAACCCGCATGACCGCAACTGGCGCATCGACCTCGATGTGGTCGCGGCGCGGCTGGTCGTGATCCGCGCACGGATCGCCGCGGCCGGGGCATGTTCGGAATGACGGACGACGACATGGCCGGCGCGACGGACGGGCCGGTCTTCCATGTCGAGCCGAGAGGCAGGCTCGGCAGCCGGCTGATCCAGTACATGGCAGCGCTGAAATTGCAGAGCCTGGTGCCAGGCTGCCGTATCGCCAATGTGGTGCTGCCGGAATGGGGCATCGACCATCCGCCGATCGAGTCGCCGGGGCCGGTCGAATTCGCCTCCGAGCATCAGTTCGTTGACATTGCCGGGCTGGCGGAGCGCATCCGCGCCGGCAAGATTTGCCGCGTCGCCTACACCGGCTTCGGCCGGAGGATGGAGAATTTTTTGGCGGCCGATGCCTGTCGGGAGGCAATTCACACGCCGGAGGTTATGCCCGCCCGGTTCGATGAACGCCATCTCATCTGCCCGATTCGCGTCGCGGCGGTGCCTGACGCCGAGGACCCCGACCATCCGCTCATGCCGGTCGAATTCTACGCCGATATCGTCGAGGAGACCGGGCTCACGCCGGTGTTCATCGGGCAGACCACGCCCGACCTCTACACGAACCGCCTGCGCGCGCGGTTTCCGCAGGCGCTGTTCCTCGACCGGGGCGACAGCATCCTGGATTTCGCGACGATCCGCCAGGCGAAGAACATCGTTGTCGGGGTCAGCATCTTTACCTGGCTGGCCGCCTGGCTGTCGCATGCCGACCGCATTTTCATGGCGGTGACCGGGATGTTCAATCCGATGCAGTGCCGTTCGGTGGACCTGCTGCCGTTCGGCGACATCCGCTACCGCTTTTATCTGTTCCCGATCAATTATGCCGTACTGCTCGAGCACCATGCGACGGCCCATCGGCGCATCGCACCGTTCTGGCGGCAGGTGCCGCATGAGGTGCTGCGGCGGCGGTTGCGCGAGGCGCCGCGCTTCGACCCCTCGGAGGAGGCAATCCTGGCGGATTTCGATCCGGCATTCTACCTGGGGTTTTACGGTGACGTCGCGAAACTTGTCGGCGCGGACAACGCGGAGGGCGCACGGGCACATTACATGCGTGTCGGGATGCGTGAGCGGCGCCTGCCGTTCAGGCTGGCGCCGGCCTGGTATGCCGCGCGCTACCCGATGGCGGCGTTCGAGGTCGCGCAGGGCGACTACAGCGATTTCGCTCGCCACTATATCGCGGTGGGCCGGGCGCGCGGGTATCGGCCGCTGCCGGATGACGGCGAGCCGTGGTGGGACTGACGACGTGTCCGGCAACGGCCACGCTGACTTGGCATCGGCCGCCCCCCGGCCGAACTCGCCCGCGGGACGCTATCGCGAGAGCAGGGCCAGGTTTTTGATGTCCTCGACGCGCTGTTTTGCCCGTCGTTCATAGCTCGCCTGGTTCTTGATGCATATCAGGCTGTATGGCCTGCCACGGCGATCGGTTGCCGTATCGACATCGCAGCGAGCCGTGCCGATCGTTGCCTCGACGTGACCGCGATCGGATTCGACGGCCTTGAAGATCCAGGTCTTGCGTGCGGGATCGGCCAGATAACGGCTGAGTTCGGTGCAATGTGGGCAGCGGCAGCCAACCGCGCTCGGCCGGCACCAGTTCGTGGGCGGCGCCAGCGGTTCGGCGATGCGTCCGCGCAGATGCGCCAGGCAAGCTGCGTGCAGCCGACCGGCGGCCGGAGACGCATTGGCCGAGCTCCGCAATAATTCTGCCGCGGGGACAAGCACCCTGTCCGGATCATAGGTCTATGGCAAGGCAAGGATGTGGGCCACGGCGCGGTCCGCCAGGGTCGCGTCGATCGTGGCGAGCGCGATCTGCAGATCCACGACGAAGCCGGGCTCGACGCTGGGCCCGGACGCCTCCCAGGGCTGTTTCGGCCCGGGACGGGCCGGCAACAGGTCGATCAACGCGGCCGCGGCGGCGCGCAGGCTGGTTGCGTGTTCCGGCGCGGCGGCAGCCGCACGCGCCAGCAGGTCGGCGCACGCCGCGAATGCCGTCGCACCCGTTGCGCGGACGATGCGCTCGATCAGGCCGGTTCCGGTCTTGCGCGACAACAGGCCGAGCGCGCCGAGCACCGCGGCATTGTCCGCCTTGGCGTAAACGCCGGCAGCCGTGACGCCGGCGAGGAACGTTTCGATGCACGGGATGTCCTCCAGCCGCGTCAATGCCGCGAGCATGCGCGCGGCGTCGGTCGCCGCGTCGTCCCGTCGCGGATACCAGTGCTTTGTCTGCCACCGCGCAATCATATGGCCGGCCAGATCATGCGCGTCGCGACGCAGCGGCGAGGCGAAATCCGCGCCATCCTCGGTCCAGCGCCGCGCCATGTCCTCCAGGCAGGGCAGCGTCGCCGCCAGCCCGGCCTGGCACAGCACGGCGAAATGCCTGTCGCGAGGCCAGAGCACGAGCGCCGCCCGGCGATAGGTGCGCTCGAAAGAGGCGCCCTCGTTGCCGGTAGCCTCCCGGAAATGGATTTCGTCCGGCTCCAACCTGTCGAACGCATCAGGCGGCGAAAGTTCCATCTCCTCAACCGGAATCTCGCCAAGCGGCGAGGGACTCCCATCCGGGGTGCGCCATTCGGACAGCTTCACGGACCGGTCGAAGACTTCGTCGATCTCGAATTCGTCGTCATCGTCATAACGCCCGCCACGCCACGAATAACCGGTGTGCTCCGCCGAACCGGACTCCTCGCGCGTCAGCAGCGCGAGATGCAGATCGCAGCCGGACTGGCATGCCGCCGCGGAGAGCATGTCGGCCGCCGCGGCATCGGCGCCCTTCAGTGTGTGGAAACCGAATTCCGCCGGGGTGTACGCATGCTCCAGCAGATGCACCAGCTTCAGCGGCGTCTCGCCGTCCGGGACCGCCTCGCTCTCACTCCATTGCCGCAACAACGCCGCCGCACCGGTCTGTTCGCCGCTGTAGTCCGGCGGCTCCGGCGGCTTGCCATGGCCGCGCCGCAGCAAATTGTAAACAAGCGCGAGACGGCATCCCGCGGTGACCGGCAGGACCTCGTGCGGGCAATCGGCATAGAAGGCGGCGAACGAGGCTTCCGCCGGGTCCTCGCAGCGCAGGTCCAGGCGGATCTCGCGGCCCTGGTGGCGCACCAGAAGTTCCCCGCCGCTGCATTGCGACGGCAGAACGACCACCAGCGTGGCGAACATGCCCGGCGCTTTCTCGGTATCGCGATGGCTGACGAAGAAGCTGCCGGTGTCGTAGAGCAGCAGCTTGTAGAACTCCGCGTCGATCGGGTCGCTGACGCCGAGGCCCTGCGACACGCGCGACAGGATTGCTTCCAACGTGCGCGGCCAGTGCCGGCCCTTGATGCGCACCTTGTCCGGGCCGATCTGCCAGGTGCGGCGGATTGCGGCATCGACCAGCGTATCCTGGCCGCGTCCGTATGGTGCCCGCGCGGCCACGGCGGCGAGTTGTTCCGCCTGCCGCGGCAGCAATGGGAAGGCCACCGGGCCGACGCCTTCGACCTCCAGCGAAGGTGCCAGCAGTTCGATCGTACCGGAGGCAAAGAAGTCGCCGGGCCGGCGAACCGTGCCGAGCAATTCGACAAGACGCGTGGCGATGGAGGTCATTGAATCGGCCCCTGGCGGAGTTGAGTTCCTGGACCGTAGAGACCGCGGCGCCTCCGTCAACGCGGTGGCATCGTCACCACGCCGGGGCGTCAGTTCATTTCCCGCAGCCGCGGCGCCACTTCCCGGCCGAACAGCGTGATGTTCGCCATCGCGTCCTGGTGGTTCAGGTAACCGCCTTGCCCGAAGAACAGCAGGTGCCCCACGCCGCCCATGCGGGCGTTGAAATCCCTGATCTGGCCGAACACGTCGTCCGGCGTGCCGGCGAACACCGTATCGGTGTCCATGAACTGCTGCACCGACGCCGTGCGGTGGTCGATCAGGTTGCCCTGGCGGTCCTTGACGATGCGATGCGCGCGTGGCCCCGCCTTCAGGATCGCCACGTTCGCCGCCACCGAGTTGTAGCCTGGCGGGTTGGTGAATTGCTCCGCCACCACGGGCGCGGTGCGCACGTAGTCGGCGATCTGGTCGGCGCGCCGCAGCCCCTCGTCGCGGGTCTGCCCGACGCCCACCACGGCGGCATAGGCCATGCGGTCCGGCCCCGCTTCCCAACCACGCTCGCGCGCGGTCCGGCGATACATGTCGTACATCGGCTTCGCCGTGCCGCCGGACAGCAGCGTGCCGATCACGTGGCCGCGTTCCGCCGCCAGACGGCCGCTATCCACGCTCATCCCGGTCATCCATACCGGCGGCGCCGGCTGCTGGATCGGCCGCGGCCAGATGTTGACGTTCCTGTAATGGAAATATTCCCCTTCCCAATTGAACGGCCCGTCCGTGGTGGACAGCGCCTTCAGGATCAGGTCGTGCGCCTCCCAGTAGCGCCGCATCAGCCGCGCCGGATTGGCATTGGCGGGCGCGGTTTCATATGGCGCACCCTTCACCAGTCCCATTTCCAAACGCCCGCCGGACAGCACGTCGAGCCACGCCATCTCTTCCGCCACGCGCACCGGGTCGGGCCGGTTGGCGATCGGATTGCCCAGCGTCAGCAGCCGGGCCCGTTTCGTTTCGCGCGCGATCACCGCCAGCGCCATCGGCGCGGACACCGTCATGCAGGTGGCGGTGCTGTGGTGCTCGTTCACCATGATGTCGAGCCCGACTTCGTCGCACAGGGCGAACTCGTCCAGGTAGCGGTGCAGCAGCCTGTGCGCCTCCGCCGGATCGAGGTTCTCGTTCGGCAGGACCACCCGCAGCGAACCGCGCTTCAGTCCCACCTGCCACGCCGGGTGGTAGGCCATCTCGGAAAAATACCAGGATCGCATTGGATGTTTCCTTCAGTGCCGGCCGACAAAACCGGCGGCGCATTCGGCGAACGCCTCCGGCTGTTCCCAATGCGGAAAGTGGCCGGCGTCGCGGATCAGGTCCATCCGCGCGCCGGGAATGGCGGCGCGCCAGCCCTCGCCGTAGGCGGGCGTGACGATGCGGTCATGCTCGCCCCAGAGCAGCAAGGTCGGCAGGTCGATGCGATGCAGCCAGCGTTTCAACCTTGGGTTGTGCATGTACGGCTTCCAGCCGAACAGAGCCAGGGCTTCGCGCCCGCGCACGATCGCCGCCAGCTCGGTTTCCGGCAGCGCGGTCCAGTCGATCTCGCCACGGTGCGGATCGGCCCAAGCCAGCCGCATGAACTCGGCGCGCGGGATCGCGTGCATGTCGACGATGTCGCGATCGGTCACGCCGCCCAGCTTGATGCCGAGAGGCGCGGCCAGCACCAGATGCGCGAAGCACCGCGTGTCGCGCACCGCCATCTCGGCCGCGATCCAGCCGCCGAAGCCGGCGCCGAGCAGAACCGCATCCCGCAGCCCAAGGTCCCGCGCGAGATCGAGATACAGGTAAGCGATGTCGTCCACCGTGCCGAACCAATCGGGCAGGGTCGATTGGCCGAAGCCGGGATGGTGCGGGGCAATGACGTGGAACCGGGCGGCCAGGGCGTCGAGCCACGGACGCCGCGGCTGCAACCCTTCGCCGGCGTGCAGGAACAGCAACGGACGCCCCGTGCCGCGTTCCTCGATCTCCAGTGCAACGCCGGAGACGCTGATGCTGCGGGTCATTGGCGGCACGCCGATCGCGTGTGGCTCGCGCCCATGGGGTTTTCTCCGATCTGTGCGGTGCCAGTGTAGGCCCGGTCGAGCGGGGGATGGCAATGGGGCCGCGGCGCATTGCCTGGCGGCCCCGCGAGGTACTCGTTGTCCCCGCGCGTTCCGTGCGGCGTTGGTTCAGAACGGCAGTTTCATGCCGGGCGGCAGTTGCATGCCGCCGGTGACTTTCTGCATCTCGGCCGCGGTCTGGGTGTCGATCTTGTCCTTGGCGTCGCGGTGGGCGGCGACGATCAGGTCCTCCAGCATTTCCATGTCCGCCGGGTCGGCGAGCTTCGGATCGATTTTCAACCCCTTCAGGTCGCCCTTGCCGTTGAGGGTCACGCGCACCATGCCGGCGCCGGCCTCACCGGTCATTTCCATGGTTTCCAGCCTGGCCTGCATCTCCTGCATGCGCGCCTGCATCTGCTGCGCCTGCTTCATCAGGCCGCCAAGGTTCTTCATGCGTCTGGCTCCATTTCTTCCGAGAATTCAGCGTCGAACGGGGCGAAGTCCGGGACCTCGGCGGGGTCCGCGATGGCCGCCGGCGCGAGGTCCGGCGGCAGGCCATAGGCGTCAGTCGCGGCGTCATGCACCGAGTCGATGCGCGCGCCCGGGAACGCGTCGAGGATGGCGCGTACCAGCGGGTGGTCGGCCGCGGTGGCGCGCCGGGCCGCGTCCGCGGCATTGCCCTGATCGGCCAGCGTCGCCTCGCCCGGCGCGGTGGACAGCGCGATGGTCCAGCGCGTGCCGGTGGCCTCGCTCAGCAGGGTGGCGAGCTTCGGCGCGAGGTCTCTCGGCGCCTCGGGCTGCGGCCGCAGCTCGATCACCGGCGGAGCGAAGCGGACCAGATGCGCCGAGTGGACCAGATGCGCGTGCAGCATCGCCTGGCGTTGCTCGGCGACGAAGGCGGTGACGTCGCGGAAACTGGCGAAGCGCGGCGGGGCAGGAGCCGCGGCGGGGCCGGTGGTCGCGGCAAGGACGGCGGGGGCAGGCACGGGATCGGTCGCCGCGGCCAGTGCGGCCGATGCGCCGCCGACCATGGCGCGGGCACCGCCGCTGCCAGCGTCGCGGCCCGGGTCCCCGCTTTCGCGGGGATGACGCGGCGCCACGGGCGCGGCCGGGACGGTTCCCTGGGCGACCGCCGGGGCGGTGGCCGGACCGGCGGTCAGGCGGCGCACCAGGTCGCCCGGCGGCGGCAGCTCGGCGACGTGGCACAGGCGAATCAGCACCATCTCGGCCGCTGCACGCCGGTCCGGCGCGGCTTCGACCTCCCCCACGCCCTTCAGCAGCATCTGCCAGGCACGCGCCAGGGCGGGGACCGACAGCCGGTCGGCCAGGGCGGCGCCACGGGTGCGCTCGGCTTCGGGCAGCTCCTGGCTGTCGCGCAGCACCGGGACGGATTTCAGCCGGGTCAGCGTATGCACCAGCTCCAGCAGGTCCTGCAGCACGACGCCGAGATCGGCGCCCTGCTCATACATGCGATCGGTGACCTGCAAGGCCTGCCGGGGGATGCCGGCCATCACCGCCTCGAACAGGTTGAATACCAGCCCGCGGTCGGCCAGGCCCAGCATGTCGATGACGATGCCCTCGGTCACGGTGCCGTCCGCCTGGGCGATCGCCTGGTCGAGCATGGAAAGCCCGTCGCGCACCGAGCCGTCGGCGGCGCGAGCGATCTGGTCGAGCGCGGCGGGCTCGATCGCGACGCCCTCCTGCGCGGCAATGCGGGCGAAATGGGCGTGCAGCTCGGCCACCCGGACGCGGCGCAGGCTGAAACTCTGGCAGCGCGACAGGACGGTGATCGGCACCTTGCGCAGCTCGGTGGTGGCGAACACGAATTTCACGTGCGGCGGGGGTTCTTCAAGAGTCTTCAGCAGGGCATTAAAAGCGCTGCGCGACAGCATGTGGACCTCGTCGATGACGAAGACCTTGGTGCGTGCCTGGATCGGGCGGTAGCGGGTGGCCTCGATGATCTCGCGCACGTCATCGACGCCGGTGCGGGAGGCGGCGTCCATCTCCACCACGTCGGGGTGGCGGTCGGCGAGGATGGCGGTGCAGTTGGGGCAGACGCCACAGGGATCGGCGGTGGGGCCGCCCTGGCCGTCCGGCCCGATGCAGTTCAGCGCGCGGGCGATGATGCGGGCAGTGGTGGTCTTGCCCACGCCGCGCACGCCGGTGAGCATGAAGGCGTGCGCCACGCGGTTCAGCGCGAAGGCATTGCGCAGGATGTGCACCATCGCCTCCTGGCCGATCAGGTCGTCGAACCGGGTGGGGCGGTATTTACGGGCGAGGACGCGGTAGGCGGTGGCGTGGGTGGGTTCCGGCACCGGGGCCGGCGCGGGAAGGCTGTCGCCGAACAGGCCGGGACCGTCCGGCGGGGGGGACGGCAGGGAATCGGTCGGCGGATCGTCCTGGAACAGGCCGGACATGCGGGGGATTTACCTGGCCGGCGCTGCGGCCATCCTCTATGGCAAGCGGTTGCGGGCGTGAGGCCGGTGAGGCCGTGCGTCGCCGCCAACCTCCCGTGCTGCATATCACGCTTCAGGGGGGACCCCACAAGCCGACCGCATGGTCAGGGTCAGGGCACTCGCTCGAAAAAGCCCTTGACATGAGGGGCTTGCTGGCTGGTCGCGAGAGGGGGGATTCACCACAAGAACAAACCGCGATTCTGTGGTGGCCCATTCCGATTCGGAGGCCGCCATGGACCACCCGCCCGAAACCACATCCCTGCTTCAGCACTTCGCGGCGCTCAAGGACCCAAGACAGCTTGCCAAGGTGCTCTACCCACGCCCCCAAATCCCGCTGCTTGTCTTGTGCGCCACCATCGTCGGCGCTGACGACTTTGTCGAGATCCAACACTGGGGCGAGACCCACATGGATTTCCTGCGCCGCTTTCTGCCCTACAAGGACGGCATCCCAAGCCACGACGCGCTGAACGACCTGATGAATGCCCTGAGCCCCTTATCTGCTCGCCGTCAAAGACAACCAGCCCACCCTGCACGACGACCTCAAGCGTTATTCCGATGACGCACCGGCGGACGAACTTGAAACCGTCCAAACCACGGACGGCGACCACGGCCGCATCGAAATCCGCCGCCATGTCGTCAGTCACCCGGTCGACTGGCTCGCCGGCGACAGCCGTTTCCCGGGAATCAAGACCATCTCGCTCGCACACGGTCTGACCCGCGACGGCAGCGGCCCGCTTCAGCAGGGCCACGCCGCACGGCAGATAGCCGCGTCGGGCGAACAGCCTGGCGCTGCCCCGATCGGGCAAGAACAGCACGTGATCGCCGAATCGGAAGTGCGTGTGGCTTGCGGCCCGCATTAGATGCCAGAGGCCGACCGGCGTGCTCGCGGTCGCGTTCCACACCACAAACCGCCGCCCATGCACCGCGAACGCCTGGCCGCTGGCTTGTTGGCATCGGCCTCGTCCGCCCTCGCCGATGCCAACGCCAGCCTGGCCCGCGCGCATTTCGCGGCGGTCGCCTCGGGCGACGTGGCGACGATCATCAGCCAGTATGCGGCCGGTCCATGGCTGAGCTGGGTCGGCGGCCCGCTGGATGGCACTTATTTTGGGACCGGACAGATCACCGGCGTCTGGACCAAATTCGCCAAGGCGCTTGGGCCGCTGAAGGCTGCGGTGAGCGACCTGCCCGAGCACGGCAATCCGAAGGGCACGAGCGTCACCGCCCATGTCGTCTTCACGGGCAAGGCCACCGTGAAGGTCGATTACGTGCTGCTGTATCGCGGCGGCAAGCTGGTCGATGAGATCTGGCAGATCGACCCGAAGCTCGGCCACTGATCCGGACGGAGCGTCGGTCGCGCCGACGCCCCGTTCGCGTTGACCGGGCTCGCCGCCCGGCACCCGCGGGCGTTCACTCCGATCGAACGAAGAGCTTCCCGCCACGGCGGGAAGCGGCGTCAGGCGCGGATGAAGGCCAGCAGATCGGCATTGATGGTGTCCGCTTCCG
Organism: Acetobacteraceae bacterium; assembly: GCA_035535035.1. Lineage (GTDB taxonomy): Bacteria > Pseudomonadota > Alphaproteobacteria > Acetobacterales > Acetobacteraceae > JASHVB01. The sequence continues at coordinate 25,567 of DATLQW010000017.1, forward strand.
TCGTGGGCATGCCGTGCGGAAAACCCTGGTAGGTTTTCAGGGTTCCATTCTTCAGCAGCCTGGCGGCCAGCGGCCCGGCGGCGGCGTAGGGCACGATCTGGTCGTCTTCGCTATGCATGACCAATACCGGGACAGTGATCTTCTTGAGGTCGTCCGTGAAATCGGTCTGGGAAAACGCCACGACGCCGTCGTAATGCGCGTTGGCACCGCCCATCATGCCCTGGCGCCACCAACCCTGAATGACGGCCTCCGAGGCTTTCGCACCGGGCCGGTTGAAACCATAGAAAGGCCCGGCCGCCAGGTCGCGATAGAATTGCGAACGATTGGCGGCGAGCTGCGCCTGCAGGCCATCGAACACCTCCTTCGGAAGGCCGAGCGGATTGGCCGAAGTCTTCACCATGAACGGTGTCACCGCGCTGACCAGCGCTGCCTTCGCCACGCGACTTTCGCCATGTCGTCCCAGATAGCGCGCGACCTCGCCGCCGCCGGTGGAATGGCCGACATGAATGGCATTCTTCAGGTCGAGATGTTCGGTCAGAGCCGCCAGGTCGTCGGCATAATGGTCCATATCGTGCCCGCCTGCGGTCTGGGTCGAGCGACCATGGCCACGGCGGTCATGGGCGATCACGCGGTAGCCATGATGCAGGAAGAACAGCAACTGCGCGTCCCAATCGTCTGCCGATAGCGGCCAGCCGTGGCTGAACACGATCGGCTGGCCCGAACCCCAGTCCTTGTAGAAAATTGACGTGTCGTCCTTCGTCGTGATCGTGCCCATCGGTCTTTCTCCTTACCTTCTGCGTGCGTCGGTTGCCCGTGATGATTGCCGACGGTTGGCCGCCCGGATTGTCCGTTTGACGCGCGGTTTGACCATCACGATCGAAAGTAGCACGTTCGTCTCAGCAGAGGCCGAAAAGAGCTGCCATGAAGGCGCGTGCCATGGCCGCTTCCCGGCTGCCCGGTCGCCGCCGCCGCAGAACGCGTCCGCGGAGCACTTCGGCGCGGTGTCCGCCAGAGCAGTGCAGGCGCGTCCGCAACCTCGAAGCGCGCCATGCGGCCGGTCAGCGCCCGGGCTTGCATGGTGCCGGCCTCGCCTGGGGCTCGTCGCGTGAGCAAGCCTCGAGCCAGGTTTTCGCATCGTCCCACGGCACGGTCTGGCCGGTTTCCAGCAGTTTCGTCCGTCGCTCGTCGGCGACGCGATGGAACGCTGCGTCCACTTCATCCTGGGCTACCGTCTGGGTGATGGCGTCAAGGATGACGCCATGCGCGGTTTTCCCGGCGCGCTCTGCCGCGGCGGCAATCCGCGCCTTCAGGTCTTGGTCAATGCGGATGGTGGTCGTCGGCACTGTAAATTGACCCGGAAGGAAGCCGATATGTAGCACGTTCATGCTATCGCGGCAATCCGCACAGCGATCCACCTCCGAGAAGTCGCCTGAACCGCCGAGGCGGTCTGGCGAAATTGCTCACCCGCGTTGACCGCGTTGACAGAAAGCGGGGCGCTCTGCATCGTCCGGCCGCGCGAGATGGGGACGCACGCGGATGACGGAACACAGCCTGCAACGGCCGATCGAGGCGCTTTGGGAAAGCCGTGACAGCGTCTCGCCGGCCACCGGCGGCGCGGCGCGGCGGGCGGTCGAGGCCGCGCTGGACGCGCTCGACTCGGGCGCCGAGCGCGTTGCCGAACCGATGCCGCAGGGCGGCTGGAAAGTGAACCAGTGGCTGAAGCAGGCGGTGCTGCTGTCGTTCCGGCTGACCGATTCGGCGCCGGTGGACACCGCCGCCGGGGGCTACGACAAGGTGCCGCTGAAATTCGTCGGCTGGGGCGAGAACCGCTTCCGCGAGGCGGGGTTCCGCGCCGTGCCGGGCGCGGTGGTGCGACGCTCCGCCTATATCGCGCCTGGTGTCGTGCTGATGCCGAGCTTCGTCAATGTCGGCGCCTGGGTCGGCCGCAACACCATGGTGGATACCTGGGCGACGGTCGGAAGCTGCGCGCAGATCGGCGCCAACTGCCACCTGTCCGGCGGCGTCGGCATCGGCGGCGTGCTGGAGCCGTTGCAGGCCAATCCGGTGATCATCGAGGACGACTGCTTCGTCGGCGCCCGCTCGGAAGTGGCGGAGGGGGTGATCGTCGAGCGCGGCTCGGTGCTGTCGATGGGGGTGTTCATCGGCGCCTCGACCAAGGTGATCGACCGCGCCACGGGCGAGATTTATGTCGGCCGGGTGCCGGCCTATTCGGTGGTGGTGCCGGGATCGCTGCCCGGTCGGAAGCTGCCGGACGGCTCGCCTGGCCCGTCGCTGTACTGCGCGGTGATCGTCAAGCGGGTGGATGCACAGACCCGCGCCAAGACTTCGATCAACGAATTGCTGCGCGATTGAGCAGGATGGTGCCGAACCTGCGCCCTCCCCGCTTGTGGGGGAGTGTTGGCGAGAGGGGAACCAACCGCGCGGTCCGGCCGTCGCCGGCACCCCTCTCCCAGACCCTCCCCCGCAAGGTGGGTGGGAGGAGTGTGTCGGCGCCATGACCGACCTCGCTGACCCCCTCCCGCTGGCGCGGGCGCTGATCCGGTGCCCCTCGGTCACCCCGGCGGATGCCGGCGCGCAGGGCGTGCTGGCCGAGGCGCTGGAACGCCTCGGCTTCACCGTCACGCGGCTGCGTTATGGCGAGATCGAGAATCTGTTCGCCCGCATCGGCACCGCCGCCCCGCATTTCTGCTTCGCCGGGCACACCGACGTCGTGCCGGCCGGCGCGGCGGCCTGGCGGCACGATCCGTTCGCCGCCGAGGTCCGCGACGGCGTGCTGTACGGCCGCGGCGCCTGCGACATGAAAGGCGCGATCGCGGCCTTCGTCGCGGCGACTGCCCAGCACCTCGCCGCCGGGCCGCCACGTGGCTCGATCAGCCTGCTGATCACCGGCGACGAGGAGGGCGTGGCAACCGACGGCACCGTCCGTGTGCTGGAGTGGATGCGCCAACGCCATCACGTTCCGGATTTCTGCCTGGTGGGTGAACCGACCTGCCCTGTGCGGCTCGGCGACATGGTGAAGATCGGCCGGCGCGGCAGCCTGAATGCAAAGATCGCCGTGCATGGCACGCAGGGCCACGTCGCCTATCCGCACCGCGCCGACAACCCGGTGCACCGGCTGCTGCGCGCCCTGGCCGCGCTGACCGCGGCGCCGGTGGACGCCGGCACCGACTGGTTCGAACCGTCCACCCTGCAGGTCACCTCGATCGATGTCGGCAATCCGGCGACCAACGTCATTCCCGCCGCGGCGCGCGCGATGCTGAACATCCGCTTCAATGACGGGCATACCGGGGCGGCGCTGTCCGCCTGGCTGCGCGCGACGCTGGCGCAGCATGCCGAGCGGTTCGACCTGGACGTGTCGATCAGCGGCGAGTCGTTCGTGACCCAGCCGGGGCCGGTGCTGGACCGGCTCTGCGCCGCGATCCGGCGCGAGACCGGGGTGGAGCCGAAGCGCGACACCGGCGGCGGCACCTCCGATGCGCGCTTCATCGCGCGCTGCTGCCCGGTGGCCGAGTTCGGCCTGGTCGGCGCCAGCATGCACCAGGCGGATGAGAGCGTGCCGGTCGAGGAACTGCGTTGCCTGGCGCGGACCTATCGCGGCATGCTGTCGGCGTTCCTGGAGTAGCCAAGATGGCCGCGTCGCGACCCAATATCCCGCGCGGTCCCAATATCGTGCGCGGCATCGTGCGCGTGGCGCTGGGCCGGCCCGACGGCATCGGCCAGTTTTCCGGCACGCCCCAGGGATTCCTGGCCAGCCTGGCGCCGCTGATCGCCTTCCCGCTGGTGGGGACTTTTCTGCTGCTCCTGAACGGCGGGGGTGAATCGGCAATCGCCGATTTGCTCGCGACCGTCGCCGTGTTGCTGGCACCGCCGGTGCTGTCGTTCGAACTGGCGCGGCTATGGGGGCAGCAGGCACGCTGGCTGCGCTTCGCCACGGCGTTCAACTGGTGCCAGTGGTTGCTGCCGGTGCTGGCCGCGATGCTGATGACGGCCCTCGGCGGGTTGCTGGAACTCGGCCTGTCGGATGGCTCGGCGATGGCGCTGCTGGTGCTCGGCCTCGGCGGCTACGGATTGTGGCTGCACTGGTTCCTCGCCCGGCACGCCCTGGCGCTGTCGCCGTTTCGTGCGGTACTGCTTGTGGCGGGGGTCAACCTCGGCACCGCGCTGCTGGTGCTCGTGCCGCGGCTGCTGGCGTTGCAACGCCCGTGACCGTTGCCGGCGCCGTTACCTCCGGCCTGCACGCCGCGCTGCTGTTTGCGCGCGGCCGCAGCGACGGGCTGCGCTACGTCGAAGCCGACATGGCGGGGGCGGCGCGCAGCTTCTGGGCGATGGCGATCTGCCTGCCGGCGATCGTCTGCCTGCGGCTGATGACCTGGGTGCAGTACGGCCTGCCGCCGGACGCCGGGCACGCTATCGGCCTCGACATCATGGGCTATGTCGTGGGCTGGCTCGGCTTCGCCCTGCTGAGTTTCCGCCTGGCGCCGCTGTTCGGCTGCGGATCGCGCTGGCCGCGCTTCATCGCCGCGTGGAACTGGTGCAACGTGATCGAGAACCTGTTGCTGGTGCTCGGCGGCATTCCCGGATTGCTCGGCGTCCCTCCGGTCTTCGACGAGGCGGCGCAGATTTTCGCGATCGGCTGGGCGCTGTGGGTCGAATGGTTCGCGACCCGACAGGCGCTTGGCACCAGCGGCTTGGTGGCGGCGTCGCTGGTGGTGCTGGACCAGTTGATCGGGCTGCTGCTGGCGGCGCTGAGCCTGACGCTGCTGCATCGGTAGGATGGTCCCATGCCCGGGGGTGGACAGGATATGATTGTCACACACCGTACGCCGTCATTCCGCCTGAAGGCGGCCACGGCGATCGCCCTGCTGCTGTTGACCTGGGTCGCTTCCCGCGCGGATGAGGCCGACCCCATCGATGCGGCGTTGCAGACCTGCCTGGCCTCGTCGCGCGGCGAGACGACAGCCGGCATGGTCGATTGCACCGGCGCCGCCATCCATGCCTGGGACGGCCGATTGAGCGAGACCTACGGCCACGCCTTGGCGGCGCTCGATCCGGAATCGCGCGCGCTGCTGCAAGCGGCACAGCAGCGGTGGCTGGCATTTCGCGCCGCGGAGCATGCGGCGTGGGCCGGTCCATGGCAGGCCGACCGGGGCAGTCTCATCCGCGTGCAGATCATGAACGCAGAGCTGTCCGCCATCAAGGAACGCGTGAATGAGCTGCGGCTCTTCCTGCCCTCGGATTGACCCAGGGGTGGTGCCCCGCGCGGCTACGGAATGCCGGTTCCGCCGGTGACCCACAGATGCATTGCCAGGTCGCGGGCGAGCCTGACACGCTTGAGCCAACCGGCACCAAAGGTCCGGAACCCCGACAGCCTGCGGTAGAAATCGGTACGCCGTCCGCACAGGCCCTCAATCACCGCCGGGACGCAGAGCCGTGCCAGCATATCGCGCAGGTGTTGCTCGGTCTGCGGCGTCAGCCCGGGATGCGGGTGGCGTGAATGCCTCCGGTGCCGGACCGGGACGCCTATTCCTGCCTGGGCCCGCAGGAAATCCAACGACCGTTCGACTCCCAGGTTCACCGCTGCGTCGAACACCAGAAGATCGACGCCTGATGGCAGCTCACCGCAATAAGCCGCTTGCCAATACATGGCGTGATAGATGCGAGCGGCGTCCGCCTTGCGGAGGGCCCTCACGTCCTGCGGCGTCACCGGATGGCCCCGCCATGCGCCGAGCGTGGCAATGGTGATTCCGAGATTGGTCGCGCCGCCGGGATCGCGCGGGTCATCGCTGTAACCGCCCTCACGGGCGAATACGAATGTCAGGCAGCGGCGGAAGTTGCTTTCCATCGGTTCGCCTCGGGTTGCGATATTCAAGCGTGCGCGGGAACGATACGAAACGCAATCTTGCAAGACCTTCGGCGTCAGGCCGGATGCGCGGATGCATCAACCCGCCGATGGCGGGACCAAATATGACGCGCTGCACGGGTGATCGTCACGGCGCGCACATCCCGATCGCTGCGCGGCTCCCGGCTTTGCCAAGAGCACACCCGGCGCTACTGTCGAGCCTGGAGGAACCGATGCAGGAAGCGGCCCCGATCGACTGCGACGTGCATCCCGCGGTGCCGGGCCTGTCGGCGCTGATGCCCTACCTGGATGCGGTGTGGCGCGACACGGTGGTTCGCCGCGGCCTGGATGAGCTGAACACGATCAGCTACCCCAGCCGCAGCCCGCTCACCGTCCGCGCGGACTGGCGCGACGACACCGGCAAGGCGGCCACCAACCCGCGGGCGCTGGTTGCGCAGGGACTGGCGCCGTTCGGCACCAGGCTCGCCATCTGCAACTGCCTCTACGGCGCCCAATCGCTGTTCAGCGAGGACCTCGGCGCCGCCTTCGCCCGCGCGATCAACGACTGGATCGCCCGCGAATGGCTGGACCGCGACGACCGGCTGCGCGCCTCCATCATCGTGCCGATGCAGAACCCGGAGCTGGCGGTGCACGAGATCGAGCGGGTTGCCCCCGATCGCCGCTTCGTCCAGGTGCTGCTGCTGGCGGGCGCGGAACTGCCGCTGGGCAAGCGGCACTGGTGGCCGATCTACGCCGCGGCCGAGCGCCACGGCCTGCCGGTCGGCATCCATGCCGGCAGCACCTACCGCCATCCAGTCACGCCGGTCGGCTGGCCGAGCTACTACACCGAGGACTACGTCAACCAGGCGCCCGCCATCCAGACCCAGCTCACCTCGCTGGTGGCGGAGGGGGTATTCGCCCGCCACCCCAACCTGACCGTGGTGCTGATGGAATCCGGGGTGACCTGGCTGCCGGCCTATCTCTGGCGGCTGACCAAGTTCTGGAAGGGCCTGCGCTCGGAAGTCCCCTGGGTGTCCGACCCGCCCGCCAGCATCGTGCGCGACCGGGTGCGCCTCACGCTGCAACCGTTCGACGGCCCGCCCGATGCCGCCGCCGTGATGCGGGTGATGGAGCATATCGGCTCCGACGAGGTGCTGCTGTTCTCCACCGACTACCCGCACTGGCAGTTCGACGGGCTGGACGCCATTCCGGCGGGGCTTGACCCCGGGCTGGCGCGGAAGATCATGGCGGAGAACCCGCTGCGCACCTATCCCCGGCTGCAACAGCCGGCTCATACGGAGACCGTGGCATGAACGTGGACGTCCTGAACCGCTCCGGCGTGCCGCTGGCAGCCGCTTCCAAGGCCGGCATCGCCGATTGCGACGTGCATCCCCGTCCGGCCGGCGCCGGCATCGGCGGGATGAGCAAGTCGCTTTACCCCTATTTGTCGAAGCGCTGGCAGGAGCATGTCGAGTCGTTCGGCGTGATCTATCGCCAGCCCTGGGAGAAGGGTTCGGCCTATGTGAAGGGCCAGCCGCAGGCCTGCCGGCGCGACGCCTGGCCGCCGGGCGGCATGCCGGGCAGCGATCTCGGGTTCATGCAGAAGCAGCATCTGGACCCGAACAACGTCGTGCTGGGCATCCTGAACCCGCTGACCAGCGGCCAGGGCGCGCAGAACCCGGACCTGTCCGCCGCCATGACGCATGCCACCAACGAATGGCAGGTGGCCGAGTGGACGTCCCGGGATACCCGCCTGCGTGCCTCGGTGGTGGTGCCGTACGAGGACGCGGCTGCCTCGGTGAAGGAGATCGAGCTGCGCGCCGGCGATGCGAATTTCGCCCAGGTGCTGTTGCTGTCGCGCACCGCCGAACCGCTGGGCCAGCGCCGTTACTGGCCGATCTTCGAGGCGGCGGTGGCGGCCGGGCTGCCGGTCGGCGTGCACGCCTTCGGCTATGGCGGCTGGCCGATCACCGGAAGCGGCTGGGGGTCGTTCTACCTGGAAGAGATGGTCGGCCACGCGCAGGCGCAGCAGGCGCTGCTGATCAGCATGATCTTCGAGGGCGTGTTCGAGCGGCTGCCGGCCCTGAAAGTGGTGCTGATCGAGGCCGGCCTCGCCTGGGGCGCCGCGCTGGCGTGGCGGATGGACCGCCAATGGGCCAAGCTGCGCCAGGAGACGCCGCACCTGAAAATGCTGCCGTCCGAATACCTGCGGCGCAACGTGTGGTTCACCACCCAACCGATCGAGGAGCCGGAGCCGCGCGAGCACCTCGCCGAGACGATCGACTGGCTCGGCTGGGACCGCGTGCTGTTCGCCACCGACTATCCGCACTGGGACTACGACGATCCCGCGCAGGCGCTGCCGATCCGCATGACGGAGGCGCAGCGTCGGGCGGTGTTCCTGGAGAACGCAAAGACGGTTTACGGGGTGGCATAAGGCGTAGCGGGAGCGGCCAGCCCCGTTTCCGGAACTGGCCAAACTCCTGCTGCCGATCGATGGTGATCTTGATCCGGAGACCAAAGATCGCCATGTCGAGCAGCAGGAAGTTGACCAGAGACGGTCTAGCGTCTCAACCTCCCAGATACGCCGGCCGGGGGAATTATCGGCCGGCGTTTTCGTTTTGGGGAGCGATCGCTGAGATAATATTAAACACAGCACATGCATCGTCTCGTCTCGCGACGAGTCGCAATCGCACCCCTAACCACCAGATTGTTGGAAATGGACATCAACGTCATTCCCGGCTCCCGCATCGTCGAGGTGAGCCGCCTCGCCTTCGCCACGCCGGACGTGGAGTTCCTCTGCTTCGGCGAATCCGATCAGCCGAGCCCGCAGACGGCGCACGACGCTGCCGTTGCCGCGCTGGAGGCCGGCTTCACGCGCTATCCGGATGTGCGCGGCGTTCCGGCGCTGCGCGATGCCCTGGCGGTCTATCTCACCGGCCTGCACGCCAAGCCGGTCGCCGAGGACCGCATCCAGGTCGCCGCCTCCGGCATGGCCGCGGTATCCGTGGCCCTTGCCGCGACCGTGCGCCCCGGAGATCGCGTCGTGCTGCACAGCCCGGTCTGGCCCAATATCGCCAACGCCGTGCGCCTGCGTGGCGCATCGTTGGACGAACTCGATCTGGTTTCCGAGCCGGACGGCACTTTCCGCCTGGATCTCGACCGGCTGGACACGATGCTGCGCAACGCCCGCGCGTTCATCCTCAATTCCCCGAACAACCCGACCGGATGGACCGCCACCCGGGACGAATTATGCGCCATCCTGGCGATGACCCGCCGCCACGGTGTCTGGCTGATCTCCGACGAGGTCTATTCCCGTCTCATCTACGACGGCACCCAAGCCGCCCCCTCCCTGCTCGATGTGGCGGAACCGGACGACCGGGTAATCGTCTGCAACAGCTTCTCCAAGGCCTGGGTGATGACCGGCTGGCGCCTGGGCTGGCTGGTGCTGCCCGAGGGCACGCGCGATGCCGTGACCGAGATCGTCGAGGTGGTGCATTCCGGCGTCGCCCCCTTCATCCAGCAGGCCGGCATCGCCGCCATCCACGATCACGAGGCGGTGGAGCAGTTCCGCGCTCATTGCGCCGCGGGGCGGGCGCTGGCCAGCCAGGCGTTCGATGGCGTCAACGGCGTGCGCTACGCAGCGCCTCCTGGCGCGTTCTATGCGTTCCTGGGTGTCGAGGGGCTGACCGACAGCCTGGGGCTGGCCATGAAGCTGGTGACCAATCACCGGGTGGCGGTCGCGCCGGGCATGGCGTTCGGCACCGCCGGGGAGGGTTTCCTGCGGGTCTGCTTCGCCCAGTCGGCCGAACGGATGGAGCGAGCGATGCAGCGGCTGCGTGACGGCATTCGGGTGGAGATGGCGGGATGAGCGGAACCTCGACGTTGCATTGCGCGGTTTGCGGCGGCCCGGCGCGGGCACCGTTCCACGCGCCGCGCCAGCCGGAGACTGCCCCCGATCTCGACATGCGCCCCGGTGAGCCGGTGCGCTCCACCCTGCGCGATTGGGTGCAGGCTTGCGGGACGTGCGGCGCCGCCGCCCCGGACCTCTCGATCCTGCCGCCGGCAATGAAATCCGTGGTGGAATCCCCCGCCTACCGCGCCCTGAGCATGGAGGCCGCGGAAGACACACTGCTGTTCCGCCGCTGGGCGATGATCTGCCTGGCGAGCGGCGACAAGGAAACCGCCGCCGAGGCGACCTTGCAGGGCGCCTGGGCCGCCGACGACGCTGCCGACATGACCGAAGCCGCAAAACTGCGCCGCGACGTAGCCGCCCTGTGGGGCGATCCGGAGGACAGGGTGACGGCGCTGCGGCTGCTTGATGTGCTGCGCCGGGCCGGGGAGTTCGCCGCCGTCGAAGCGCGGGGACAGAAACTCGCCGCCGGCGGGCTGGATGCCTTCGCCACCGCTATCGTCGCCTTCCAGCGCGCGCACGCGGCCGAGCGCGATGTCGGCCGCCACCTGCGCAGCAGCGTTGCGCCGGACCACGCCCTGCCAACCGACCTGCCGACGCCGAAATTCTGGGACCGGCTGCTGCCCGACTGACCGGCCGACGCACGCCGCGCGCCTCACTGTGCTGGTGTGCGCCGGCGCCGCTGGCGCGCGCGCGATCGGCTGGTCGAGGCCCGCGGGTCGTGGGGGATCGGCGCAAGCTTGCGAACGGTGGGCGGACGGTCGTGCCGCGGCCGGGCGAAACCGCCGACATCGAGTTGGCGCCACAACGCCCGGGCCGTTGCACAATGACCGGCGCGGACCACCATTGGGACGGCATGGTCGGCAACATCGAGATACCCGAGATAGTACCAGGCGCCCTAAAGACTGACGTGCGCTCGCAGGACGGAACCGAGTACCGTGTCATTGCGAGTTGACCCCCGGCCGGCGGCGGCCGGTGGTCAACTCGCAATGACACGGATGCCGCGCGGCTGGCCGCCTGACGAGTCAGCCTTTCGGCGGTCGGTATAAGACCCCTCCCGCCGCGGACGCGAGAGGTTTTGTCTGTTACAGCATCCGCTGCAAAATCAGCTTCTGCACGTCCGACGTGCCCTCGTAAATCTGGCACACCCGCACGTCGCGATAGATCCGCTCCACCGGATAATCCGCCAGATAGCCATAGCCGCCTAGCGTCTGGATCGCCACGGTGCATACCGCCTCGGCCGCCTCCGACGCGAACAGCTTGGCCATGCACGCCGCCTCGATCGCCGGTTGTCCCGCCGCTTTCAGCCGCGCCGCGTGCAGCGTCATCTGCCGCGCCGCCTCAAGCCGCGTCTTCGCGTCAACGAGGCGAAAACCCACCGCCTGGAAGTCGATGATGCGCCCGCCGAACGCTTTTCTTCCTTTGGCATACTCTACCGCGTAGTCCAGCGCCGCGCGCGCCATGCCGACGCTCTGCGCGGCGATGCCGATGCGTCCGCTCTCCAGCGTGGACAGCGCGATGCGATAGCCTTCGCCCTCGGCGCCGATGCGCTGGTCCTCCGGCACTTCCATGTCGTCGAACGACAGCGCACAGGTGTCGGACGCCTTTTGCCCGAGTTTTTCTTCCGTGCGGGCGATCGAGAACCCCGTCATCGCCTTGTCCACCACGAAGCAGGACAGGCCGCGCTTGCCCGCCGCCGGATCGGTCACCGCGAACAGCACGGCGCTGCCCGGATGCGTCGCGTTGCTGATGAACTGCTTGGTCCCGTTGATCACGTAGCGGTCGCCGCGCTTCACCGCGCGGGTGCGCAGGTTGGACGCGTCGGACCCCGCCTGCGGCTCGGTCAGCGCGAACGAGCCGATCGCCTCGCCGGTCGCCAGCGGACGCAGCCAGCGGTCCTTCTGCGTGTCGGTGCCGTACTGGCCGATCACGATGCAGGTCGGCGAATTGTGCACCGACACCATGGTGGAAACCGCACCGTCACCGGCGGCAATCTCCTCCAGCACCAGCGCGTAGGTCACCGGATCGATCGCCGAGCCGCCCCACTGTTCCGGCGTCGTCGCACCGAACACGCCCAGCTCCCCGAGCGCGCGAATGACCTCCGGTTCGATGCGCCCGGCCTTCTCGCGCGCGGCGGCGTGCGGCGCCAGCCGTTCCTGCGCGAACCGCCGCACCATGTCGATGACCAGCGTATCGCCGGTCAGTGTGTCCGGGCCGGGCGGGCTGTGATCGGGCATGGTGTCGCACCCAGGTTGACGCCGGTTCAGCAGTGACCCGCCACGGCGAACGGGTCTGCCTCCGCACCACGTACTACCGCCGCGAGCAAACGCAAGGCGTCGGCGCCGCCCGGATCGCTTATGGCGCCGTTTTCGATTTCCTCGGCGAGCAATTCGGCCTGGCCGGCGATGGTGGCCGCGGCGCGGTTCAGCGCGGCGCGCGCCAGGGTCAGTTGGGCCTCGTTCGAGAGAGAGTGCCACTCGGTGGGCATGGGAACGGCTCCTGCGGACAACGCCGTTTTGGCTGGGTTCACCCCGTGCCCGAGCGCGCGTTGACGCCGCGCTCACGGCCAGATTAAAGGAACATTACCAGAACTGACGCCGCTTTTCCAGCGTTACTTATGCCAGCGTCACCTGCACCGGCGGCAGCGGCGCGAACGCGACCGTGACGGTGGCCGGCCGGGTCAGCCAGATCGGCGGCGTGACGCTGCCCAGCATCACCACCTGCCCCGCCCTCAACCCGCCGAACGCCTCGGCGACCGTGGATCCCGCCAGCCAGGCCAGACAGGCGAACGGATGACCCATCAGGTCGGCGCCGACGCCCTCGTCGCGCTGGTGGCCATCGACGATCAGCCGTCCGCGCAGCGCGGCAACGTCCAGGTCGCGCCAGTCGCCGCTGCCGGGGTCCCCCACGATTGCGGCCGCGTGGTACACTTGGTCGGCGATCATCGTCGGCGTGCCCACCAAAGCGAGGTCGGTGTAGCGGTTCTCCACCAACTCGATTCCCGCCACCAGCTCCCCCACCGCCTCCGCCGCCTGCGCCATGGTGCAAGGACCCGGCGGCAGGTCGCGGCCCAGCCGCACCGCCAGCTCGCACTCGACGCCCGGCCGCAGGAAATCGGCGAAGCGCAGGGTGGCGCCGCTGCGGTGCAGGCCGCCGGTGGACATGAACCCGGCCGCCGGGCCGCTCAGGCCGAGATACTCCTGCATCCGCTTCGCGGTGGCGCCGATCTTGAACCCGCCCGGCGCCGCGGGCCCGTGGCGCCGCCACAGCGCGTGCTGCACCGCCGCGCCCTCCGCCTCCGAGCGCGGCGCCATGGCTGGCGGCAATGGCGCAACCAGGCGGCGTCCCTGGCGGGCCGCGTCCAAGGCCGCCGCGGCTTCGCGCGGATCGTAATCGCTCATGTTTGCCCCTCCGGCCGGCCAACCGGTTCGCCGTGAGGCTGTTGGCCACGCGCCAGTTCGTAGAGGGCCACCGCCGCGGCGGCGGACACGTTCAGGCTGCCGACCGCACCCTGCATGGCGAAGCCTGAAATCTCGTCGCAGGTTTCCCGCGTGAGCCGGCGCAGGCCGCTGCCCTCGGCGCCCAGCACCAGGGCGACGCGCCGACCGGCGAGCGCCGGCCCGGCCAGCGTGCCGCCACCCGCATCCAACCCCACCACCCAGATATTGGCAGCCTTCAGCGCGATCAGCGTGCGCGCGATGTTCACCGCCCGCAGCAGCGGCATGGTCTCCAGCGCGCCCGACGCAGCCTTCGCCAGTGCACCGGTCTCCTCCGGCGCGTTACGGTCCTGCGCGATCACCGCCGCGGCCCCGAACGACGCCGCGGCACGCAGGATCGCACCGACATTGCGCGGATCGGTGACCTGGTCGAGCACGAGGATCGGCCCCGCCCGGTCCAGCGCGTGCTGCAAGCTGGGCGAGGCCAGCGGATCGGCCAGCAGAGCCACCCCCTGATGCGCGATGTCGCGCCCGAGCAACTGGTCGATCCGGCCGCGCTCGACCCGTTCCGGCTGCAGCGGCCAGGGCGGCGAGAGACGCTGCGCCAACGCGGCCTCGGCCTCCTCGGTGAGCATCAGCCGGCGCAGCCGGCGGGCCGGATTGGCGAGCGCCGCACCAACCGCGTGCTGCCCGTAGAGCCACACCGTGCCGCGCGGCGTGTCGGCGCTGGGGCGCGGGGTGTCATGCTGCTGCGGGCGCGGGGCGAAAGACCGCTGGTTGCCGCTGTCGGGAGCAGGTCCGCGGGCCGGCCGGGCGGAAAAGTCCGTGCCCTGGCTTGGCGGGCGCGGGCCTCGTGGCTGCTGGTCGCGCGGTCCCTGGCCGTGCTGCGGACGCGGCCCCTGTCCCAGCCCCCGCTGCTCCTGCGCGCGGAATTCCTGGCCGGTCTTGCGCCCCGGCCCCGATGGCTGGCCGCCTTGGCCATGCCGCGGCCCGGAGCCGCCCGGCAGGGACGGCCGCTCGGGCCCGCCGCCCCGACCGGGGCTCCGGTTGAACGGCGGCCGGCCGGAGCCGCCATGCCTTGTGTCGCTCGGGGGTTTCATTGCGCACCCTATAGCGGCGCAGGATGGCGCTGCCCAGCCGGCCTGCTTCCCGACCGCCATGAGACTCGCCAGGTTCTCGGCGCCGCCTCAGTCATGTTGCAACAGGGTTCGACACAAGAGCGATATCAATAGACCTGAACACGCGGACATCGCCGCGCCATCTGAACCGGAGTCGCGACCCTCGCCCGACATTGCGGAGAGCGAAGCGGCGCAGCAATGTTGCGCGGAAAACAGCCGCGCCGCCCCGCGCGATGACGGGGCCCAGGAAGGAAGCAACACCCATGCCCGACAACCCGCGCTGGACCCGTCGCCCGGAAGGTTCCACCTGGGGCGACTTCGGCCCCGGCGACGAACGCGGCCGGCTCAACCTGCTAACCCCCGAAAAGGTCCTGCAAGGCATCGCCGAGGTGAAGCATGGCAAGACGTTCTGCCTGTCGCTGCCGCTCGACTACCCCGGCGGCGCCATCCTCTCCCCCCGCCGCCATCCGCCCGTCCTGAAGCCCACCATGCGCGGCGATCGCCCCAACATGAATTATCCTCTCCGCTGCGACGATCCCACCGCCACCGACATCGTCTGCGACGACCAGGTGGTCCTGACGCTGCAATACTCCACGCAATGGGACAGCCTCGCCCATGTCGGCCAGATGTTCGACGCCGACGGCGACGGCAAACCCGAGGACGTGTTCTACAACGGCTACCGCGCCGGCCGGGACATCATCGGCCCCGCCTACTACGACGCGCAGGGCAACATGACCCCCTGCGACGAACCGCAGGGCGCCCGCCATCTCGGCGTGCAGAACATGGCGGAAGCCTGCATGCAGGGCCGCGGGGTAATGATCGACCTGGAGGCGCATTACGGCCGCTCCGGCCACATCGTCAGCTACGCCGACCTGATGGACGTCATGCGGAAGGACCGCGTCACCGTCGAACCCGGCGACTTCGTGCTGTTCCGCACTGGCTTCGCCGAAATGCTGCTGGAGATGAACAAGCAGCCCGACCGGGAGAAACTGTTCGCCAGCGCCGCGGCGCTCGACGGCCGCGATCCGCGGTTGCAGCAATGGGTCACCGACAGCGGCGCCGTCGCGCTGATTTCCGACAACTTCGCCGTCGAGGCGACACCGGCGCGCCCGTGCCTGGACGATATGTGCGCCACGCTGCCGCTGCACGCGCACTGCCTGTTCAAGCTGGGCTGCTACCTGGGGGAAATGTTCTACCTGACCGAACTGGCTGACTGGCTGCGCGCCAACAACCGCAGCCGCTTCCTGTTCACCGGCCCGCCGCTGCGCCTGCCGGGCGCCGTCGGTTCGCCCGCCACCCCGGTGGCGACGGTGTGACCCGCGGCAGGGCGGCGGAACCCCTCATCTCGGGCACGACACGGCAACCCCTCAACTGGAGCCGCCCGACAGGTCCGCCGTCTTCGCCTGCAGGCTCTTGGCCAGCGCGCTCGCGCCCCCGCGGCTCAACAGGCTGCGGAAATCCGAGCGCTGCACCGCAACCCGGCTGATCGTCCCGTCCAGCAGCACGTCAACCGCGCGCCATCCCTGCGGAACCTGCCGCATCACATAGTCAAGCACGTGCGAGTCGCCGGAGCGCGGAACGATGCGCGTGCTCACCACCTGCTCGCCATTCGGCAGGCTGCGCAGCTCCGCCGAAATATCGAAGCGCTGGCCCGCGTAGTCGTCGAAGCTGTTGACGTAGGATGCGATCGTGTAGCGGCGGAACGCTGCCCGCAGCATTGCCTTCTGGTCGGGCGGCAGCGTCGCCCAGGAGAGCCCGACCGACACCTGCAGGATTGCGTCGAGGTCGAAGGCGTTCTCGACCGCCGGCGCGAGCAGGTCGAAGCGCCGCGCGAACGGCGTCGCCTGCCCAGCGTGCATGACAGCCAGCAACCCGCCGCAGAGCTGCCGGATCGGCGCCACCACGGCGGACGCGTCGAGGGCGCGGGCCGGCAGCGGCAGGCTGGCAGCCGCCAGCAGCGTCATGCCGAGCAACGTGCGGCGCTCAATGGCGGTTCGGGTCATCCGGCACTTCCCTGTCAAAACGCGGCATGTCCTGCGACGCGCCCTCCCGCCGATGCTGCCGAGTTAGGGCCGTGGCACTGGTCGGTCAACTCGGCGCCTCGCCTGAAATAATGCGGATACATGGGTGCGGTTCGCTGCCGGCCTGCATGCCGCCGTGCGGTCACGTTTTCTTGGCAACCGATGGGACTTTTTCCTGCCGGCCGATCATTATCTGGGTGCAAGCATCGCCCGGATCCTGAAGAGGAGTGTCTCATCGTGCCGATCCCGACCACCGTGCTGCGCCTTGCCGACGCCCTGGCCGGCACATGCGGGCTGCTGGACCGTCCGTTCGCCACCGACGACCTCATCCGGCTGGCGCGGCGGCGCACCGGCCTGGAGGATTTTGGCGACGTCGATCTCGGCGAGCCCTTGCGCCGCTTCCTGGACTCATGCGCTGACGACGCTTCCCTGGGTGTCGTCGGGCGCTTCGCCACGCGCTGGGACGTCGTGCGGTTCCTGTCCAATCTGCTGCGGCTGCGCGCGGCGGAGCGCGCCGATCCGACGATCCTGGACGAACCGATCGCACAGCCGATCTTCATTACCGGACTGCCGCGCAGCGGCACGACCTTCCTGCACCGGATGATGCTGACCGATCCGGCCAATCGCGCGCCACTGGTCTATGAGACGATCTACCCGTGTCCCCCACCGCCGGGGCGGCGGGACCGGCGAGCCGCGAGGGTCGCGCGGCAGCTTCATACCTTCGAGGCGTTGGCCCCCGAGTTTCACGCACTGCACCCGCTGCAGGCGACTTCCCCGCAGGAATGCAGCGAGATCACCGCGCACGTGTTTCGCAGCCTGCGCTTCGACACCAACTACCGCCTCCCGTCCTACCGCGCCTGGCTGGAGGCCGATCCCGCCGGCCATTTGCCGGCCTACCAGTTCCACCGGCGCTTCCTGCGGCATCTGCAGCACCAGGCCGGCCGGTGCGCCAGGCCGGCGCGCTGGGTGCTGAAATGCCCCGACCACCTGTTCGCGCTGGACGCGATCCGCGCCGTCTATCCGGACGCGAGGCTGGTCTTCGTGCACCGCGACCCGGTCAAGGTGCTGCTGTCGGTTGCCAGGCTGACGGAAGTGGTGCGCCGCCCGTTTTCCCGCTGCCTGGACCCGAAGGAGATCGGCCCGGAGGAAAGCCTGCGCTGGCAGGAAGGCACGCAGCGGATGATCGCGGTCGGCGACGATGCCGGACTGCCCGAGACCGTGTGCCACGTGCATTACCTAGATCTGGTGTCGGACCCGGTCAGTACCGTCGAGCAGTTGTACGGGCATTTCGGCATGGGGTTGTCCTCGACGTCGGTGCGGGCGATGGAGGGCTACGCGGCGGCCCAGCCGAACGGCGGCTACGGGGCGCATGCTTACCATTTCGAGGATCACGGGTTGGACGCCGAGGCTGAGCGGAAGACGTTTCTCCAGTACATGTTGCGGTTCGGGGTGACCCCGGAAACGCGCGCCCCGCAAACCTCGCCCGCCTCGGCGGGAGAGGTCGGCGAGCGCAGCGAAGCCGGGTGAGGCTGATCGGGGCGCCCGCGGCACCCTTGGCCCGGGCCCTTCGCGGCATCCTTGGCCCGGGCTCTCCGCGGCACCCTCGCCCGCGCGCGGCGCCGGAAAGGTCGTTTACCATTGATTATCGCGTGCGAGCGGACACTCGCCGCCGTCGCGCGCCATGTTGTTCAATTCGCAGGAATTCGTGCTGGGCTTTCTGCCGGCCTGCCTGGCGGGCTGCTTCCTGCTCGGCCGCTTCGCCGGCCGGACCTGGGCGCTCGCGTGGCTTCTGGCGGCCAGCCTGTTCTTCTACGGCTGGTGGAACCCGCGCTTGGTTTTGCTGCTGCTCGGCTCGATCGCCACAAACTACGTGCTCGGCCAGCACCTTCTGCGGGTCGCGCGCGGTGGCCGCCGCGCCGCCGCCCGGCGCTGGCTGATCGCCGGCATCGCCTTCAACCTCGGGCTCCTGGCCTGGTTCAAATACGCCGACTTCCTGCTGCATATCGCCGCGCCGCACGCCCCGCCGCTCGGCATCTTCCTGCCGCTGGCGATCAGCTTCTTCACCTTCCAGCAGATCATGTTCCTGGTGGACAGCGCCCGGCAAGAGCGGGCGGACATCGGCCTGCTGACCTATGCGGCATTCGTCGCCTTCTTTCCCCACCTGATCGCCGGGCCGATCGTCCGGCCGAAGGACATCATCCCGCAATTGCAGCAGCGCGACCTCGCCGTGCCGCGAGGGCAAAACCTGGCCGATGGCCTGACGCTGTTCCTGCTCGGACTGGCCAAGAAGCTGGTGCTGGCCGACATGTTCGGCGGCTTCGCCGACATCGGCTTCAACGCCGCGGCGCGCGGCGCGAGCCTCAGCCTGTTCGAGGCATGGTACGCCGTGCTCGCCTACAGCCTGCAAATCTATTTCGACTTCTCCGGCTACTCCGACATGGCGATCGGGCTGGCGCGCATGCTGAACGTGCGCTTCCCGCTGAATTTCGCCAGCCCCTATCAGGCCCGCGACATCGCCGAGTTCTGGCGCCGCTGGCACATCACCCTGGGCGCCTTCCTGCGCCACTATGTCTATTTCCCGCTGGGCGGCAGCCGCTGTGGAGCGCTGCGCCACAGCACCAACCTGCTGGCGACCATGCTGCTGTGCGGCCTGTGGCACGGCGCCGCCTGGCGCTTCGTGCTGTGGGGCGGCCTGCATGGGCTCTACCTGGTGCTGCACGCGCGCTGCCGGGTGACGCTGCCGCGCATGCTCGCGCAGCCGCTGACGCTGCTGGCGGTCGTGGTGGCCTGGGTGCCGTTCCGCGCCGACAGCGCCGCGGCTGCGCGGAGCGTTCTGGCCGGCATGGCGGGGCTGCACGGTGCCGCCTTGCCGCAAATGGTGGTGCACGCGCTGCCCTGGCTCGGCCTCGTCGCGACGCCGGTGCCGCTGCTGCCCTATCTCGGCGACGCGCGAACGCTGAGCTTCCCGGAAGTGTCCGCCTGCCTGCTGCTGGGCTGGGGCATCGTGCTGTTGCTGCCGCACGTGCACCAGATCTCGGAGCGTGCGCGGGGCTGGGCGCTGACCTCGAGTTTCGCGTTCAGCGTGCAGGCGCTGTTCTTCGCGCCGCACGTCGCACCGTTTCTGTATTTCCGATTCTGACGGTGAACCAGGACTATCGGGTGCTGCAACCGGAGACTCCCCCTCCCCTTGAGGGCGGGGGTTGGCGGGAGGGGTCGGTCGGTGCGAGCCTCCGACGCACGCCTCCCCCCAACCTTGGTCCGCTTCGCGGCCCAAGCCCTCAAGGGGAGGGGGAGTCCTTTCATTTCCGCCGCGTCCTTCTCGCCTGCACCGCTTCCCTGCTGCTCTATTTCATCTGCTTCGGCGCGGTGCTGGATCGGCCGCTGTCGCTCGGCTACCTGCGCCACGAGATCGACGCCAGGCTGGCGCGCGGCGCGGCGATCACCGGCCGCAAGCTGGTCATCCTGGCGGGCTCCAACGGGCCCTATTCGCATCGCTGCGAGACCATCGAGCCGCTGCTGCACATGCCATGCGTCAACGGCGGCGTCGCTGTCGGCATCGGCCTCGACTACCTGTTCGCGCGCTGGGAAAAGCGGCTGCATCGCGGCGACGTCGTCTATATGCCGATGGAGGAGGCGCAATACGTGCGCGGACGCGCCGAGACCGCGCTCGGTCCGGACGCCGCGATCATGCTGCGGCACGACCGCGCGACGCTGGCCCGGCTGCCGCCCGAACGCTGGCTCGGCGCGCTGTTTTCCTACGACCTGCGCGGCGCGCTGATGGCGGTGATCGAGACCGCGCTGGTCGCCGGCGGCTTCCACGATCCGCGCGCCGCGGCGACCGGCGAGAGCAATGCCTGGGGCGACCATGTCGGCCACACCGCCGCGCTGGCCGCGGCAAGCGTGTCCGTGCTGGCCGCGGCCAGGCCATACCATCCGACCGCCGCGCAAATCCGCGCCGGCTACGGCAGCAGGTTGATTGCCCGGTTCGCCGAGTGGGCCCGCGCGCATGGCGTGCGCCTGATCGGCGGACTGCCGACCGGCTTCATCGACTCGCCGATACCCGACGACTCAATCGCCGCGATCCGCGCCATCTATATGGCGCACGGCGCCCGGTTCCTGGAGTTGCCCAACCGCAGCCGCTATCCCCGCACGGCGTTTTTCGATACCCCCGATCACCTGAACGAAACCTGGCAGATCATTCACTCCGTCGCGGTGGCCCATGGCCTCGCCGGCATGCTGCGGCGCCGGCCACCGCTCACCGGACTGGCTATGGCGCCCGCACCGGCAACGCTCCCGTGATCGGGCAGGCCGTCCGGTGCTTTGCTTGGCAACGGTTGCGCGCCGCCAGGATCGCCGCGTCCCGGTCTTCGCCGCAGCCGACATTGCACACGTCGAAATTGCCGGCATTCCGGCAGGCGATGGCGATCTGCGATGCCTGGTCGGACGCGCAGCGTGCGGCATTCTCCGAGGTATCGGATAGCAACGGCGACTCGTGAAACCCCCTGCTCATGTCGGCGAACACGCAATCCGCCTTCTTGTCGGCATGCTCGCGGCATCCCTCAAGCGCGGCCTCGGTAACCCGCGGCGGCACGAACGTTGGGCAGGGCAGGTGTCCCTTCAACGCTATCGCATGCGGTGCCGGGGTGAATTGCATGCGCGCGGCGAAGGTTTCGTTGGTGACGAAATCCTCAACCAGATAGGTGACAGTGCAGTCGCGCGGCTGCGCGGTGTCCTCCAGCGCCTGCGAAGCGTCGTAATTGCCCAGATCGAAGTCGAGCGGCGAACCCCGGCCGGCGGTGCTGGCCAGCAGCGGGAGACCGAGAACCGCAAGGCGGAGCCACGTCCTCATTGGCCGCGCATCTGCCAGCGTTGCTCGATCAGCGATCTCGCGCCCGGCTCTGTCACATCCACCACCTCGGCAAATCCCGTGCGGTAATGCGCGCTGAACGCGACCGTGGTGGCCAGCGGCACATACGATGCGTACAGCTCCTCCGCCGCCGCGTGCGGGTTGGGGCAATTCCGGTCGGGCAGAAAGCGCCAGGAAATCCGGAACAAGTCGCCGTGGAGGAACAGCAGCACAACATAGCTCGGCTCGCCGAAGCACGCGGTGACCGGCGCGCGCAGCGCGCCCGCTGTCTGCATGGGTATCCACACGTAGCGGACGTCTTCGGAAAATTCATTCGCGACCGGCAGCTCACTCCAATGCAGGTTGGCACCGAGATCAGGCAAACGCCGGCTCACCTCCTCCGGCGTCAACCCGAACGTCAGGCCTCCCGTCACCCGCGCCAGGTTGTCCGGCGCCTGCTGCGTGGCATAGTTCCAGGCCACGCCGCTGTCGTTCCATTGCAGCGAGGGCAGCACCAGGATGCGTTTGGTCGTGTCCAGCGCCGGGGCAGCGGCGGCAACGCCGGCGACCGACACCATTCCGGCCAGCAGCGCGGCACGCAACGTGCCGCGCCCGCGGGAACCTCCATTGTGTCGGCCGGGCATGTCGCGGCCATCCACGAATTTCCGCGACCTGTGCTGCGAACAAGCCGCCGATGGCCTGCATAAGCCAGGCCCTGGCGGTGAAGGCGCGAGCACCCTGAGAGATTCAGTCATGCACCCAGCCTGCATCAAAATGCCAGCGCTGTCGCCTGCACCACCAGCGGCAGCGTGCGCACCATCGCCAGAACGTCCTCGGGCACCGGTTCGTCCACCGACACCAGGCAGATGGCGTCGCCGCCCTGGCTGGCGCGGCCCAGGTGGAAGGTGGCGATATTGATGCCGGCGCCCGCCAGCGTCGCGCCGAAGCGGCCGATGAAGCCCGGCCTGTCCTGGTTGGTGACATACAGCATGTGCGGCGCGAAATCCGCCTCCACCTTGATGCCCTTGATCTCGACGATGCGTGGCCGCGAGCCGGCGAACAGCGTGCCGGCGACCGAGCGGGTCAACTGGCCGGTTTCGACGGTGACGCGCACCAGTGTCTGGTATTCGCTCGGCCGGTCGTGCACCGTTTCGGCCACGTCGATGCCGTGGTCGCGTGCGGCGACGCCGGCATTGACCATGTTCACGCCCTCCATCAGCGGTGCCATGAGCCCGGCCAGCACCGCGGCGGTCAGCGGACGGGTGTTCAGGCCTGCCACCTGGCCCTCGTATTCGATCGCCACGCGGCGGATGACGCCCTCGCGCGCCTGGGTGAGCTGCCCGGCGAACCCGCCGAGCAACCGGCAGAGCTCCATGTATGGCTTGAGACGCGGGGCGTCCTCGGCGGTCACGGATGCCATGTTGATCGCGTTGGCGACCGCGCCGGTCAGCAGGAACTCGCTCATCTGCTCTGCCACCTGCAAGGCGACGTTTTCCTGCGCCTCGGTCGTGGCGGCGCCGAGATGCGGGGTGCAGACGACGTTGTCCAATCCGAACAGCGGCGAGTCGGTCGCCGGTTCGGTCTCGAACACATCAAGCGCGGCGCCGGCGACATGTCCGGCGCGGATCGCATCCGCCAGCGCCGCCTCGTCCACCAGCCCGCCGCGGGCGCAGTTGATGATGCGCACGCCCGGCCTGGTCTTCGCCAGCGCCTCGCGCGAGAGGATGTTGCGGGTCGCGTCGGTCAGCGGCGTGTGCACCGTGATGATGTCGGCGCGGGCCAGCAGCGCGTCGAGCTCGACCTTCTCCACGCCCAGGGCGAGCGCGCGTTTCTCCGACAGGTAGGGATCGTAAGCGATCACCTTCATCTTCAGGCCGATGGCGCGGTCGGCGACGATCGAGCCGATATTGCCGCAGCCGATCAGGCCGAGCGTCTTGCCGGTCAGCTCGACACCCATGAAGCGGTTCTTTTCCCATTTTCCCGATCGCGTCGAGACCGAGGCTTCGGGAATCTGCCGCGCCAGCGCGAACATCATGGCGATCGCATGCTCTGCCGTGGTGATGGTGTTGCCGTGCGGCGTGTTCATCACGACGACGCCACGCGCGGTGGCGGATTTCACATCGACATTGTCCACGCCGATGCCGGCGCGACCGACCACCTTCAGGTTGGTGGCCGCATCGAGCAATTCGCGGGTGACCTTGGTGGCGGAACGCACCGCCAGCCCGTCATAGGGCGCGATGATGGCGCGCAGCTCGGCGGCGGACAGGCCGGGCCTGAGATCGGCCTCGATGCCGCGCTGGCGGAAGATGTCCACGGCGGCGGGCGAGAGTTTGTCGCTGATCAGGACTTTGGGCATCGGGGGTTTCCTGTTGCCTCCCCCTCCCGCAAGGGGAGGAGGCGTGTTCGTCGGTGTTATTCGGCTTGCACGGCGTCGTGCGCCCAGTCGAGCCAGGGCAGCAGTTTCTCGACGTCCGCGGTTTCCACCGTGGCGCCGCCCCAGATGCGCAGGCCCGGCGGCGCGTCGCGATACGCGGCGATGTCGTATGCGACAGCTTCCTTCTCCAGCAGCGCGGCCATCCGCTTCGCCGCCTGTGCCTGCGCCGGTGCCGGCAACGCGGTGAACCACGGCGCCACCGGCTTGAGGCAGATCGACGTGCAGGAGCGCGTCTCCGGCGCCGTCGCGAGGAAATCCACCCACGCGGTGCGCGCCACCCAGCGCTCGATGGCGCCGAGATTCGCCTCCGACCGCGCGACCAATCCATCGAGGCCGCCGACCGATTCCGCCCAGCGCAGCCCGTCCACCGCGTCCTCGACGCAGAGCATCGACGGCGTGTTGATCGTCTCGCCCCGGAAGATGCCCTCGTTGAGTTTTCCACCCTTGGTGAGGCGGAAGATTTTCGGCAGCGGCCAGGCCGGCCGGTAGGTCTCAAGCCGCTCCACCGCGCGGGGCGACAGTGCCAGCATGCCGTGCGCCGCCTCGCCGCCCAGCACCTTCTGCCAGGACCAGGTGGCGACATCGAGCTTCTCCCACGGCAGGCGCATGGCGAAGGCCGCGGAGGTGGCATCGCAGATCGTCAGGCCGGCGCGATCGGCGGCGATCCAGTCGCCATCCGGCACGCGCACGCCGGAGGTGGTGCCGTTCCAGGTGAACACCACGTCGCGGGAGAAATCCACCGCGGCGAGGTCGGGCAGTGCGCCGTACTCCGCGCTCAGCACGCGGGCATCGGGCAATTTCAGTTGCCTGGCGATGTCGGTGGCCCAGCCGGCGCCGAAACTCTCCCACACCAGCACATCGACGCCGCGCGGGCCGAGCAGGGACCAGAGGGCGAGTTCGACGGCGCCGGTGTCGGAGGCGGGGACGATGCCGAGCCGCCAGTCGGGGGGAACGCCGAGGATGGCGCGCGAGCGGTCGATCACCTCGGCCAGCCGCGCCTTGGGCGCCGCGGCACGATGGCTGCGGCCGAGAAACGCGCCCGCGAGTGCGTCCAGCGTGAAGCCGGGGCGCTTGGCGCAGGGGCCCGAGGAGAAATTGGGATTGGCCGGGCGTATGCCCGGCTTGGTGGCGATTGCCATTGCAGCTCTCCCTTTCAGAAGAGAAGCGCCCCGGTGGGGGGGCGTGACCCGGCGCGGGGTGTATTCCCCCGTGCGGCGTCGCGTCAATGGCGAAGGTTGGAAGCCTCAGGGCGATCGCATTTGACGGCGATACCCCACATCATGGCGGGCGTAGGCCCCATGGGCGTCAATGCACTCCCACCATTCCGGCAACGGGAATGGCCGAGGACCGCGGACGCCGCATGCTCTGCATCCGGCATGCTCTGCATCCGGCGCGCGTCGTCCGGGCAATCCGCGCCGAGATCGGCCTTTAACCCATCTTTGACAGTCCGGGTCCCATTTTCCGTAACGACTTCGGAAATATCCAGTAAAAGACTAGGCCAAGACCTGGAATCCGTCATGTAGTGACATAATCGTCGGGCAATCCATTGACCGAATCCCGCCGCCCGGACCA
>DATLQW010000018.1:0-33904 GCA_035535035.1 Acetobacteraceae bacterium
TGCCGTAGTTGATCACGCGGCGGAGCAGACCGGCGAGGCGGAGTGGGGCGGGCGCGTTGGTGGGGGGCCGATTGGGATCGGGGTGGGGGGTTGGCTCGGGAGGGGAGGATGCGGCGGGCATTGGTGAGGAATAGAAGCATAGCAGGGGAACATTGTCAAGGGGGTTTGTGGAGGTGCCGGGCCGGGCGGGGATGGGTCCGGCCGCTGGCGTGCGGCCGGGCGGGGAAGTGGCGGTGGGCGGGGCGAGCGGGACGGATCCGTGGTTCGTTGCGGTGCTAACCCGCAGATGTCGCACAAGCTCGCGGTAGTGGGTCGGTTTGAATGGGTGCAAAGGGTGGATTGCGGACGTCGCCCATGGCCTCGATAGCGAGTAGGCGGCGACCCGGGAAGTTCACAACCGGCGGATATCCAACCGCATGATCAGGCGGTCCTCAATCAGGTAATCATGCTCGAACGTGCCGGTTGATATCACTGCGTCGGTGAGCGCGCGGACGATCTGGCCGATGCCGACGATCGAGCGGTTCGGTATCGGCGTAGCAATCGCCAGCACTTCGTCGCGGGTGCGGGTTTCTGCCCATTGCCGCATCCAATAGGTCCGAAGTTCCTGGTTCCCATCCAGTCTGGCCTGCCCGTCCGGCCCGTCGACATCCTCGCTGACGAACGCCAACATCACTTCGGCGTCCTGCCGATTGTAGGCGACGTAAACCCGCTCGATTAGCTCCTCGTTGGTCATGGACACTCTTCAATGTCGCTGGCCATAGCCCCATAGGCTCGCGCACATCCCCTGATCGCCGGCCTGCTCAGTGATCTTCCCGGATGTCGAAGCGGGTAACCTTGCTATCTCGCAAGTGGAAAATGTGACCGACTGTTTTGTCCTTGAGCCCCTGCGTTTGATCTTGCAGCGGCCTGCCTTGCAGATCTCTCACTGACTGACTGACCTCGACGACGATCGATCCATCCGGGCCCCTATCGAAGCTCAGGGGCTCGACGTGCGGGCTGACGATGGCCCACTGGCGCGTTCAGTACTCGCGGACGCCCCCGCGGCCGTGGACGTGGCCGCCCTCCATGCCATTGGCCCAGGCGACGTCATCGGTGAGTGCGTCGAGCACACCGTCGATGTCTCGCACGTTGAAGCAGCTATAGATGGCTCTAAGAACCGCGAGGTCGTCAGCCATAGGCTTGCTCCTTATGACGAAGTGCCGGGGCACGACAGGACGGGATCACCGCGCCTTGCTCAGGACGAGACCGGCATTTACATACGCACATATATAGTGGGAGGCGCATGATGCAAGAGAGCGATACGGACGCGGACGTTCTCTCGACGCCTGGACACTTGATCAGCCTCGCGGCGCGGGGTTTCGCGCGCCTGAGCGAGGCTCGCCTCAAGCCGCTGGGTTTCGGAGTCGGCCATTTGCCGGTTCTGGTCGCCCTCCAAACCGGTCGGGCCGCCACGCAACGTGATCTGGCGCGCTTCGCGCAGATCCAACAGCCGCCCATGGCGCAGATGCTCACTCGCATGGAGCGGGATGGGTTTATCCGCCGCACCCCCGACCCCGACGACGGACGCAGCAGTCGCATCGCACTAACGAAGCTCGCGCTAGCACGCCTGCCGGAGGCCATAGCGACCTTGTTCCGAGGCAATCGCGATGCGATGGCTGGGTTTACGGACGAGGAGATCGCGCAATTCGTCGCCCTGCTCGACCGACTGATCGCGAACCTGGATCGGCTCACCGGTGCGCCCTGAGCCGCAACGCTGTTTCCATGCCGGCTTGCGACACCCGTGATCCCGGAGCGTCATGGTGTCCGACACATCCGTCTTTCGGAAATGATAGCTAGTTCGGCCAGTGTCCGTTATGGGTCGAGACTCGCCTCTCAAACTGACCCACTACCCGGCGACTTGGCCACCTTGCCGTGCCGGCACCGCCCGTTGCAGTATCGCGCGGAGGTCGGTCGGCGGCCAGGGAATCCCTGCCGAACGCCGTGCGACGTCACGCCGCGCAACAAACCGAGAGGTCCCGTGCCCACCAGCAACAAGTCAAAAGGTCGGACCCGCCCCCAGGTTGTGCAGGCGGCGCGCAAGGCGAAGGTGACGGGCGCAGCGTGAACCGCTCGCTGCGTGCCCCGGCGATGCGCCGATGAACTGGGGAGCGATGAGTCGCGCCGCGCGCGACGCGGCGTACGACAACATCGGCGCGGTCGCCGACAGTGCCGCCCTGAATGCCGCGCGCGCGGCAGACTCCGCGGCGTTTCGCGCGGCGCATCCGGAGCATTTGGACCTGCGCTACGGCCCGCGCGAACGCAACACGTGGGACCTGTTTCCGGCGGCGGATCCGCACGCACCGTGCCTTATCTTCATCCATGGCGGCTACTGGCAGCGCAACAACGGGAGAGAATTCGCCAACCTGATCGCCGGGCCGTACGCGCACGGCTGGGCGGGGGCGCTGCCCGGCTACACGTTGGCACCCGACGCGTCGCTGACCGAGATCACCGCCGAGATCAACGCCGCGCTCGACTGGCTTGCGGAGCATGGACCGGCGCACGGCATCGCCGGGCCTGTGGTGCTGTCCGGCTGGTCGGCCGGCGGGCACCTCACCGCGCTGTGCCTCGGCCATCGGCGCGTTAGTGCCGGCCTGGCGATTTCCGGCCTGTTCGAGCTCGGCCCGATCCGCGACACCGCGCTGAACGAGAAGCTGCGGCTGCGCGACGATGAGATCGCCGCGCTGTCGCCGTTACGCCTGCCGGTGGTGGCGAAGCCGCTGGCGATCGCCTACGGCACCGCGGAGCTGCCGCCGCTGGTGTCCGACAGCCGCGATCTGCATGCGTATCGTGCCGCCGCGCACGCTGCCGGTGTGCTGATCCCGGTGCCCGGCGCGAACCATTTCACCATCGTGCATGAGCTGCGCGACGCGGATGGGCTGCTGACGCGCCAGGTGCGGCTGCTGGCCTGAGGGAACGGCCAGTCGCGGGCGTGACGGATGAGCCGGCATCCCGGGCGTGTGGCGTAAATCGCGGTAGGGACGCCCATTACTGGGCGTCCCTACCGCGATTAAGCGCTGCGCTCATGGTCACCGCCGATGGTGCCGAGAGGGGTTTATACCACGACTTGGGTCTGGCCACACCAGAGCGGACGTGACCAACCCCCGCGACCCCCCGCACCGCCCGTCATCGCGAGCGGCGCCGCGTGGTTACAGATGCTGCGCGATATACGGCGGCAGGTTGAATGCCCCGACATGGATTTCCGGCGTCCAGTATCGCGTGGTTCCCAGGATGCCCGATGCCGCCGCGCGGGTGCGTATCTGCTCCACCGACACCGCCGCCAGCGCTGCGTCCTTCGCCGCCCAGCCCAGCGTCATGAACCCGCCGACATAGGTCGGCACCGCCGCGATATAGGCCGTCACGTGCGGGAAGAACTTCGCGCGCCGCGCACTGGTCTCGCGCAGCTCGCCGGCCTGCATGAACGGAACGCCGCACTGGTTCACCACCAGACCGCGCGACGTCAGGATGCGTGCGCAGTTTTCGTAGAACGAGTCGGTGAACAGCACCTCGCCGACGCCGATCGGATCGGTCGAATCGACGATGATCGCGTCGAACGACGCATCCGGCGCGCGTTTCACGTAGTCGATACCGTCGCCGACAATCACCTCGGCGCGCTTATCGTCCCACGCATCGCCGGCGATACCGGGCAGGAACTGCTTCGACAGCCGGATTACCTCACCGTCGATCTCCACCATCACCGCGCGCCGCACCGTGCTGTGCTGCAACACCCGCCGCAGCACGCCGCCGTCGCCGGCGCCGATGACCAGCACGTTTGCCGCGGCGCCGTGCGCCAGCAACGGCACGTGTGCCAGCATCTCCTGATAGACGAACTCGTCCGCCTCGGTGATCTGGATCACGCCGTCCAGCAGCATGACCCGGCCGTGCGACGAACTCTCGAAGATGACGATGTCCTGGAAGTCGCTCTGCACCCGCGCCAGTTCGCGCTTCACCAGGAAGCGCTGGCCCCAGTCCGGATACAGCGTCTCGTTGATCCAGCTATCGGTCGCCATGGGCACCTACGCAGAAGCCGTGGGAAAGGCAGCTACTCCCCCTCCCCTTGTGGGAGGGGGAGCCTTTCATACCATGCCATGCATGCTATGCGCGCAGCCCGCACATGCTACGCGATCAGCCCGCGCCGCTGCTCCGACAGCAGAAT
This sequence comes from Acetobacteraceae bacterium, assembly GCA_035535035.1. Taxonomy (GTDB): domain Bacteria; phylum Pseudomonadota; class Alphaproteobacteria; order Acetobacterales; family Acetobacteraceae; genus JASHVB01. Next base: position 4,193 of record DATLQW010000018.1, read on the forward strand.
CGATGCCGGACGGAACGCAGCCTTCAGCACCGGCAGCGAGTCGTACGGATTGCACGAGCCGCACATGAAGATATCGACCGCGGCGAAATCGCGCTCGGGCCACGTGTGGATCGAGATGTGGCTCTCCGCCAGCACCAGCACGCCGCTCACGCCGCCATCGGGGCCGAAATGATGGAAATGGCTGTGCAGGATCGTCGCCTTCGCCGCCTCGGCGGCGTCACGCAACGCGCTGCCGATCAGCGCCGGATCGGTGAGGCTGCGCGCGCCCCAGAAATCCAGCAGCAGATGCGTGCCGGCGAATTTCACGCCGTCCTTCTCGACAAAATAGTCCTTCTGGGCTTCCGGCCCCATAGACGCCTGGTTGCTGCTCGGAAGATCCGAGACCATCCCCAGCGGATCGAGTGATGGGCTGAACATGTCCATCGAGCTCCCCTTCCCTGCCAGCAGACGGCCTGTTGGACGCGCGCGAACAGGCCGCGCGGCGTCCCCTGGGGCCAAGGAGGCGGAACATGGGGAAAGGGGGGGGCCGGCGCAAGAGGAAATCCGTCGGCGTGGCCGCTCGGCCCCACCTTGCCCACTCCCGCGAGCCGCCAGCGGAAAATCGAGTCATCGCCGCATCGCCTGCAAGTCGGCCGGCAGGGCACGGGCATAGCCGATCTCGCGCCCCGCGCGGTCCAGGTCGGCGGTGCCATGCACCGGGTCTGCCGTGAGCAGGCGGAACATGTCGGCCAGCGGGCCGGTGCCCATGCGCGCCACCTGCTGCTCGCGCAACGCCGCGAGCGTCGCCTCGTCGCCGGCGCGGGCCGCCGCGGTCGCCAGGCGCAGCAGGCTACGGCGCGCAACGTCATTCAGGTCGCCGGTTTCCGGCACGGTCTTCGCGACGTAGTCGGCCAGTGCCCGATCCGCCCCCACCCAGTCCTTCGCCTGTTCGAGGATGCTGGCGCGCGCCGCATCGGCCTTGACCGAGTCAAGCCCGGCAAGCGTCGCGATCGCGCCTGCGACATCGCCCCAGCGCGCCTGCGCCTGGGCCCGCAGCAGCACGCGCTGGTCGGCTAGCGGCGCAGGCAGGTCCGCGGCGTCCGAAGCGGCCAGCGCCGCCAGCGCGCCGCCGGCATCGGACTCGCGCAGGCGCATGGTCGCGAGGCGCGCCCCGAACGTGGCCCGTGCGGGGCCGGCGGGCATCGCGCGCATCAGCTTGTCCAGTACCGGGCCCGCGCGCTTCGGCAGGTCGAGCGCCAACAGCTTGTCGGCGAGCCTGGCCTGCATCGCCTCGCCCTCCCGCGTATTCGGCACCAGGTCGGCGTTCTCGTCCACCAGAGCGACGAACTCGAGCGGCGGCAGCTTGTCCGCCGAATCGTCACGCAGCAGCGCATCGAACGTCGCCTGCAGCCTGGCGTGGATCGCCTTAACGTCGTTCGGGAACAGCATCTCGCTCTCGCGCAGCAATGCCAGCGCGGGGCGCCATTCGCCAAGTTGCTGGCGCAGGCCCGCAAGCTTCTCGCGCAGGGTGAGCTCGCGCGGACCCCCACGCCAGGCATACAGCAGCCGATCGAACGCCTCGGCCGCCTGCCGCTTGTCGAGCTTGCCGGTGGCCAGCCGCAGCTTCACCGCGCGCGCCGCCGCGCGGGCGCTCACGAAATCGTCACGGCCGGCCGCCAGGGCGTCGTATTGGGCGAGCGCCGCGCCGGTGTCCCCGGTCGCCTGCGCCAGCATCGCGCGCGCGAGGCCGAGCCCAGGCAGGCCCTTGCATTGCGCCAGCAGCGCCTTGGCGGCGGCATCCGCCGCGCCCCGCACCATCGTTTCCGCTGCGAGCGGCAGCAGCCTGTCGCGGATCGGCGGCGGGTAGGTCAGCAGCAACGGCGCCGTGCTGGCCAGCGCGGCAGCCGCCTTGGGCGAGGCGTCGTCCCGCATGGCGACGTGGAGCGCGCGCCACAGCACGATCTCGTCCGTACCGGTCAGGCGGGGGTCGTCGATGCCGTCCGCCTCGGCGGGCCGGCCGGCAAGCATCGCGGCAACCGCCGTCAGGCCGGTCACGTTGGCCGAGGCAGCCTCACGCGGATCGTCCGCCGCGGCGAGCCGCAACAGCGCCTCGGCTTCGGCGCCCATGCCGAGGCTGATCATGGTGATCGCCGCCGCCCGCCGCCTGGGTCCGCGCGCCAGGAGAGGCACCGAGGCCGCACTGGCGATTTGTGCCGCGAGGCGCCGGGTCAGTTGATCGAGCGGCAGGTCGGGAAAATCGAACCGGCGCGTCAGCGCGGCGGCGTCGGTCAACGGGTCCACGCCGATCGGCGACACCGCCAGCGGGTCCGGTACGGTGGTCAGCGCGAAGCCGCCCGGGCCGGCGCGCAACGTGACCATGTCGGAAAGCGGGGCGGCGACAACGCCTTGGGCGGTCGGCAGCAGCACGAATTGCGCCGTGCGGAGCGGCGTGAGCATGGCCTGGCCGGGCCGGCGCTGCGTCCCGATGAGCAGCGTGCCGCCGGTCACCGAGTCGGCGATGGTGAGCACTCTGCCGGGATCTCGCGCGGCAACGCTGAGCAATGCACCGTCCAATTCGGGTGCGAAGGGTTGCGGTCGCGGGGGAACCGCGAGCGCGTCAACGGTCCAGCCTTTCGGCGTCCTCGACAAGGTGACCGTGGTGCCCGGCGGCGGCCTGATGCGAATGAGCGTGCCGGCCGGCAGGAGCTCCACCCGCGCCGCGGCAAACGCCGGGTCGGACTGCAGGGCGGACATGTCGATCGGTCGGCGGTCGTCAAACACCACCAGGGTCTCGCCTTGAAGGGGGAAGACGGCGGCGCCGACGTTGCCGGCAAATGGCAGCGAGAACGCCGCGCCCTTGGTGCCGGGCGGCAGCACTGCCGGCAGTGCGACGAGGGAGATCGGGCCGGCGGACGGAGGCTCCGCCGCGGCGGCGAGCATCGGTTCCGGCGGCGGTGACGGCAGTGGGGCGAAGGCCGGTGCCCCAGCCCGCACCGCGGCGGCGGCCGGCGGTTGCACCGGCGCCGCCAGGGCAGTGGCCGGAGGCGCCGACGCGCCGGCAATGGAATCTGCCGGCGAGGCGGCCGGGTGCGGCTTCGACGCGGCCGGCGCCGGTGACGCTGGGTGCCGCACCCGGCGGGCGGCCGGCATCCGCGACGCGGGATCGGCGCGCGACGCTACGGGATCGAACACGTCGATCACGACGTGATCGCCGAACCGCGCATCGTGGAACGTGGCACCCGCGGCGACCGTCAGCACGGCCTGCGTGCGGTCCGCATGCAACGCCGCCACGTTGCGCGGAAGCCTGGGATCGCCCGCCAGGGCCACATCGTCGGCAAAACGCACGGTGAGGTGGTCGCCGTCACGCACCACTCGGTACGATACGCGCGGCGGCGCATCGAACACCACGCGCCCGAAGTCGCGATGGTTGCCGGAGCGGATCGTCACCGGCACCGGATCGGCCGCCAGCACGTGGGAAAACCGCCCCGACAACGGAACGGCAACGAGCAGAATAGCGATAACCCGTCCGGCAAAGCGGGAGAGGTTATCGACGCACCGGCTCACTCGAAGCTGGCCAGCAGCTTGTCGATGTCCGATTGGTCCATCGCCATCGTGGGAAGCTGCGGACCGTTCAGCAGGACCGGGTCGCCCGATGCGCCTTGCGCCGCCGCGGCCTCATTGCCCGGCTGCCCGAACGTCGCGACAAGCTGCCCCACCTTGGTTTCGATGATCTTCAACGTGTTCACCACCTTGGTGATGCGCTGTCCGGTGATGTCCTGGAAGCCGCACGCCTCGTAGATGCGCGTCGTGGCGTCCTGCAGTTGTGCGGCCGGCTCGCCGGCCAGTTGCTCGGCGACGGCGTCCAGAGTTTCGCAGGTTTCCAGGATGGCGTGGGTTGCCGAGGCGGTATGCGCGACGATTGCGTCCAGCTCGTCGGTGGCAAAGGGGATGTCGCTGACGTTGATGTCGTCCACCCGCAGGGCGGCGATCTCCGCCTTGGCGGCGGCGATCGTGCGGCCGAGCGATTCCACCTCGGTCAGCAGCGAGGTCTCCTTGGCGGTCAGGTCGCCGCTCATGGTCGTCAGGACCGCGCGCACCACGTCGGCGACCATCTCGGGATCGCTCGCGGCATAGCGCGCGCGGATCGCGGCGAGCCGTTCCGCCAGCGCGGTGCCCACCTTGTCGGTCTGGTCAGCCATGCGTCAGCACCTTCTCGATTTTTTCGCGCAGGGTTTCCGCGTTGAACGGCTTGACGATGTAGTTGGAGACGCCGGATTGCTTCGCGGCCACCACGTTCTCCACCTTGCTTTCGGCGGTGATCATGATGAACGGCATGCCCTTCAGCCGGGAATCCGCGCGCACCTCCTGCAAGAGCTGCAAGCCGGTCATCGGCGCCATGTTCCAGTCGCTGATCACCAGGCCGAAATTGCCGCTGCGCAGCTTGGCCAGCGCGTCCGCTCCGTCGGTCGCTTCCTCGACGTTGTGGAACTCGATCTGCTTGAGCAGATTGCGGATGATCCGCAGCATCGTCTTGTAGTCGTCCACGATGAGGACGTTGATCGATTTGTCCATCGGCATGGGCCTTTTCTCTATCGGTTCTGATATCAGCCGCCGGGCTGCGCGGAAGTACCGGGGATTGCCTGGCGGGTACGCATCCGGGCCAGGCCGGCGGTGACGTCCCGCGCCTTGTTGGGGTTCATCGCCGCCAGGATTGGCGCCGCCTTCAACTCTTTCATGCGATCGACCAGGGCCAGCACCACCGGCATCTGCAGGTCATTGAAGATCACCGCGGCATCGCGCGGCTTCATGTCCTCGTAGAGCTTCACCAGGCGCTGCCAGCCGGCCTCTTCGCGTTGTTTGTGGGTGGCTTCCAGGCCCTGCAGCTTCTTTTGCAGCGCGGCCAGCTCCTCGATGCGGGCGGTCAGTTTCTGCTCCGCCGCCTTGAGGATCGACTCACGCACGGTGAGCGCGGCGGCGCGCGCATCCAGCTCCTGGCGGCGTTGCCGCAGATCGAGCAATACGGCGCGTTCACCGTCGTTGACCGGCGACGGCCCGGCGGAGTCACGCGCGGGGGCCGCCGTTGTCGGAACCGGTGCGGCGGCCTGCGGCTGGTCCGGCACTGCCGCGCGCGCCACCGACACCACGCCGCCGGCGGACCCCCCGATGAACGCCGCGGCGGCCTGACTCGCGAGATCGACCGACTTCACCGCCAGGACCGCGGTCAGCGCGGCAATGGTGAACGGCATCAGCCGCGGCGCAGGCAGGTGCAGCTTCATCGCGCCATCCTCAGTGCCTTGAGCAAGTCGCGCTCCGCCTGGCTGCGGACCCGCGGCAGATCGGCGGGTTCGTCATCCGTCGCCTGGATGGGCCGCAGCGGTTCGGCGGCGAGCGGGCGCCCGGCGCGGATCAGCGAATCCAGCCGGTCGGCCAGGCGCTCGCCCCGCTCGAGCAGGAAGACCAGGTCGTCTTTCAGGCGGATGGTGGTGTCGATCTGCCGCGCGATCTGCCGCCCGGCGCCATCCGCGGCCGCTCGCAATTGCTCGATCCCCGCTTCCGCCTGGCGCGTGCTGGCGTTGAAGCTGGTTACCAGTTCCTGCAGCGCGCTCCGGTCGCGTTTCAGCACTCCGAGCGCGCGTTCCAGCCGCAGCGCGTGGAACAGCGTCGCGGCGAGCAACAGCACGAGCACGACTTCGAGGACCCACTCCATGGCGCTCATTCTGCGATGCCCTTGGTTAGCAATCTGCCAACGCGGAACGGGAAAACGCCGCCTCCCCTCGTGGGAGGCGGACGCTTTGTCCCTGTGTTGCGGCCGTCGCTCATCGTGCAGCCGGCAGGGTGCGGACGATGTCGCGCTCGATGCGCACCGCGACGCGGCTTTTGCGGCGACCGACGCGGCCCTCGAACAGCGGCACGGTGCCGCAGCGGAGCTGAACCGTCGCGCCAGGACCGGTGTTGAGCAGGATGCGCGAGCCTGGCCGCAGATTCATCACGTCGGCGAGGCGCATGATCTGCTCGTCCAGCACGACCTCGAGCTCGACCTCGGTGTTCCACAGCTCCTCGGCGAGATGGGTCTCCCAGATCGAATCCCGGCCGAATTTCTCGCCCATGAACTGCTGCAGCAGCAGCTCGCGCACCGGTTCGAGCGTCGCGTAGGGCAGCAGCAGCTCCAGCCGGCCGCCGCGGTCTTCCATGTCGATGCGCAGCCGGGCCAGCACGGCGGCGTTGGACAGGCGGTTGATGGTGGCGAAGCGGGGGTTCACCTCCAGCCGCTCGAACCGGAAGGTGACCGGGCAGAGCGGATCGAAACTGGCGGACAGGTCGGCGAGCACCACCTGGATCAGGCGTTCCACCAAGGTGCGCTCGATCGTGGTGTAGGGACGGCCCTCGATGCGCATCGCCGCGGTGCCGCGCCGGCCGCCCAGCAGCACATCGACGATCGAGTAGATCATCGCGCTGTCCACCACCATCAGACCGTAATTGTCCCACTCGTCGGCCTTGAACACCGCGAGCATGGCGGGCAGCGGGATGGAATTCAGGTAATCTCCGAAGCGCAGTGACAGGATGTTGTCGATGCCGACTTCGACGTTGTCGGAGGTAAAATTGCGCAGCGATGTGGACATGATGCGCACCAGGCGATCGAACACGATCTCCAGCATCGGCAGGCGTTCGTAGGACACCAGGCCGGAGCTGATGATCCGCTGCATGCCGCTGCGGTTTTCGCCGCCGCCGGGTCCTTCGTCGAAGCCGAGCAGGCTGTCGATCTCGGCCTGGTTGAGCACGCGCGCAGGCTGCGCGGGCGCTTGCTCGGCACCACCTTCCGTTTCAGTGCCCCAGGCGGCGGCGAGGTCTTCGTCGGATTGCGGGGTTTCCGCGCCGCTCATGACGATGCCTCGTCATGGCGGGTTGAGACGAAGGCAATGGCACAATCCTCCCCCTCCTCCCAACCCCCTCCCACAAGGGGAGGGGGAGGATTCAGTTGCAACCGCCCACCCATCTCGGCTGCCGCGCTCATTGGATCAGCAACTGGATGAACAGCACATCGGTCACCCGCGCCGGCGCAGCCGCGGCGTCGGCGCGGGCGATGAGCTCCTCGCGCAGCCGATAGGTGCCGGCGGAGCCGCGCAGCTCCTCCGGCCGCATCTCGCGCAGGTAGGTCTGGAACAGGTCCTGCAGGCGCGGTATCGCCTGGCGCACGAGCTCGGCGTCCCTGGAGCGAGCGACCTCGATGCGGGCAACCAGCTTGACGTATCTCGGTCGCCGCGGATCGCCGTTGAGGTTGGCGACCATCTCCGGGAGGTCGATGTAGATCGGCTCGGGGGCCTTCTTGACGGCTGCCGACTGTGGATGCGACACGCCGAGCCAGCGCGGCAGCAGGCCGCTGAACCACAGTCCGGCAAGCAGCCCGGCCAGGACGAGCGGGAACGCCAGCAGGATAAGCTTCCGCTTGCCGGACGGCTTCTCCGGCTTGGCTGGTGCTTCCTTCTCCTGCTCGGCTGCAACCGCACCTGTCATGTCGGCTCCTTGGCGAGCACAAGCTGCCATTGCGGCGTTAAAGAATCCTTTCCGGTGCCGGGCAGGATCGGCCGGACGGCGAAAGATGCCGAGTGAGACCGGGAGAGCCTCTCCCGCGCCGCGCTAGAGGTTGAGACGCGTGAGCGGCGACCGTAGGGCGCGCGAGACGGCCTGATCCCCCTCACCCTCGGCGCTTCGCATCTCGGCCGCTGCCGCTTTGCGGGAGAAGCAAATTCTGGCACGGACCTTGCTGATGCGGGACCATGGACATCGCCAGCAGCATCGCCACGTCCCGCCTCGTCGCGCAGCAACGCGCGCTGGACGTGATTGCCGACAACCTCGCGAATGCCAACACGCCCGGGTACAAGGCAGAGCATGTGCAGTTCAGCGACTGGCTGAGCCGCCAGTCCGGCGGCGCCACGCCGCCCGGCGGCCGCTCGATCGCCTACACCCAGGACCGCGCCACCTGGCGGGAGCAGCAGGCCGGCACGATCAGCCACACGGGCAATCCGTTCGATGTGGCAGTGACCGGCAAAGGCTATTTCACCGTAAACACCCCGGCCGGCCCGCGACTGACGCGCGACGGACGGTTCAGCCTGCTGCCAAGCGGAACCATCGCGGACACCGCCGGCAACGCGGTGCTGGACAACCAAGGAAAGCCGATCCAGCTCGCGCCGACCGACACGCGCATCACCATCGCCGGCGACGGCACGGTGTCGAGCCAGAACGGCCAGATCGGCCAGATCGGCGTGGTGCAGCCAACCGATCCGATGATGCTCCGCGCCGAGGGCGGCACGCTGTTCCACAGCGGCTCGACCACCGCGCCGGTCGCCTCACCCGCGCTCGAACAGGGGGCGATCGAGGAGTCGAACGTGCAGCCGATACTGGAAGTGACGCGCATGATCGACGGACAGCGGCAGTTCGAGTTCCTGACGCAATTCGTGCAGGCCGAGTCCGACCGTCAGCAGAATTCAATCGACAAGCTGCTGCCGCCGCAATCGCCCTGAGCGACGCGGCGGCGCAGACCACACCCCTGAGCAACAGTGAGACGATTCATGCGCGCGCTGGACATCGCCGCCACCGGAATGCAGGCACAGCAGACCAATGTGGAAGTCATCTCCAACAACCTGGCCAACATGACGACGACCGGGTTCAAGCGGCAGCGGGCGGAGTTCCAGGACCTGATCTACCAGAACCTGCGCCGGGTCGGCTCGAACAGTTCGGATTCGGGTTCCATCGTGCCGTCCGGCGCCCAGGTGGGCCTGGGCGTGAAGACGGCGGCGATCTACCGCATCGACGAGCAAGGCAATCTGCAGCAGACGTCCAACACGCTGGACCTGGCGATCCAGGGCAACGGCTTTTTCCAGGTGACCCGGCCGGACGGCCAGACCGCCTATACCCGCGACGGCACGTTCGGGCTGGCGGCGGACGGCACGATCGTCACCGCCGACGGCTACGTCGTGCAGCCCGGCGTCCAAATTCCGACCAACGCCACCGGTGTCACGATCAACACCTCGGGCCAGGTGCAGGCGACCATAGCCGGGCAGACCGCACCGCAAACCGTGGGGCAGTTGCAGCTCGCGATTTTCCCCAACGATGCCGGGCTGGATGCGCAGGGCGACAACATGTACCTGCAAACCGCCGCTTCCGGTCAGCCGGTCACCGGCAATCCCGCCACGACCGGATTCGGCACCGTGATGCAGGGCTTCATCGAGACGTCGAACGTGAACGTGGTCACCGAGATCACCAACCTGATCTCCGCGCAGCGCGCCTACGAGATGAACAGCCGGGTGATCACCACGAGCGACGAAATGCTTTCCACGCTGACCAACCTGCGGTGATTCCATGCGACACATACGAGGTTCGGCCGCGCAGCGGCTGACGGCTCCGGTGCTGGCGGCTCTGGTGCTGGGGGGCGCGGCCGGCGCCCAGGCTGCCAGCCTGCGGGCGGCGACCATGCTGCATGCGCCGGTGGTCCGCCTGTCGGACCTGTTCGACGACGCGGGTGCCAACGCCAACCGGGTGCTGGGGACCGCACCCGGCCCCGGCGGCAGCATCGTGGTCGAAGCGCCGCAGCTCGCCGCCATCGCGCGGCAGTTCGCCGTGGATTGGCGGCCGGCCTCGCCGGCCGACCGCGCCGTGCTGGAGCGGGCCGGCCGCCTGCTGCCGCGCCGCGGCGTGCTGAAGGCGATGAAGGCCGCGCTGGTCGCCGCCGGCGCGTCACCCCAGTGCGAAATCGAGATGCCGGGATTCACCCCGCCCATGGTGCCGGCCGAAGCCAGCCCACGGCCGCTGGCAACGGAGTTGAACTACGATGCCGGTTCCGGCCGCTTCACCGCCGTGCTGTCGGTGACCGGCGCGGGCATGGACCCGATCAACCTGCGTGTAGCCGGGCAGGTCAACGATACGATCGCGCTGCCGGTCGCCGTCGCCCGCCTGCCGGCCGGAACGGTGCTGCGCGCGGACGACGTGCGCGTGGCGCGCGTGCCCGTCGCGATGGTGCACAGCGAGGTGCTGCACACGATGAGCGAAGCGGTCGGTCTGCAGCTGCGCGACCCGATCGCCGCCGGCCAGCCTTTCGCGGTCACTGACGTGACGCGCCCCTCGCTGGTGCAGCGCGGCACCAATGTGGAGATGCAACTGCAATCGCCGGGCATCTCGTTGCTCGCCCAGGGCGTCGCGATGGACTCGGGCGCGACCGGCGAGCGCATCCGGGTGCTGAACCCGTCGTCGCGCGTCGTGGTGGAGGCCGAGGTGATCGGCCCCGGGCGGGTGCGCGTCACCCCCGAGACGATGCCGCTGGCCACCGCTTCGCGGGCCACCGAACGGTCGGTGCAATGAGACCGTTGCGGCTCGCCCGCCGCGACATCGCCGTCGCAATGCCGCCAGCGCGGTCGCCGCCGGCCGTTTCATCAGCCCAGCCGGTTTCGCTGTCACCGCGAAAACCGGGACCCCGGCGCCGCTCAACTCTCCGATTTCGTTTCGATGACGGAGCAGGCGGCGGTGGCGGAGCAAGCCGCGGTGGCCAAACCGGCGGCGGCATGTCAGGTGCGGCGGTTACGTCGCGGCGGCTGCTCGGTCTGCTGTGCCTCGGCCTGCTATTGTCGGGCTGCGGCGCACTGACCCGATTGTCGGAAGTTGGCCGGCCGCCGGCGATGACGCCAAGCTCCGATCCGACGAAGGATCCGAGCTGGCGGCCAATGAGCCTGCCGATGCCGGCACGCCAGCCGCCGCCGAGCGAGCCCGACGCCCTGTGGCGTTCCGGCTCGCGCGCCTTCTTCAAGGACCAGCGCGCGGCGCAGGTGGGCGACGTGATCACCATCGTGGTGAACATGAACGACGCCGCGACCCTGAACAACGTGACCACGGCGACGCGCACCAGCGGCGAATCGGCCGGCATGCCGAACTTCTTCGGCATGGAGTCGCTGCTGCCCAAGACCATCGTCGATCCGTCGAAGCTGATGTCGATCAGCAGCGGTAACAGCAACGTTGGCAACGGCCAGATCAAGCGCAACGAGGCAGTGACCTTGTCGCTGGCCGGCGTGGTGACCCAGGTGCTGCCGAACGGCAACCTGGTGGTGGCGGCGCGGCAGGAGTTCCGCATCAACGATGAGTTGCGCGTATTGCAGGTGACCGGGGTGATCCGCACGCAGGACATCACCTCCGAAAACACCGTGCAGAGCGACCAGATCGCCGAAGCGCGGATCGAGTATGGCGGGCGCGGCCAGCTCACCGACATCCAGACGCCGCGCTGGGGCCAGCAGTTGATGGATATCCTGTTGCCGTTCTGATCGGGCGAACCGCGCCGGTGCCGCCCCGGACTGCCGGCGAGTGACCGCGGGCGCATTGCCGGCGCGCCGTTCTCGGCATATACGCGGAGCTCTGCCATTCTGTCCCTCGCCACGACCGAATGGCGGGCAGGATGCCGGCCGTTCGCGCCGGATTGTGGGAATTTTGGTAACCGGACGGCACGTCAGCATCCCGGGTGGGTATCATGATCGACCTCTCCCCGGCCGCGGCAGCAGAGCGTTGCGCCGGACCACGACACCGGCGATCGCTCGTCCGGTTTGCCGGTTCGCCAGGCAACCCGGCGTGAACGGCGACGGAGTTTGCCTATGAAGGTCAAGGTCGGCTCCGACGCCCACAAGGAGCTGTTCTGCCGGCAGTTCCTGGAGACCCACGAGCTGTATGATCCGGTCACGCTGCCATGGCCGGAGCTCGATGACGCACAACTCGCGCGGCTGCGATCCGTGCCGTTCTGGCAGGAGGTCTATCATACCGAGCGTCGCGCCGGCGCGATCGTGGCCGCCTTCACGCCCCTGGTGCCCGACCCGCTGGTGCGCGAGGCCGTGGCGCTGCAAGGCGTGGAGGAGGCGCGGCACGCCCAACTGATCCGCGTGATGGTCGATCGCTATGGCCTGGAGGCCACCGAGCAACCGATCGAGAGTTTTCCGGCGAACCTGGAGACGGCGTTCATCGATTTCGGGTTTGGCGAGTGCCTGGACAGCTTTCTCGGCTTCGGCGCCTTCAAGACCGCGCGCCAGTCGGAATTCCTGCCCGAGGGCATGTTCGAGATTTTCGACGTGCTCATGTTCGAGGAGACGCGCCACATCGTCTTCTTCATCAACTACATGGCATGGCGGCAGGTGCGGCGCGGCTGGGGCGTCGCACCGCTGCGGGCGCTGACGTCGGCCTGGTATTATGGCCGCGCGCTGAGCCGGCTGCTGGGCATGGTCCGGCGCGGCAAGGGCGCGAACGACGGCAAGGATTTCGCTATCACTGAGGCGAACGTGTTCCTCGATGGGTTCAGCTTCCGCCAGTTCGTGGAGGATTGCTACCGCGAGAACGCCCGCCGCATGGGGGTGTTCGATCCGGCCCTGCTGCAACCCCGGCTGCTGCCGGCCATTGCGGACATGGCGGCCTCGGGGTTGCGCCTCTGGGAACGGCGGCGGCCGCAGTTGCGGCGACGGGCATGACCGCCGCCTGATCGGCGGGCCGGCGCTACCCGATCGGCCGCGCGCGCGTCACCTCCAGGGGATGATCGATCAGCGGCCGCACCCGTTCGAGGAACCGCACGGTGTGCGCCAGCCCGGCATGGGCCTCGAATGCCGCTTCGTCGGTCCAGCGCGAGTGGATGCAGAACAGCCGCGCATCGCGGGTGGAGCGATAGGCCCCGATCGCCAGACAGCCGGGTTCTTCGCGCGTGGGGCCGACGACCTCGCGCAGTGCGGCCGCGACGGCGCCGTCCTGCCCGTCGCGGGCGTGGAAACGGGCGAAGATGAACAGTTCCATGCACGCCTCCGTTGCGACCCGCCGGAATGGTCAGGCTGTCTGGCCGAGGGGCGGGCGACGCGACCGACCCGTCATCATGGTAGGCGGGAGCATGGGCATGGAAACGCCAGGACGCCGCCCGGACCGTACTTTTAGCCCGCTTGCGCGACAGACCATTGACCGGGCGACGGCCTTGACGGGCTGCACGCATCGGCGACGCGTTCCCGTCCGGCCAGGTCGCGTCGTGCCGCGAAACCTCGCCGCGCCGCGAGATGGCGCCGCGCTCGGGCCGGCTACGCCGACCAGGCGTGGATATCGTCGTCGTAGAGCGATGCACCGTCCATAGGACGGCGGATACGCCTCAATCCGTCCGCCGCGATCTGGCGTCGCCGGACAGGCCATGCAACGGGAACCGGTCCCGGGCAGGGTCAGTCGTCCCGGTGGACCCGCTCCATCCGCTCGTGCCGCTCCTGCGCCTCGATCGACAGCGTGGCGATCGGACGCGCCTCCAGCCGCCTGATGCCGATCGGCTCGCCGGTCTCCTCGCAATAGCCATAGGAGCCGTTATCGACGCGTTGCAGCGCCTGGTCGATCTTGGAAATCAACTTGCGGGCGCGGTCGCGGGTCCGCAGTTCCAATGCGCGGTCGGTCTCCACGCTGGCCCGGTCGGTGATGTCGGCCTCATGGATGCCGCCTTCCGACAGGCTAGCAAGGGTCCCGTCCGCCTCCTTCAGCAGATCGGCCCGCCAGCGCAGCAGCTTCTGGCGAAAATACTCGGCCTGGGTCGGATTCATGAACTCCTCGCCGTCCGTAGGCCGATAATCCGGGGGAAGAGTCATCATCATGTCGTTGCCGTTCCTACGCTTCTCTCGTGGTTCAGCCCGCCGTCTTGCCGCGGCGATTCCCCGGCCATTCCGGATCGTGAACGCGCGGGCTTATAGCGGCGCACCTGTGCCGCGCCAAGGGTGCATGCGGCAACCTTCAAGGCTTTGCAATGAAATGCCGCCGCCCCGGATCGGCCACCCCGGATCGGCGACCCCGGACCGACCGGCCGGATCAGCCATTCCGCCGGGCCAGTTCGATCCTGGCGCGCAGCACGACCAGATCAACCGAGGCGGCGAGTCCCGGGTCGGCCGCCGCCGCCGGCGCCGCTTCCGCCAGCCCTCGGATCTGCCCCAGCGCGGCGGCCTCGTCGCCATGCTCAAGCAGTGCACGCTGGAGCCGGCCCAGCGCGGCCAGCAACGCATGGCCGTGCCGGCGCGCGGCGCGGTCCCGCTCGGCCGGCTCGTCCACCTGTTGCAGCGCCAGCAGCGAATCGAGCGCCACCGGCGCGGCCAGCGCCACCCCCTCCGCGCGAGACGCGTCGGGTCCCGGCGCGGCCGGCGGCAGGAAACCGGCGGCGGTCCCGCCGCCCGTGCGTGCGCCTGGCCGGCTTGGCGGCAGTGGCCCCACCCGATTGATCATCGTCATCCGACCCGGCTCCTTCTTCCCGTCACGACCTGCCGCCCGGCACATCCTGCCGGGCCACACCATGCGCCAGGCCGGCGAAGCCGGGCCACACGGTATGGCACGACGTTTGCTTTTACCAATTGCGCTCGCCACTTGCGCCTGCCCGTGGTGCTGGCGGCCACACACTGACGACAAATCCTTATCGAGCCCTTTACCGTGCGCCCGTTCCCCCCCCTACTCCTGACCCTCCTGCTCCTGCTCGGGGCCCTGGTCCCGGCGACAGCGCAGGTGCGCATCAAGGACATCGTCGATGTGGAGGGCGTGCGGGAGAACCAGTTGCTCGGCTACGGCCTGGTGGTCGGCCTCAACGGCACCGGCGACAAGCTGAAAAACAATGTTTTCACCCTCGAATCGCTGGTCGGCATGCTGGAACGGCTCGGCGTCAATACCCGCGACCAGATTGCCAACCTCACCACCAAGGACGTCGCCGCGGTGATGGTTACCGGCGAGCTGCCCGCCTTCGCCCGCAACGGCAGCCGGATCGACGTGGCCGTCTCGGCGCTCGGCGACGCCTCCAACCTGACCGGCGGCATCCTGCTGGTGACGCCGATGCTCGCGGCCGACGGCGAGGTCTATGCCGTCGCCCAGGGGGCGCTCGTCACCGGCGCGATCGCCGCGCACGACGGCGCCTCCTCGGTCACCCGCGGCGTGCCCACCTCCGCGCGCATCGCCAACGGCGCCACGGTTGAGCGGGAGGTTCCCTTCCACCTTGACAAGGTCACCAAGCTCCGGCTCGCCCTGCGCAATTCCGACCTCACCACCGCGCGGCGGATCGCCACGGCGATCAATGCCGCGGTCGGTCCGATCAGCCACGTCACCGACCCGCGCACCGTCACACTCGACCTCACCGGCCGGAATCCGATCGACACCCTCGCCACCATCGAGGAGCTGCGCGTCCAGCCGGACAGCCCCGCCATCGTGGTGATCGACGAGGCAAGCGGCACCGTCGTCATGGGTGCCAACGTGCGGATCAGCAAGGTGGCGATCGCCCAGGGCAACCTGACGATCCGGGTGACCGAGACGCCGGAAGTGAGCCAGCCGCCGCCGCTGTCCGGCGGCACGACGACGACGGTGCCACGCACCAAGATCCAGATCGACGACCAGCACGACCGCAAGCTGGGCATCCTGTCCGCCGGCGTGACGCTGCGCGACCTGGTGGCCAGCCTGAACGCGCTCGGCGTCGGCCCGCGCGACCTGATCAGCATCCTGCAATCGATCAAGGCCGCCGGCGCGCTGCAAGCCGACCTGAAGGTCCGCTGATGCAACTCGCCCCCCCGATCGCCGCCCCGGCCGCCGCCCCGGCCGCCGCCCCGGTCGCCAGCCTGTCGCCGGCCCAGGTGGCGAAGCTGCGCCAGGCGGCGCAGGACTTCGAGGCGATGGCGCTGGGGCAGTTGCTGGCGCCGATATTCAACACGGTGGACATGGCCCACTCCGCATTTGGCGGCGGCGACGCCGAGGCCACCATCACCCCGCTGCTGGTGGACGCCATCGCCAAACACATCGCCGCGCATGGCGGGCTGGGCCTCGCCGCACCGGTATTCGCCAGCATGCTGCGGTCCCAGGAAGTCACGAACGCAGCCCCGCCAGGAGGGACCCGATGACGCATGACCTGAACCACGCCACCGAACGCCTGGCCGCCGTGCTGGCGCGCGAGAATGCGGCGCTCGCCGGCCTCGACCTGCGGCGGGCCGCGGGCATGCTGGCGGAAAAGCAGCAGGCGGCGGCGGCATTTATCGCCGCCGCCGCCCAGCCTGGTGCCGTCGCCCCGCCGGTCGCGCAGGCGCGGCGCCTGCACGATCTGGCGGAGGAGAACCGCCGGGGACTGGAACATGCGATCGCAGTGCAGCGCCGGATCATCGGCATCATCGCGCGGGCGGTCCGCGGCATCGCCGCTACCCCCCGCTATGGCGCGACCGGCGCGATGGCCGCCGGCCGGCCGAGCCCGGTCACGCTTTCGGCACGCGCCTGACTCTACCGGTGCGCCGGTCGGCCGACGCCGCCGGCCCCATGGATTGGCGGCCACAGGGTGGCATGCCGGATCGCCCGGAAATCCGCCTGCGGGCGATAGTTCATCGACACACCGCCGCGGATCCGGCAACAGGCGCCATGCACCGCCGCAACCGCCGAATGGTCAGCCGGGGGCACGATCCGAGAAAGATCCCCAGGCCCCGGGCGGGAACGGCTGCACAATCAGAGCTGCACCGCGCTGACCGCGGTCTCCAGCTCCTCGAAAGTCGGCATGTGCTGGTTGGGCACCATCTTGCGCCCCGATTCGACACTGACCTGCGGCGCATTGCCATGCAGGTGAGTCACCAGCACGGCCCGGATCACCTCGTAGTATTTCGCTTCCTCCTCCACCACGCCTTTCAGCCGGCTGGCGAACGGGCCGACCATGCCATAAGCCAGCAGCACGCCGAGAAACGTACCGGTCAGCGCGCTGGCGATCATCCCGCCCAGCACCGCCGGCGGGCGGTCGATATGCGACATCGTCTTGATCACACCCAGCACCGCCGCAACGATGCCAAGCGCCGGCAGTCCGTCGGACATGGTCTGCAACGCGTGCGCGCCGTGCAGCTCCTCATGCAGCGTCTTTTTCAGCTCGCGCGCCATGACGTCCTCGATCTGGTTGGGATCGTCGGCGTTCATCCCCACCATGCGCAGGTAGTCGCAGATCGTCGCCGTGGCGAACTTGTTGGCCAGGATGCGGGGAAACTTCTGGAACTCCGCGCTTTCCTTCGGCTTCTCAATATGCGGCTCGACCGCCATATTGCCTTTGGTGCTGGCCAGCCGCACCAGGAAATACAGCAGCGACAGCAGGTCCACGTAATCGCTCTTGTGGAAGGAAGCGCCCCTGAGGATCTTGCCGAAGCCGCCAAGCGCGTGCTTCACGTCGTGCATGCTGTTGCTCATTATGAATGAGCCGATCGCGGCGCCGCCGATGGTCCACAGTTCGAACGGCAGCGCTTCGGCCAGTGGCGCGATGGCGCCCCCAGACACGAGGTAGCTGCCGAACACGCAGAACAGCAGGAATCCGAGCGCGCCGATCGCCAGCATGGTTGGCGGCTACCGGGCGGGAGCCGCCGCGGTATAGGGCGCCGCCTCCGCATCGCCCACCCCCGCATCACCAGCGCCCGCATCGGCCGCCCCCGCATCGCCTACTCCATTGGCCGCTCCACTGGCCGCTGCCCCGGCCGCCTCCGCCGGCTCGGGGGTGCGCAGCACCACGATGGCGATGCGCCGATTGGCCGCCGCCAGCGGGTCGGCAGGCAGCAGCGGATCGCGGTCGGCATGGCCAGTGACCCTGCGAATGCGGCTGTCCGGCAGTCCGCCTTCGACCAGCAGCCTCCGGGTCGCATTGGCGCGCTCGGTGGAGAGTTCCCAGTTGGTCCGGTCCGGTCCGGGGAACGGTGCCGAGTCGGTGTACCCGGCGATGGAAATCTGCTGCGACAGCCGGGCCAGCACCGGCGTCACCTTCTGCAACAGCAGCATCGCCCGATTGTTCGGCACGGCCGAGCCGAACGGGAACATCGACCGATGGTCCTCGTCGAGTATCTGGATGCGCAACCCCTGCGGCGTGATGTCGATGGCAAGCTGGCGCGCCAGGCCGGCCAGCGCCGGATCGTCGCGCACGGCGTCGCGGATCTGCTGCGCCGCCTGGGCGAATTCCACTTTTTCCTGACGTTCCCGCGCGGCGCCCAATTCGGCCACGGTCGGGTTGCGAACCTGGGCGGCCGAAGCGGCGGCGGACCGTGCGGACTGCGCCTGGCCTGGCTCGGCCGGCAGCGCGGGATTGGCCTGGGCGGGGAACGGGGCGGCGTTCGTCGCCATCGGCGTGCCGGCGGCGTTCGCCGGTGGCGGCCTACCGGTGACGTTCGCCGGCCCCGGCGACACGGTTGCGGTCCGCCGGCCCGCCCCCTGATCCCGGTCGTCGTCGGACCCCGCGCGCGTCGGCGGTTCCGGCTGCGCGTCGTCCTCCGGCGGGTCGATCGGCACCGGGCGTCGGCCGACGATGACCTGGACCGCACCGCGGTCGGAAACCATCGCTCCGTGGTCGAACGCCGTATGTCCGCCGAACGGCTGGCCGGTGCCGGACGACGCGTGGCTGAGCAGGTTGTTCGGGCTGAAATAATCGGCGAGGCCCTTGCGCTGGTCCTCGGTGGTGGCGTTCAGCAGCCACATCAGCAGGAAGAACGCCATCATGGCGGTGACGAAATCGGCGTAGGCGACCTTCCAGGCGCCGCCATGGGCCTCGGCCTCGACCACCTCCTCCTTCCGGATGATGACATTCGGGCGGCTGCCGGTGCCTTTCCGGTCGGTCTTGCTCATCTGTCCCTCGCGGTTGCCGGTACGGTGCAGAGTGGACATGGTTGTCTTAACGTTCGGTGCATGATTGGCGGCACGGCGGAATGCGCCGCGCTTTTCCGCCGCGTCGGCCCGTCGGTCATCGGCCCCTTGCCAATCGGCTGGAATGGCCCGATGTAGGCTCTGTCCGGACCGCATTGGTCCGGTTTGTCCCCCGCTCGTGAGGTCAGGCAGCCAGCCATGTTCATCGAAACCGAAGGCACGCCCAATCCGGCCACCCTGAAATTCCTCCCCGGCCGCTACGTCATGGAAGCCGGCACCGCCGACTTTGCCGCGCCGGCCACCGCCGCGCGCAGCCCGCTTGCCGCCGCGTTATTCGAGTTGCCGGGCGTCGCCCGGGTGTTCCTCGGCAACGACTTCATCACCGTCACCAAGACCGACGAGATCGACTGGCCGGCGCTGAAGCCGCAGATCCTGGCCTCGATCATGGAGCATTTCGTCGCCGGCCGCCCGGCCATCGAAGGCGACGCGGAGGCGCTGGACGAGGAGGACGTCGATCCGGCCGACCAGGAGATCGTGGACCAGATCAAGGAGCTGCTGGACACAAGGGTGCGTCCCGCGGTGGCCGGCGACGGCGGCGACATCGTGTTCCGCGGCTACCGCGACGGCATCGTCCGGCTGCACATGCAGGGGTCCTGCTCCGGCTGCCCGTCCTCCCGCGCCACGCTGAAGCACGGCATTGAGAACATGCTGCGCCACTACGTGCCGGAAGTGGTCGCGGTGGAGCAGGTGGAGCTGTGATCGCGGGCGGTTGACGCGGGCGGGCGGGGTTTTCATGTTGCTCCGCAACATCCACGGCTGACTCGGGAGTGCATGATGGCGATCGACGACGCAGGGCTCGACCTGCTGTTCCGCGAAGCGCGTACCCACAACAAGTTCACCGACGAACCGGTCTCCGACGAGACGCTGCATGCGCTGTACGAGATCCTGAAATTCGGCCCGACTTCGGCGAACAGCTCGCCGGCGCGGTTCCTGTTCCTGCGGACCAAGGAGGCGAAGGAGCGGCTGGCTCCGGCGCTGTCGTCGGGCAACCTGGCGAAGACCATGGCGGCGCCGGTCACCGTCGTCGTCGCCTACGACCCGAAATTCCACGAGAAGCTGCCGACGCTGTTTCCGCACAACCCGGATGCCCAGTCGTGGTTCACCAGCAACGACGCGCTGGCCGCGACCACGGCGTTCCGTAATGGCACGCTGCAGGGGGCTTATCTGGTTATGGCGGCGCGGGCGCTGGGGCTGGATATCGGGGCAATGTCGGGCTTCGACAACGACAAGGTGGACCAGGAGTTTCTGGCGGAGCATGGTTGGCGCTCGAATTTCCTGGTCAATCTCGGACACGGCGATTGGGAGGGCGTGTTCGCGCGCTCGCCCCGCCTCGACTTCGACGAAGCCTGCGTGATGCTGTAGGCCGGCACGGGGATGCTCTCCCGCGCTTGCGGGAGAGAATCATTGGCCGATGTGCTGCCGTGGGTTCTACGGCAATGACGCCTCCTTCAGGAGGCCCGCGATGAGCGGAACCTGGCGGCCTGCCGCTCGTCTGTCGCGAACAAGCGTTCGGCCTCATCCATGATAGAAGCGGCGAGCTTCTGGCCTTCGGCGCCGGCAATACGGGCGATGCCCAGGTAGCGTTGCTCCACGGCTGCGGCCACGGTGCGGTCCGGCCAGGGCAGGCGCTCCGCGGCGCGCAACTCGGCCAGCAGGCCAGCGAGTTCGTCAAGCGGCGGGCGAGCGGCTGAAGCCGCGCGTCTTCTGCGTGCCAAACCTGCGCAACCGAGGCTCGGGCTTTCCCGATGCGGGTCTGTTCGTAGCAACGCACGGCGCATCCCGCGCAAGGTTACCTACCCGATAGGGACAAGCACATTGGCAGTAAATTGGACTGACGTAAGGCATCCTGCCACACGCTCATCCGACAACAGCTAACGATGCCGGCAGGATTTCCGGTCGCGCTACATCATGAAATTGCGGCAAAGCCCCTGTCCGTCAACCTTGCTCGCCGTAGTCCAGCAAGAGGGCACCAGTACAGCGTTTCCATGGAACGACTTCTATCACGCCGGCAGTGTGATCCTGTACGACCAAGTGTGAACAACGGGCTCGCGGTTGAGGTCGTCGAGGTAAGCCACGATTCTCTGCTTGAGTTCCCGCTGAATCGGCTCCGGCTGCGCCGGACGTGTGGGGCGAGACGGTCGCGTCCGGTGGCCGCACCCTGCACGTGGCCGACTTGATACGCCATCAGAGACGGAAACGCTGGGGCACGCTCTGCGCCGGTATGACGGTGGGGCAATGACGGCAGTTTTCATCGCGGTTTATTGGCCGCGATTGGCAGCCAGTTCGTCCGGCGTAAGCTGGAACCCGGCGAGCACGGAATAAGCCGCCGCCGACTTCGTCCGGCTCACGGGCAGCACCATGAATACGTCCGGGGTGCTCACGGTGACGCGATCGACATTGGACGGAAACGTGGCGCGCAGCGTGTAAACGCGCTTGTCCAGGATGCGGTCGCCTTCGGTCACCGCGACATAGACCGGCACGTTCACCTGGTTGCCCTGCATGGCCGGCCCCCGGGTCAGCACGGCGCCCGCGGCAACCGTCGCCTCGACCGTGCCGGCTGTCTCGCCGGGTTTGCATTTGCCCTGGATGGCCTGCATGCGGCCCGCCAGGATCAGCGCGGTCAGGTCGCGCCCGCCGCTGCCGGGACGGAACACCGCAAGGTCGGCGGTGGGCGTGACGAAGGCGACGCGCGGACAGGCGGGCGGGAACTGATCGCGATCCGGCGCACAGGCGGACAGCAGGGGCAGCAGCGCGGCGAACGCGGCGGCGCGGCGGAGGAAGCTCGACGGTGTGGGCATCAGGGACTCCGGAACGCGTTGCCGACGCGGCAAGCCGGCCGCATAGTGCCGGGCGCCAGCCGGCAGGACAACTCGGCGGGCGAACCGAACGGCGACGGGCGGCGGCTCGGTGGCGAGCCGCCGGTGGTGGTGGCACGTGCCCGGCGCCGGCACCCGGACCGGCAACCGCGGCACGAGTGGACGGCGGCACCAGCGGATACCAGCGGACTCGACACCGCGGCGGGGCGCGGCCACCCTGGCTGCCTGACGGTTTACAGCATCGGATGCGCGCGTGGCGCGAACGGCGAAGCATCGGTCGGCGACCGGCCAACGAACATCCCCCGCCATGCCGGCGACGGCCGGCATCCATGACGGTCGCCGCACGGCCACTGCGTGGACGCCCGCGTTGGCCGGCCTGACGGAAGGCGCCGCGGCCCTCGCGCCCTGCGCGGCGTTTGCATCCTGGGCGGCGCCGGCCTGACATGGCGGTCTATACCGAGGTTTCCGACGACGCGCTGGCCGCGTTCCTGACGGAATACCAGCTCGGCACGCTGGTCGCGTTCCGCGGCATCGCCGAGGGGGTGGAGAACTCCAACTACTCGCTGCGCACCACGACCGGCGACTACATCCTGACGCTGTATGAAAAGCGGGTGGACCCGGTGGATCTGCCCTGGTTCCTGGGCCTGATGGAGCACCTGGCCAGGCGCGGCATCGTCTGCCCCCTGCCGGTACACGGCAGCGACGGGCGCGCGTTGCGGCATCTGTGCGGCCGGTACGCCGCCATCACCACATTCCTGCCCGGCATCTGGCCGCGGCGCGTGCGGGTGGAGCATTGCGGTCCGCTCGGCGCGGCGCTGGCGTCGCTCCACGTTGCCGGCGCGGATTATGCCCCGACGCGGCCCAACGCGCTCGGCCCGGCCGGCTGGCCGCCGCTGCTGGAGCGGTCGCGCGCCCGGGCCGACGGCGTACGGACGGGGTTGGCGGCGGAACTCGATTCGGCGACGGTGTGCATCCTGGCGGCATGGCCGTGCGGGCTGCCGGTCGGGCACATCCACGCCGACCTGTTCCCCGACAACGTTTTCTTCCTCGACGGGCGGCTGTCGGGGTTGATCGACTTCTATTTCGCGGCGACCGATCTGCTGGCGTACGACATCGCGGTGTGCCTGAACGCCTGGTGCTTCGAGCAGGATTTCACCTTCAACGTGACCAAGGCGCGGGCGATGCTGTCGGGGTATGCGGCGACGCGGCCGTTGTCGGGGGCGGAGCGAGCGGCGCTGCCGGTGCTGTGCCAGGGGGCGGCGCTGCGGTTCCTGCTGACCCGGCTGTACGACTGGCTGAACACGCCGCCGGGTGCGCTGGTGACGCGCAAGGACCCGGTGGAGTATCTGCGGCGCCTGCGTTTCCACCTCGCGGCGCCGGATGAGCATGCCTATGGGATTTGAAGAAGAGGTCACCGTAACGCCCGGGCCGGAGTCGGCCGAGCTGGTGGAGGTGTGGACCGATGGCGGCTGCAAGCCCAACCCCGGGCCGGGCGGCTGGGCGGCGATCCTGCGCTTCCGCGGCGTGGAGCGGGAGCTGTCGGGCGCCGAACCCACCACCACCAACAACCGCATGGAGCTGACCGCGGCGGCGGCGGCGCTGGAGGCGTTGAAGCGCCCCTGCCGCGTGGTGCTGCACACCGACAGCGAATACGTGAAGAACGGCGTGACGCGCTGGCATGCTGGCTGGGTACGCAAGAACTGGCGCAGCTCGACCGGCGATCCAGTGAAGAACATGGATCTGTGGCAGCGCCTGCTGGCGGCGGCGGCGCAGCACAAGATCGAGTGGCGCTGGGTGCGCGGCCACGCCGGCGACGTGATGAACGAACGGGCGGACGTACTGGCGACCGCGGCGCGGCGGCGGCGGGGCGGATAGAGGCGCTGGGTTCCGATAATCTCTCTCGTCCCTTCCAGGGCGCGGAATGCGACGTGGACCAAGGCTGGGGTTACGTCCATCCGCGGCTGGTGGGTGTACGTATCCCCCGGGCGCGGGTTGGGGATTTCACCGAGCAGGGTAAGAAGCTGATCGAACGGACGCATGGCAACCTGCGGGCAGTTGGGTTGCCCGCCAGGGGTTCAGCGATCTTGCCGCGCCGGAATCCCGAATTCGCCCGAGCCGACGGAATTTCTCCAACTGTTGCCACGGAGACTCGACATCTTCGTCCGGAAGTACAGGGCTGTTGAACAGCCCTGGACAGCGTATCCTCAAGGATCAATATCCTTGTTTCCGGCTTGTAGCCCGTGGAAAAATCGCGTGTGACCCCGTCGGGGTACTTTGACTCGGTCAAGATCAACTCAACAACAGCGGCGACCGCGGTGGGATACATCGACTCGTAGCGTGCTTCGAGATCCTCAACCGACTTTTTCGCGGCCGAACGCTGCTCCTCGACGACACGGAATGCCTCGGTAAATTCCAACTTGGCCACCTGGAATTCGTCGTCGGCTCTCCTGTTGGAAAGATCGATGGTGTCACATTTTGAGCGTCAGTCGATGTGTGCCGCCTCGAAGCGCGCGCGGGCCTCTGCAACTCTGGCTCGGTGGGTTCTTGAGCATGCCTTGCACGCAGGGGCTTACCCGCCTCCCCAAAGATCGTGTTTGGGAAACGACCCCCATGATCACAAGTGAACGGGTGCCTATCTTCTAGTTTGGCCCACCGGATATTGGTCGTCGTCTTCAGAGCAGAGGTCAGAATATTTCTCGCCCCCTCGATGTCCGAGATCGCCTATGTGGTTACGGAGTCGGTATGATATTTGCTCTGAACCTTGCTTTGAAGCGCCGCGACCTTAGATGCGGTGCGGCGCCACTTTTCGTCCCAGGCGAAGAGTTGCGTGGCTGCTTTGTTTTGCAGCACGTTCTGGTCGGGCGCGCGAAGCAGTCTGTACTCGTGCAACCCGTTGTGGCGAAGCTCGAGTTGATAGCTCGATATGCGGCCCGTTATCGTATGGACCGTCGTTGCTTGTCAGATCTCAACGGTTTCCTGGTCCATACCTCCGCTCCTGGGCCATACTCGCACGGGTCAGTCCCGATCGTGTCGCCCTGCTTATTGTCGCCCAGCCGCGTCAGCCCTGCAATCGGCGCGGACCGGCTGGGTGAACTGCAACTGCGAACATCGTCGCTGACCACGCGCATGGGTTCGGCCATATTGGCCCGGGCCGATCCCGAGAGGGCGACCGGGGGCTTCTATGCCAAATTGGCATAAATCCCTATTCGGCCCGCGCCGGTTTGACCTTCGGCAGCTCCTCCCCGCTCAGCGTCTCACGCGCCAGCAGCGACGCGGCGCCCTCGTCCAGCGCGTCCCTGTTGTCCCGCAATATCCCCAACGCCCGTGCCCGTGCCGCCTCCACGTGCGAGCGCACCGCCAGGTCGATCTCGTGCGCGGTCTCGTCGGAATACCGCCGCTGCTGCCAGAACACCCCCGGCTGGTCATGCAGGAACGACGCCTGTTCCGTGTCCCAGGCCACCGGCCCCAGCTTCTCGTCCATGCCGAACCGCATCACGATGCCCCGCGCGATGTCGGTGGCCTTGGCCAAATCATCCGCCGCGCCGGTGGACACGTCATCGCCCAAAACCATCTCCGCCGCCCGCCCGCCGAGCAATACGGCCATCTTGTCGTCCAGCTCCTGGCGGCTCATCAGGAACCGGTCGTCCATCGGGCGCTGCATCGTGTAGCCCAGCGCGCCGATGCCGCGCGGGATAATCGATACCTTCTGCACCGGATCGGTCCCCGGGATCGCCAGCGCCACCAGTGCGTGGCCCATTTCGTGATAGGCGACGATGCGGCGCTCCTTGGGGATCAGGATGCGCGACTTCTTCTCCAGCCCCGCCACGATCCGCTCGATCGCGCGGGTGAAGTCGTCCATGGCGAGCGAGTCTCCGCCGCGCCGGGTCGCCATCACCGCCGCCTCGTTCGCCAGGTTCGCCAGGTCCGCCCCGGTGAAGCCCGGCGTCAGCGCGGCGACATCCTCCAGCTTCACGTCGTCCGCCAGCTTCATCCGCGCCGAGTGGATGCGCAGGATCTCCACCCGGCCCTTCTTGTCCGGCCGGTCCACCAGCACCTGCCGGTCGAACCGCCCGGCCCGCAGCAGCGCCGGGTCAAGAATCTCCGGCCGGTTGGTCGCCGCCAGCACGACGATCGCCACCGAGCGGTCGAACCCGTCCATCTCCGCCAGCAACTGGTTCAGCGTTTGCTCCTTCTCGTCCTGCCCGGTCATCGGCGAGGCGCCGCGCGCGCGGCCCAGCGCGTCCAGCTCGTCGATGAAGATGATGCACGGCGCCGACTCGCGCGCCTTCTCGAACATGTCGCGCACCCGCGCGGCACCGACGCCCACGAACATCTCCACGAACTCGGCGCCGTTGGTGGAGAAGAACGCCACGCCCGCCTCGCCCGCCACCGCGCGCGCCAGCAGGGTCTTGCCGGTGCCCGGCGGGCCGACCAGCAGGATGCCGCGCGGGATGTGCGCGCCCAGCCGGCCGAACTCGTCCGGCCGCTTGAGGAAATCGACGATCTCGTGCAGCTCCGCCTTCGCCTCGTCCACGCCCGCCACGTCGTCGAACGTGGTCTTGATGCCGGTCTCGGCGGTGATCAGCTTGGCGCGGCTGCGGCCGACCGAGAACAGCCCGCCGCCGAAACCGCCGCGCCCACCGCCACCGCCCGACATCGCGCGCGACGCCCACAGCCAGATGCCGACGAACAGCAGCGGCGGGATGACCCAGGACAGCAGCGTGCTCAGCGCAGTGCTCGTCGGCACGCTGCTGTATTCCACCCCGTGCTTGGCCAACGCCCCGGCAAGGTCAGGCGGCACTTGCACCGTGCTGAACGCGGTCTTTCCGCCCGGCAACTTCTCGTTCAGCGTGCCCTGGATGACGTCGCCGGAGACGGTGACCTGCTTCACCTTGCCGGCATCGAGGTATTGCTGGAACTGGCTGTACGGTATGACGTCGCTCCCTCCGCCGGAGCCGAACAGGCCGAACAGGGTCACCACCAGCAGACCGAGAAAGATCAGCCAAATGGTGGACGGAAGCTGCGGCTTCGGCGTTGGCACGGCGATGTCTCCTCGGCAGGCGTCGCAACAATGCCGGTGCGGTGCGAAGGAATGCAACAATCCGGCGTCCGGTCCGGTTCCCGGCGCATGCTCGAAGCGAAAGGCGGCCGGGCGGGCGCACCTCATCCTTGGTGGCGCGGCCGCGACGCCATCGCGAGCGGCCCTTGGCGGGTTCGTTACAAAATCGGAGAAGCCGTGGCGGCCGGGCCGATCGCTTGCGGGAGCAGGACTTGCAGTTCGCCGAGCCAGGGTTGGTAACGGCGCCAACGGTCCACCGACGAATTGTAAACCGGCTGGCGCGCCTGCCAGGAGCTTGCGGTCCTCACCATGCGATCGTTGCGCTCCGGTTGCAGGCAGGCATCGTTCCAATCGAGCCCGGCGAACGCGATCAACCGTCGGGTCTCCGCCTCGCGATCGGCGACCAGATTCTCATAGTCCACTTCCAAAAAACGATCGGCGGGCAGCACCGCGCGCCAGTGTTCCGTCAGCCTGGCATAGTGCTGATAGTAGAATGCCAGGTTCGCCTTGTTCGCCGCGAACGCCATCCTGGCGGTGAACAGGATCGAGTAGATCGACAGGCATGTGTCGAGCGGGTTGCGCCGGCAATGAATGATCCGCGCGCGCGGCAGCAGCAGATGAATCAGGCCAAGCCGGAGGAAGTTGAACGGCAGCTTGTCGGTCACCCGCGCCGCGGACGGTCCGAGTCGCCGCAACACGGCAAGATAGTCCCGGGCCAGGGCACGCGCTGCCTCCGGCGTGAAACCGGGGCCCTCGGCCGCCTCCCAAACGGCACCGTGGTTGGTCCAGAATATCACTTCGTCGCCGGCAGCGATCGCCGGGTGGCGGGAAACGATCTGCTCGACCAGCGTCGTGCCCGACCGGGGCATCCCCAGGATCAGCAGCGGCGTTTCGTCCGACGTTCCGATCTCCGACTCGCGCGCCAGGAAATCAGGTGTGAACCGGCCGATCAGTCGATCCACGCGCGCCGCGAAACCGGCTCGGTCGAAACCGGCGGAACGGTCCCTGATATGATTGGCCGCATCGAAACACCGCATGGCCTCGCCGTAGTCATTCAGGTCATCGAGGATCTTCCCGCGCGCGAAATTCAGGACCATCCGCGGCTGGTCACCCAGGTCCGGCAGCTCGAGAAGGGCCGACAACCGCGCAATCCTGGGCCGGTCCGCTTCCGTGAACCGCCTGGCGCGCGCCAGGCCGAGCCAGGCTGAATACAGCCGCGGATCGAGTTCGAGCGCATGCTCGAAATGTTGCACCCCCTCCTCGAACCGTCCCAGAGTGACCAGCACATCAGCAAGGGCGCTTTCCGCCTCGCCGCTCGCTGGATCGAGCGCGATCAGCTTGCGGAGAAGCTGCTCCGCCGCACCGATGTTCCCCTCCAATACCAACGCTTTGATCTCGAACAGCCGGGCCGCCGTTGCATCGGATGCACTCGCGGCTGCCCGGCGGAAGCACGTGGCGGCGTCCTCCATCCGGGCATGTGCCTGGTAAAGCTCGGCCAACCTGCGATGGACCTCGGTCCGCTTCGGCGCCAGTGCGACCGTCGCACGGTACGCCTCGATGGCATCGAGGTCGAGACCCAGACGGTCCAGCGCAATGCCCAGATCGCTACAGGCACTGGCGAAATCCGGCTTGAGCGCGACCGCCCGCCGCAAGCAGGTGGCGGCCTCGGAAAGCAATCCGCCGTGCAGCAGCGTCAGGCCAAGGGCGTGATGCGAGGCGGCATTGTTCGGATCGAGCTGAACCGCCTGTCGCAGAGTCTGCGAGGCGGCGCCCAACTGGCCCGCTTGCATGAGCTGTATCCCGCGGAGCCGATGCCGCCCGGCTGCTTTGGCCTGTCGCGGCGTCGGGTCGTCACGCTCCGGCCGGCGTTGCGCGGCGGCGCCAGTGGCGCCGGGCTGCAGTGCCCGACGCAACTGGTCGGCGGAATAGGCTATCCGGCCGGCCTCGGTCAAAAAACTCTGGCCGGCGAAACCATTGGGACGCGGGCCGGCCGGCACCGAAGCCGCGCTCTGCCGCGCCGGCGTAACGGCGCAGCACGCCTTGTACTTGCGGCCACTGCCGCATGGGCATGGGTCGTTGCGGCTCGGCCCGGCGCCGGAGGTCGCACCTGGGGCCGCTTTAATGCGGGTCATCGTGAGGGGCAAGCCTGACGGCCGGGCGGCGCCCGGACAGGCCGGGTACGCCGGCCACATGGCCAGCAACGGCTCGGCGATCGGCCGCGGCGCGCGTGTCAGCAACTTTCATGCGCCGGACTCTTAATGCTCAGGCGCAGGCTGGCCAAGGCGTCGTGATCCGTGGATCGGCTAACGCGACGCCGGGTGCAGGTTGTCATGGGAGGGGGACGACGACGGGGGCGGCTGCGGCGATCTCACGTGGTTCGATTAATTCCCGACAGGCCTTCAGACCAACCACAGGCGGCGCCCTGCGACGCCGCCTGTAAAGAATTCCGACACCGTTGGGTCAGATGCGGCGGCGCCGGCGCATCAGCCCAAGCCCGAACAGGCCGGTGCCAAGGATTGCCATCGTAGCCGGCTCCGGCGCGCCCACCACGACGTTGTTGATCGAGAACACCAGCGCCGCCGGCGGACCGCAGCACTCGGCGTAATCCAGCGTGAAGGCGAAGTTGCCAGCCGCTCCGGTGTTGTCCACGTTGAATGGCGTCAGAGAGAGGCCGGTCGAACCTGGCGCGTTTACCACAGTGCCAAATCCCGCGATGGTCAACACCACTCCATCGTCGTGGCCCACGACGAACGAGTTATTGCCTGCGTTCAAGCCGATCGTGCCGGTGAACTGGAACACGGTGTTGGCGAGGCTGTCGCCCGCGTGGCTGCCACCGGTCAGGAACACCGGATTGTTCAGAAACGCGCCGATCGTGTATGGCGGGCTGGTAGTGCGCCGGGAGACCGGCAAGGAGCAGGAGGTGCAAGTCCTCTACGATGAAGACATAGCGAGTCACATCGCCCCCGAGCCGTGCGTCGTGTTCCGCGAGGGGCAGGGCGAAGCGTCGGCAGGGGATCACGCAGGCTGGCCATTGAGCCGCGAAAGCGCCTTATCCCGGACGCCGACAGGGTTACCAACCTGGAAGGCAACACGACTCGTCGCGTCATCGCGAGCGGCGGGTTGGTCCGGCGTGGTCAGAGACCCCAGCATGCGTGGACACTC
>DATLQW010000019.1:0-31769 GCA_035535035.1 Acetobacteraceae bacterium
TCACTGCTCTCCGACGCCTCGGCCATGGCCATGGCCAAAGCCTGCCAGGCCCGTCGTCGTTGCGCCTCGGTCAGGGTCACGACCCCACCAAGCCAGCTCTCAAATGCCGCCAGGTCCATGGCGATCTCCTCGTCCTGCCACTAGCATAGCCGATACCAACAAAGAACGCCATAAGAGCCACTCGCAATGACATGGATGTCGCGCGGCTGGCCGCCTGACGAGTCAGCCTTTCGGGCGGTCGGTTTGAGTCGGGTTGCGGTGTGCGTCACGGTCGCGGCGGGAGAGCTCACGCTGGCGGCACGATCCGCGGCGGCACAATCTGCCGGGCCGTTAACTCGCGGGTAAGCCGCGCAGGGCAAGGTCTCGCCACGGCAGGAAGCCGGGCAGAGATCGAACCGTGGTCGTGCAAGGTAGCGATTTGGCACAGGGGTGCGCGCGATGAAGGCCCTGCTTGATGGGCTGAAGGCGCTTGGCCCGGCGCGCATCGCCGCGCTGGTTGCGGTCGCCATCGGCATGCTGGGCATGCTGGCCCTGATGACGCTGCGCGGCACCACGGGCCAGATGGCGCTGCTGTATGGCGACCTGGATACGCGCGACGCCGCCAAGATGGTCGATCTGCTTGGCCACCACCACGTCCCCTACCAGGTCGGGCCCAGCGGCAACGAAATATTGGTGCCGATGGACCAGGTGCCGGAAGCGCGCCTGATGCTGGCGAAGGATGGGCTGCCGTCCGGCGGCTCGGTCGGCTACGAGATCTTCGATCGGAGCGACGGCTTCGCCTCGACCGATTTCGAGCAGCGGATCAACGAGACGCGCGCGCTGGAGGGCGAGCTGGCGCGCACCATCCGCGTGATCCGCGGCGTGCGGGCGGTGCGCGTGAACCTGGTGCTGCCGCGGCGGGAGCCTTTCTCGCGCGACGCGCAGGAGGCGCAGGCCGGCGTGATGCTGACCATGGTCGGCGCGGACCGGCTCGACCGCGAGGGCGTGCAGGCGATCCTCAACCTGGTCGCGGCGGCGGTGCCCGGGCTGCGGCCGCAGAACATCGCGATCATCGACTCGCGCGGCGACCTGCTGGCGCGGGCCGGGGAGCCCGCCGATGCGGCGGGTGCCGCGCGGTCCACCGACGACCTGCGCCACGCCACCGAGCTGCGCATCGCGCGCGCGGTGGAGGAGATGCTGGAGCGCAGCCTTGGGCCCGGCAAGGTGCGGGCGGAAGCCACGGTGAGCATGAACTTCGACCGGATCAAGGAAACCAAGGAAAGTTACGATCCGGACGGCCAGGTGACACGCAGCACGCAGACGGTGAACTCATCCAGCAAATCAACCGAACCGAACCGCACGGTGTCGGTGCAGAACAACCTGCCGAACGCGGATGCCGGCAGCACCGGCGCCGGCTCGCAGGAGGCGCGCCGGGAAGAGACCACGAATTACGAAATCAGCAAGACGGTGCGCACGCTGATCCACCAGCAACCGCAGATCGACCGCATCAGCCTGGCGGTGATGGTGGACGACGTAAACACAGTCGGTCCCGACGGCAAGCGGGTGAGCAAGCCACGTTCAGCGGCGGAGCTGAACCGCATCGCCACCCTGGTCAAAAGCGCGATCGGCTTCGATGCGAAGCGCGGCGACCAGGTGGACGTGGTGAGCATGCACTTTGCCGAGGACGACATGGCGGCCACCCCGAAGCGGCCCGGTCTGTTCGGTTTCCGGCTGGAAAAGGCCGACGTGCTGCGTCTCGCGCAGACCGGCTTGCTCGGCCTGGTGGCGGTGCTGGCCTTGCTGTTCGTGTTGCGTCCGATGGTGACGCGGCTGACCGCACTCGGGTTGGGCGGCGGGATGGCCAGCCTGCCGTCGCCGGGCGGCGCACAGGTGGCGCTTGCCGGCCCGGCCGGCGCGGCGCTGCTGGCCGGCGGTCCGGGCGCGCAGGCGCTGCGCGCCGGCCTGTCCGCGACCCCGCTGCTGGAGGACGAGAGCATGGTGAACCTGGCGCAGATCGAGGGCCAGATACGCGCCTCGTCGATACGCCGCGTTACCGAGCTGGTGGACAAGCATCCGGACGAAACGCTGTCCATCGTACGCGGCTGGATGGTGCAGGCAAATGGCTGATCTCGCGAAACCCGAGGACTATCGTGGCCTCAGCGGGGTGCAGAAGGCGGCGATGCTGATGCTCGCGCTCGGCGAGGACCAATGCGCGCGGCTATTCGGCATGATGCATGAGGACGAGCTCAAGGACATCTCCTCGGCGATGGCGCAGCTCGGCTCGGTGCGCGCCGACGTGGTGGAGCGGCTGTGCCTCGACTTCGCGGAAAGCATCGGCGGCGCCGGCAACCTGGTCGGCAGCTTCGAGAGCACCGAACGGCTTCTGCAAAAGGCGCTGCCGCGCGACCGCGCCTCGCAGATCATGGAGGAAATCCGTGGCCCTGCCGGGCGGACGATGTGGGACAAGCTGGGCAACGTCAACGAGAGCGTGCTGGCGAACTACCTGAAGAACGAATACCCGCAGACGGTCGCCGTGGTGCTTTCCAAGGTGCGCCCGGAGCATGCGGCGCGCGTGCTGTCGCTGCTGCCGGATTCGTTCGCCATGGAAGTGGTGATGCGCATGCTGCGCATGGAAAGCGTGCAGAAGGATGTGCTGGACGGGGTGGAAAAGACGCTGCGCGCCGAGTTCATGTCCAACCTCGCGCGCAGCACCAGGCGGGACGCGCACGAGATGATGGCCGGCATCTTCAATAACCTCGACCGGCAGTCGGAGGGCCGGTTCCTCGCCGCGCTGGAGGAGCGCAACCGGGAAGCGGCCGAGCGGATCAAGTCGCTGATGTTCACCTTCGACGACCTGGCGCGGCTCACGCCGCAGTCGATCCAGTTGCTGCTGCGCTCGATCGAGAAGGACAAGCTGCCGATCGCGCTGAAGGGTGCGTCGGAGAAGCTGCGCGAGCTGTTCCTGAGCAGCATGTCGGACCGCGCGGCAAAGATGCTGCGCGACGATATCGAGGGGCTGGGTCCGGTCCGTGTGCGCGACGTGGATGAGGCGCAGGCGGGGATCGTGCAACTTGCCAAGGGATTGGCGGCGCAGGGTTCGATCGAGATCAGCAGCGGCAAGGACGAGGAGCTGATCTATTGATGGTGCATGTTGCCTGTGAAGCGGGAGAGGCCGGCATGAAGCGCCGCGTGCCGCCCCGATCGCTCCCACTCCCGGCGCCGGAGCGCCTTTACCTCTCCCGCGAAGCGGGAGAGGTGTCCAAGGACCTTTGACCATGGACGCGAACCTGGATTTCGATCGCCGGCCATCGGGCAAGGTGCTGTTCGCCGAGGATTTCGACCTGTCGGCACGGGACCATCCGGCGGAGCCGGAAGTGATCGAGCCGAGCTTCTCGGCGGCGGAGCTGGACGCGGCGCGGACGGAAGCCTGGCAGGCTGGAAGCGCCGCCGCGGCGGTCGAAGCGGAGGCCGCCGACCATGCCGCGATCCGGCAGACCGTCGCCGCCGTCGCCGCGCAGCTTGCCGCCGCGCATGACGCGCTTCTCGACCTCGCCGAACAATCCGCCGCGACGATCGCCGGCCTGCTGCTTGGCAGCCTGGGCGTCGTGCTGCCGGCGCTCGCCGCCCATCATGGCGAGGCGGAGCTGCAGGCGGTGATCCGCATCGTGTTGCCGGGGCTGTTCAAAGAGCCGGCGGTAACGCTGCGGATCAACCCGCGGCACTGCACCGCCGTGGCGCGCGAGATCGAACGGCTGGACCCCGACCTCGCCGGGCGCCTGCAGATTGTTCCTATCGAATCCATCCCAGCCGGCGACGCGCGCATCGCCTGGCGCAACGGCGGCGCCACGCGCGACGCGGCCGCATTGTGGGAGCAGGTGGCCGCCGCGCTCGCGCTGGCGGGGCTGCCGCCGGCGGTCGCGGAACCCAAGGAGACAGAATATGCCGGATGACATGGAGCTCACCGAACTCAACGAAGCCGCGGAAGGCGGCGGCGCACGCACCATGCGCGAGCTGGAGGCGGTGTACGACATCCCGGTCACGGTGAGCGCCGTGCTTGGCAAGACGACGATGCAGGTCAACCAGTTGCTGAAGCTCGGCCGCGGCGCGGTGGTGGAGCTGGACCGCAAGCTGGGCGAGGCGATCGATATCTACGTCAACAACCGTCTGGTGGCGCGCGGCGAAGTCGTCATGGTGGACGATAGCCGCCTGGGCGTGACGATGACCGAGATCGTCAAGGCGGATCGGCAGTGACATGCGCCTCGCCCGCGACGTGGGAGGGGTCGAGGCGCGGGACCGCCGAGGGCGAGGGTGATCCGGCCGGCACACAGCGCCCTCATCCGGCGTTGCGTGCCGCATCAGTTTGCTTCGCGGCGCAATCCCGCGCGGCGGGAGAGGTTTAGTCACATGCGCGTGCTGATCATCGGCTCGCTGGCGGGCGAGCTCGGTCAGGCCGCGCGCATCGCCATCGCGCGCGGGGCGAAGCTCGATCAGGCGGACGACGCGGACACCGCGCTGGCGCATCTGCGGGCCGATGCGCGGGTGGACCTTGTGCTGTGCGACCTGGCGCATGACGTGGGCGGCGTGGTGCGCGCGCTGGCGGCGGAGCGGATTGCCGTACCGGTGGTGGCCTGCGGCACCACGCGCGACCCGGAAGCGGCGTTGCGGGCGATCCGCGACGGCGCGCGCGAATTCCTGCCGCTGCCGCCGGATCCGGACCTGATCGCGGCGATTCTCGAAGCTGCCGCCGGCGAGAGCCACGCGCTGATCGTGCGCGACCCGGCGATGACCGCGACGGTGCGGCGGGCCGAGCAAGTGGCGAAGTCCGAGGCGTCGGTGTTGATCTGCGGCGAGTCGGGCACCGGCAAGGAGATACTGGCGCGCCACCTGCATCGTCGTTCGCGCCGGGCCGGCGGACCGTTCATCGCGTTGAATTGTGCCGCCATCCCTGAGAATCTGCTGGAATCCGAGATGTTCGGACACGAGAAGGGGGCCTTCTCCGGCGCCCTGGCGCGCCGGGTCGGCAAATTCGAGGCCGCCAACGGCGGCACATTGCTGCTCGACGAGATCAGCGAAATGGACGTGCGGCTGCAGGCCAAGCTGCTGCGCGCGGTGCAGGAACGCGAGATCGACCGGCTGGGCGGCGCCGGCCCGGTGAAGGTGGACGTGCGGATCCTGGCGACCAGCAACCGCGACCTGCCGGCCGAGGTGCGGCGCGGCACTTTCCGCGAGGATCTGTATTTCCGGTTGAACGTGGTGTCGCTGCGCATCCCTTCCTTGCACGAGCGGCCGGGCGACATCGCGCCGCTGGCCGAGCATTTCGCCCGCAAATATGCCGACGTGAATGGCCTGCCGTTCCGCCCGATATCGGCCGGCGCGCTGCTGCGGCTGAACGCGCATGGCTGGCGCGGCAACGTGCGCGAGCTGGAGAATGCGGTGCATCGCGCGGTGCTGCTGGCCTCCGGCAGCGAGATCGGCATCGAGGCAATCGAGCTCGGCCGGGCCGACGGGTTGCCGGACTCCGCCTGCGCCGACGGAAGGGGCCTGGGAGGCGGCATCGCGTCCCTGGTCGGCCGCAAGATGGAGGAGGTCGAGCGCGACCTGATCATCGAGACGCTCGGCCATACGCTCGGCAACCGCACGCATGCCGCGACGATCCTGGGCATTTCCATCCGCGCCTTGCGCAACAAGCTGCGCGATTACGCGGCGCAGGGGGTGGCGGTGCCGCCGCCCACCGCCGGCGTGGCGGCGTGAGGGCGCGGATGCGGAGCTCTGCCGTCATGGGGATCCAAACCGGGGGCATCAGGACCGGGGGCACGGGTGCAAGATTGCTCTCCCTCCCCTTGAGGGACGGGGTTGGGGGGACGGGTCGGCCGGAGGCCCGCACCGGCCGACCCCTCCTCCCAACCCCGTCCCTCAAGGGGAGGGAGAGCAATCTTTCGCGCGGCACCTGACCATGGCCGAAGCCGCCGCCGCCGCGGGATTCCTGCCCACCCTCGCCGCACGCGCGCGGCAATTCGCGCCCGGCAGCGATATCGGCCTGGCGCTCGGCGTGGTGGCGCTGCTCTCGGTCCTGATACTGCCGCTGCCGCCGCTGCTGCTGGATTTCGGGCTGTCGCTGTCGATCACCGGCGCGGTTCTGGTGCTGATGGTGTCGCTGTTCCTCAAACGGCCGCTGGATTTCTCCAGTTTTCCGACACTGCTGCTGCTGACCACCCTGTTGCGCCTGTCGCTCAACGTCGCGACCACGCGCCTGATCCTGTCGCACGGCAACGAGGGGCCGCTGGCCGCGGGTCACGTCGTGGCGGCGTTCGGCGGCTTCCTGATGGGCGGCGACGTGGTGATCGGGTTGATCCTGTTCTCGATCCTGCTGGTGGTGAACTTCATGGTCATCACCAAGGGTTCCGGCCGGATCGCCGAGGTGGCGGCGCGGTTCAGCCTGGATTCGATGCCGGGCAAGCAGATGGCGATCGACGCCGAGATGTCGGCGGGGATGATCGACGAGAAGACCGCCCGGCGGCGGCGCAAGGAGCTGGAGGAGGAGAGCAGTTTCTATGGTGCCATGGACGGCGCCGCCAAGTTCGTGCGCGGCGACGCGATCGCCGGGCTGATCATCACCGTCATCAACATCCTGGGCGGCCTGACGATCGGCGTGGTGCGGCATGGCATGACATTCTCCGACGCGGTCGCCACGTTCACCACGCTGACCGCGGGCGACGGGCTGGTGACGCAAATTCCCGCGCTGCTGGTATCGACCGCGGCGGGCATCGTGGTCACCAAGGGCGGCATCGAGGGCAGCGCGGACGCGGCGCTGATCCGCCAGCTCGGCGGCAACCCGAAGCCGCTGGCGATGGCGGCTGGCGCGGCGACCGTGCTGGCTCTGCTGCCGGGGTTGCCGATGCTGCCGTTCATGGCGCTGGCCGGCCTGGCGGGCGGCGGCGCGTGGCTGCGGCACAAGCATCCCGCGGTGTTTGGCCCGGAGCCCGCGCCGGCGCCGATCATGGCTACCGAGCAACCGATCAGCGAGGCGTTGCGCATCGACCTGATCCGGGTCGAACTCGGCTACGGGCTACTGTCACTGGCCGGCGGCGAGACCGCGCGGCTGACGGAGCAGATCAAGGGGCTGCGGCGGTCGATTGCGAGCGAGATGGGGTTCGTGCTGCCGCCGGTACGGATCCAGGACAACATGCAGTTGCCGGCCGATACCTACTCGATCCGCATCAAGGAGATCGAAGCCGGCCGGGGCGAACTGCGCCCGACCATGGTGCTGGCGATGGACCCCAAGGGCGGCGTGCCTGACCTGCCGGGCGAACGCACCAAGGAACCGGCATTCGGGCTGCCGGCGCTGTGGATCGATCCGTCGGTGAAAGAGGAAGCGCTGTTTCGCGGCTGCACGGTGGTTGACCCTCCGAGCGTTTTGACCACGCATTTGACGGAGCTGGTCCGCGACAACGTCGCTGAGCTGCTGTCCTACGCCGAGACGCAGAAATTGCTGGATGAGCTGCCGCGCGAACAGCAGAAGCTGGTGGCGGACATCATGCCGTCGCAGATCACCGTGGGGGCGGTGCAGCGGGTTTTGCAGTCCTTGCTGTCGGAACGGGTGTCGGTGCGGGACTTGGCGACGATCCTGGAAGCGATCCAGGAGGCATGCGGCGGCGCAACGCGCGCCATCCCGGCGATCGTCGCGCATGTCCGGATGCGCCTGGCCCGGCAGATCAGCGACAGCCACACCGGGGCGAACGGCTATATCCCGCTGATAACGCTGTCGCCCGAGTGGGAAGGCGCGTTCGCCGAGGCGCTGAGCGGTCCGCCGGAGGAACGCCAACTGGCGATGGCGCCGTCCAGGCTGCAGGCGTTCATGCAGGGTCTGCGCAGCGCGTTCGATACCGCGGCGGCGACCGGCGAGGCGCCCGTGTTGCTCACCAGCGGCGGCATTCGTTTGCACGTTCGGGCCATTGTCGAGCGCATCCGCCCGAACACGCCGGTGCTGGCGCAGGCGGAGATCTCGCCCCGGGCGCGCATCCGGACGGTGGGGACGGTATGACGACCATCAAAACCTCTCCCACTTCGCGGGAGAGGCCGAGATGCACGAGCGCCAAGGGTGAGGATGCCGCGGGGCGACCTGATCAGTCTCGCCCGGGGAGCCATGTCCGCCGGCCTCTCCCGCGCGGCGGGCGAGGTTCCTGGGGATCTCGCCGATGCGCCTGAAGCTGTTCCGCGCGCCGGCGATGGCCGCGGCGATGGCGCAGGTGCGCGCCGAGCTCGGGCCCGACGCGCTGATCCTTGGCACCAGGCGGGTCGCGGGCGGGGTGGAGATCACCGCCGCCCTGGAGCCGGATGACCCCTTGCCGCGGTCGCCTCTGCCATGTCCCGCGCCATCTCCCCTGCCACCATCGCTGCCGGATCCCGCGCGGGTGGCCGCGCTGCAATTCCACGCCGTGCCGGCCACGCTACAGGCCGGCTTGCAAGCCGGCGCGCTGGACGCCGCCCTGGCCTCGGCGCTGGCGTTCGACAGTCTGAAGCTGGCCGCCACGGCCCCGCCGCTGCTGCTGTCCGGTCCGCCGGGGGCCGGCAAGACGCTGACCGTGGCGCGGCTCGCTACGCGCCTGGTGATGGCCGGGGCGGTCCCGATGGTGATTACCGCCGACGGCAAACGGGCCGGCGCGACAGAGCAACTGGCAGCGTTCACCCGGCTGCTGGGCATCGACCTGATCGTGGCAAGCCACCCCGTCACGCTGGGCCGGGCCCTGGCTCGGCGGCAGGACGCCGCACCGGTGCTGATCGACGCGCCGGGCTGCGATCCGTTCGACCCGGTGCAGGTCGAGGAACTCGCCGCGCTTGCCGGCACCGCCTCGGCGCGGGTCGTGCTGGTGCTGCCGGGCGGGTTGGATCCAGCGGAGGCGGCCGATTTTGCGGCGGCCTTTGCCGCGGCCGGCGCCAGCCAGTTGGTGGCGACCCGCCTGGACGTAGCCCGGCGGCTCGGCGGCATCCTGGCCGCCGCCGCCGCCGGCGGCCTGGCGCTCACCGAGGCCGGCATCGGCGCCGGCGCGGCCGATGGCCTGGTGCCGCTGACCCCCGCCTTCCTCGCCGAGCGACTGCTGCAAACCCGGATGGCAAATCCATGACCGACGCCGCATTGCGTCTCGTATCCGGCCACAAAGGGCACGCTCCCATGCCCGTCAGGATAAGGTCCGGCGCAGGGACTATGCTTCGCCTCCCTTTGCGGGAGGGGGGCGGGGGGAGCGTTCTTCTCCGTGTCCCGCCAATCCCCGCGGGCACGGAGCACGCCGTTGCCACGGCATCGACGCCCGCCCGTGCCATGGCGCCGGCAAACGCCGCCTCGGCGGCACCGACCCTCGCCAGCGCCATGGGACCGACACGCATCCCGGAGGGCGCCCCGGGCGGTTCCGCCGCCCGCCTGGTTGCGATCGCCTCCGGCAAAGGTGGCGTGGGAAAGACCTGGTTCGCGATCACCCTGGCGCACGCGCTGGCGCAACTGGGCGGCAAGGTGCTGCTGTTCGACGCCGATCTCGGCCTGGCCAATGTCGATGTGCAGCTCGGCCTGACCCCGACCCTGGATCTGGCCGACGTCATCGCCGGCCGCGCCTCGGTCGCACAGGCGGCGATCCGGCACC
Organism: Acetobacteraceae bacterium; assembly: GCA_035535035.1. GTDB lineage: Bacteria > Pseudomonadota > Alphaproteobacteria > Acetobacterales > Acetobacteraceae > JASHVB01. The sequence continues at coordinate 9,612 of DATLQW010000019.1, forward strand.
AGGAGGGCGGCTTCGATATCCTCGCCGGCCGCTCCGGCTCCGGCATGTTCTCCGGCCTGCAGCCGGCCCTGCTCGAGCGCACGCTGGCGGAACTGCGGCAGGCAACCGCGGGCTTCGACATGGTCTTGCTCGATCTCGGCGCCGGGCTGGAGCATCCGGTGCGGCGTATGGCGGCCTTTGCCGACACGCTGCTGGTGCTGGCGACCGAGGAGCCGACCAGCCTGACCGACGCCTATGCGGTGCTGAAGCTGCATGCCGCCGACCGTATTGGCGGCGATGCGCGCGTGATCGTGAACCAGGCCAGCAGCCGCGGCGCCGGCGAGCGCACCTACGCGACGTTACGGCGTGCCTGCGCCACTTTTCTCGGCCGTGAGCCGCCGCTCGCCGGGGTGATCCGCCGCGACGACCGCGTGCGGGAGGCGATCCGGCGGCAGGCGCTGCTGCTGACCCGGCATCCGGCCTGCGCCGCCGCCGCCGATGTCGCACAGATCGGGCGTGGCCTGCTGCCGTAACCATTCGTCATGCGGCCCCTGGTTCCGGTCCGGCCCCTGCCGCCCCACATTGGGGCGCGGTATGGGGAGTCGCATGCATCTGATCCGGCGCGGCGGTACGCGCGACCTGCGCGTGGACTTCTTCCGGGGACTCGCCCTGTGGTGGATCTATACCGACCACATCCCGGGCGACGTGCTATCGCATATCAGCCTGCAGAATTTCGCGATGTGCGACGCGACCGAGATTTTCGTGTTGCTTGCCGGCTATGGCGGCGGCCTGGCGTATGGCCTGACCATGAATCGCCAGGGCTATTTGTACGCGGCGGCCGACGTGCTGCGGCGCGCCTGGACGCTGTATATCGCGCATATCTTCCTGTTCGTCGTGTTCACGGCGCAGGTGGCGTATTCGGCCGCGGCGCTGGATCGCGCCTATTACCTCGACGAAACCAGGCTGGACGTGCTGGGCAGCGCGCCGTACCAGGCGATGCTGCAGGCGCTGTTGCTGCGGTTCCAGCCCAGCCTGCTGAACATCCTGCCGCTTTACATCATGCTGCTGCTGATCTTTGCCGTGGCGCTGCCGCTGCTGCGCCGGCCGCTGCTGCTGCTGGGCGCTTCCTTCGCTTTGTACGCGGCCACGCGGGCGACCGGGCTGAATTTGCAGAGCTGGATCGCCGGCGAAGTCTGGTTTTTCAATCCGTTTGCCTGGCAGTTCCTGTTCATGATCGGTGCCGTCCTGTCATACGCTCCGCCGCGCTGGCCGCGCATGCGTTGGCCGATCGACGTGCTCTGCGTGGCGATCCTGGCCGCGGGGGTCGTGGTGATCTGGGTGATCGACACGCACCCGCCGATCATGGCGGCGATGCCGGGTCCGGTGATCCGCCTGGTCATCACCGGGGACAAGACCGGGATGCACCCGTTCCGCCTGCTGTCGATCCTGTCGCTGACCTGGCTGGTGGCGCGCACCGTGCCGCGCGGCGCGGCGTGGCTGGACTCTCGGCTTGCCGCGCCGCTTGTGCTGCTGGGGCAGAACTCGCTGCCGGTCTTCTGCTTCGGCATCTTTTTCGGCTTCATTGCCCGCCTGGGGCTGGAGTACGATGACGGGGTGGTCATGCAGGTCGGGGTGAACCTGGGCGGTGCGGCGGCTATGGCGGCGGTCGGCGCGTTGAGCGCCTGGTACCGTGCGAAGGGCCGCTCGGCCTCGGTTCGCCTGGCCGCCGCGTTGCCGGCGGTCGTGCGAACCGACAGCGGCTAGAAGCACATGCGCCGCTGGACTTCCTGGTTATGGCTGCTGGTGCTGGTCGCGTGCCCGGCATCATCGCGGGTGGAACAGGAGCAGATGCGGGGGGCCTGTGTGGCGCCGGGGGCGTTTACGACGCCGGAAGCGCCGCTGGAGCAGGTGGCCGCGGCGATCGGCGCCGGCGGGCCGGTGAACGTGCTCGCGGTGGGTTCGGCAACCACGGTCGGGGACCAGTTCGGAACGGATCGCAATTCGGCGTTTCCCGCGCGCATGGTCGAGGCGCTGCATGCCGCCCTGCCCAGGGTGGCGTTCGCGCTGACCCTGCGCGGCGGACGCGGTCTGACGGCGGCGGACATGCTGCCGCTGCTGGAGGCGGCGTTGGCCGCGCGGCATTACCAGCTCGTGGTCTGGCAGACCGGAACGGTCGAGGCCGTGCGCGGCCTGCGGCCTGACGGGATGGTAGCGGCATTGCAGGAGGGCATCGGCCGCGCGCGCGAGGCCGGTGCCGACGTGGTGCTGATCGATCCGCAATTCAGCCGTTTCCTGCGCGCCAATGCCGATCTCGACCCGTATGAGGCCGCCCTGCGGCAGGTCTCCGTCATGCCGGGCGTGGTGCTGTTCCAACGGTTCGATGTGATGCGCGGTTGGGCCGAGGATGGGCAGATCGACCTGGAGCGGGTCCGGCGCACCGATCGCACGCGGACGATGGCGTTGTTGAACACCTGCCTCGGCGAGACGCTGGCGCGTTTCGTACTGAACGGCGCGGGCGTGGCAGGGCGCTGACCGTTCGGGTCATGGCCGCGCCCCGCTGTCATTGTTGGGGTGGACGGCCCCACGGCATCTCGTGCCACTGTTGGGGGTCTCACAACCCAGCACAGGAGCCGCCGATGAGCGAGATTAGCCGCATTGGCCTCGACACGTCCAAGGCCGTGTTGACCCTGCACGGGGGCGACCAGGCTGGGCAACCGGTGCTTCGGGTGAACCTGCGGCGAGCGCGGATGTATCAAAGTCATTGACACGTTCCGTTCTTCGACCCCGGCAGGGCGTCAGCCCCTCGCATGGCGGAACCGCACATGTTGCCTTCGACGTTGCTTACCGTCTCGGCCTCCGCGAACTGGGAGGTTTCGTGGCTCAATAGCACACCCCACTGCATCGCTGTGTACGCTTCGCAGCCGCCGTCGCCAGCGACCACGCAACGCTCGCTACCGGGCGCCCGCTACGGCTTACGCGGGCCGGACTTGCACCGGCTGGACCACGCCAGCTTTCCTGGCGCACAAGCAAGCTCCCGCCTGGTGTGCATGCCACGCTGGCATGGCGGCGACCGCAGCGTCGCTCCTCGCGTTGGCGGCAGGTTCGCGGTAAACGCCGCAGGCAGCGACGCAAGGCGCCGACCCCGGCGGCAGGAAAGCCCGTCCCGTCCATCGCCTGGACCCCTTTGCCGCACCGGCCATCTGGCAACGGCGCCACGCTGGCCGACCTGGCCCGGAGATCGACGCGATGGATGGGGACACCGACCTCCCGGACGCCTCCGCCGCTGCCCCGGGACCAGAGGCGGCCCGAGCAACCGCAGCGGTGTCAGGCAATGCCATACCGGCAACGCTCGCGCAGTCCGGTGCGGCGGGGTTCTGGCTGGCCGTGACGTTCATCGGCATCGGCACCGGTTGCGCCACAGCGGGGCTGACCCTGCTGCTGCAGCTCGTGCAGCATCTGGCATGGCCAGCCCCCGGCACCTTGCTGGATGCGGCGGCGCGGGCCGGAGCATGGCGGCACATCGTGATGCTGCTGGGGGCGGGTCTCGCGACCGGCGCGGGGCAAATCATCCTGATCCGGCTGTCGAGCGGCAACTCCATCGACATCACGGCGGCGATCTGGTTCTTCGCCGGCCGGCTGCCCGCCCTGCGCACCCTCGGCAGCGCCGTCCTGTCGGTGGTACTCGTCGGCATGGGGGCCTCGCTGGGGCGCGAAGGCGCGCCGAAACAGGCGGGGGCGGTGATCGCCAATGCCGTGTCGGACCGGGGCCGCCTGTCGGACGAGCAGCGCCGGTTGCTGGTGGCGTGCGGCGCCGGCGCCGGGATGGCGGCCGCCTACGGGGTTCCGCTGGGCGGCGCGCTGTTCGCCATCGAGGTGCTGCGCGGCGTGCTCTCGCTGCGGCTGATCCTGCCCGCCATGGCGACATCCTTGATTGCCACCGCGGTCTCGTGGCTCGCCTTGCCCAATGCGCCGACCTACCCGATCCCGGATTATCACAGCACCGCCTCGATCGCCGTCTGGGCGCTGCTCGCCGGACCGATCGTGGGCGTCGTGGCCGTCCTGTATGTGCGGGCGGTCGGCTGGGCCGACCGCAACAAGCCGCAGGGCTGGAAGCGGCTGGTCGCACCCGTCCTGGCGCTGGGCCTGCTCGGCGTGGTTTCGATTGGCTGTCCGGAATTGCTCGGCAATGGGAAGGACGTGTCCTGGCTGGCCTTCACCGGTCAGGTCGCGCCCGCCCTGCTGCTGGCGCTGGTCGTCCTGAAACCGGCCGCGACCATTCTGTGCCTGGGCAGCGGCGCGCCCGGCGGCTTGTTCACCCCGTCGCTGACGCTGGGCGCGATGCTGGGCGGCGTGCTGGGCGACGCCTGGTCCTGGGTCTGGCCCGGCGTGCCGCCGGGAGCCTTCGCGATTGTCGGCGCCGGAGCCATCCTCGCGGCGACCACCCAGGGACCGATCTCCGCCGTCGTGCTGATGATGGAACTGACCGGACAGGGCCGCACGCTCATCGTGCCACTGCTGCTCGCCGTGGCCACCGCCACCCTCGTCGCACGCAGCATCGAGCCCCGCTCGATCTATGACGCGCGGCTTACCGATGCGGAGGTGAAGGCGCGGCTGGCGTCGCGGGACGTGTCCCCACGCTGACGCGCCGGCGCTGGACCGGCATCGTCGGCGGTGCCGCGGCCGGCGGTCGCGATTGCCGCCCACGAGGACGGCGGAATACAACCCCCCGGGGAACATTTGCCGGGGATGGCCATGGCGAGGGGCGGTTGGGTTTACGTCGGCGGACGCGCCGGAAACAAGCCGTCGCCGGGCGAAAAGTCGGTCATCACCACGGCTTGCGAGACATTCATCGCCGACGTGCTTACGCCGCGGTTTCTTCCCGAGATCTGCCCTTCCACCGAGTTCAATTTCCCGGTCGCCATCTACGGGAAGTGGCTGGGCAACAAGTACCGGTTCATCACGCGCTACCGCTCGGACGGCCCCGGTGCCGACGAGCCGGAATTCGACGCACCCTTTGCTCGGCTCGAATACGTCAGCCGGGATCGTTTCGACCTGTCCTACCATCGCCACACCGGCGAATGGTTGTGCCTGTTTGAACGCCTCACGCTGACGGAGGCGCTGCACATGATCGAAAGCATTCCGAATTTCGCGCCCCGTTGACCGGCCCGCGGGATTTGCGCCGATCAAATGCAGGTTGGCCGCAATGCAGGGAGACCGCGCCGGCGCCTACGCGGGGGAGGCAACCCTCAGCGCCATGTCGCCGCGGAACGCGTGGAGCAACTCGCGCCGCCGGAAGCGCCACGCCTCGCCCTGCTTCACCAGCGCGTCCTGATACGTGCCGCACACCGACGGCACGGGACCATTGGCACCTTCCACCATTACCAGGTAGTTCGACCGCGCCTCGGCGTGGGAGCCATTCACTGTGATGACGCTGTTCATCGTGTAGTGCATCCGCCGCGGCTCGGGCGGCACCGATTGCGCCAGCCAGGCGGCGATCTCCGCCGGTCCGATGGCGCGGCGATACGGGGCGATCCATTCGCCGTCGGCCGCGAACAGCGCCGCGAGCTCGGCAAACCGCCCCTGGTCCATGCAGAAGCAGTACTGGTGCAGCAGCTCGCGGATCGCGTCCTTGTCGCGCAGCAATCCCATCACGTCGTGCTCCCCAATGCCGCCGCCCGCCGCTCCGCCAGCGTCGCCGCCAACTCGATCGCGGCGATCAGGCTGGCGGGATCGGCCACGCCCTGGCCGGCGATGTCATAGGCGGTGCCGTGATCCGGCGAGGTGCGCACGATCGGCAGGCCGAGCGTCACGTTCACCCCGTGGTCCATGTCCAGCGTCTTCAGTGGAATCAACGCCTGATCGTGATACATGCAGATCGCCACGTCGTATCGCGCGCGCGCCGCGGCGGTAAACATCGTGTCGGGCGACCAGGGCCCGGACACGTCTATCCCGTCCGCCCGCAGCGCCGCCAGCGCCGGTGCGATGATTTTCCCCTCCTCGTCGCCCAGCGCGCCCTGCTCGCCGGCATGCGGGTTCAACCCGGCCATGGCCAGGCGCGGCCGTGCGATGCCGAAGTCGCAACGCAGCGCAGCGTGCGCGGTGCGCGCGGCGACCAGGATCATCTCGGTGCTGAGCATGGCGAGCGACGCGCGCAGCGAGGCGTGCACGGTCACCGGCACCACGCGCAACAGCGGCGAGGCCAGCATCATGATCTGTTTTCCCCCCGCGCCGGTCAGCGCCGCGAGGAACTCGGTGTGGCCGGGATAGGCGAACCCCGCATCGTACAGCGCCGCCTTGTTGATCGGGTTGGTGACCACGCCAGCCACCGCGCCGCGCACCGCCAGCGCGGTGGCACGTTCGATCGATTCGATCACCGCGCGCGCGTTCGCCTTGTCCGGCCGCCCAGGCACCGCCGGGACGGCAAGCCGCACCGGCAACACTGGTAGCGCGTTGCGGAATGTTTCAGCGGCTGCCGCGGCATCGGCCACCACGCGGATCGGCACATCGCACCGGATCGCGCCGGCCATCGCCGCAAGCCGGTCCGGATCGTCCAATACGACGAAACAGTGTTCGGTGTCGCGCAGGATATGCCAGGCGCGGAGCGAAAGTTCGCCGCCGATGCCGGCGGGATCGCCCATGGTGAGTGCAAGCGGCAACATGGCGTCTCCAGTCCACTCCGTCCCACGTCACGGCCGCGGCAACGCGCCCTACGTTAGCCGCGCCGTGGGGAGGGTGCCAGCGCGGTGCAGCGATTTTGATACATCCTGGTTGGTTATTCGGAACAGAAACGTCGTCTCGCCGGTGCGGGTCGGGAAATCGTTCTGCACCTCCGGCCGCTCCTTACCGCCGAACGGCGGATTGGCCAGGAGCACCTCGAACCGGCCCTTCTCCTGAAGATCGGAAACGTTCTCCGCCAGCGTATTGGTACGCACGACGCTCGGAGCGTCGATGCCGTGCAGGATCATGTTGTCGATGCCGTGCAGGATCATGTTCATGATGGCGATGACATCGGCGAGGCTCTTCTTCTCCTTGGCGCAGAATGTGCGCTCCTGCAACATCGTCATAGGTCCGCTCGCCAACGCGTGGCTGCACCACCCGGATCATGGCGCGGATCAGCGGGCGCGGCGTGTAGTATTCGCCGCCGTTGCGCCCGGCGTTGCCCATCCGCCTGATCTTGACCTCGTACAGCGCGGACAACTCGTGCTTCTCCGCCTGGGACCGGAAGCGCAGCGCATCGACCAGTTCCAGCGCATCGCGCAGGCTGCAGCCGCCGCGGAACTTGTTGCCGATCTCGCTGAAAATCTCGCTGATCTTGTATTCGATCGTGTCGGGGCTTGGCGCCCGCGTCCTGAAGCCGCGCAGGTAGGGAAACAGCCTGCCGTTGACGAAGTCGATCAGGTCGGGGCTGGTCAGCGCGTTGCTGTGGTCGAACCCGCCGTCCGGCGTCTTCGGCGCGGCCCAGGCGGACCACCGATAGGCCGGCTCGATGATGAACGCGTAGCGCTTGCCGTCCAGCTCGGCGCGCACTGCCCGCTCCTGCTCCAAATCATCGAGGTATTTCAGGAACAGCATCCATGAGGTTTGCTCGGTGTAGTCGAGCTCGGTGGTGCAGCCGGGCTCCGTGCGCAGCACGTTGTCGATGCTGTTGAAGATTTGCTCGTAGCCGCCCCCGCCATTGCCGTTGCGGCACTTCTCTGGCCGGGCCGTCCTGGCGGGCGCCGGGCTGACGTGCGCCGGGCTGACGGGCGCCGCGCCCGCGGCCCGGCACTACCACGCCCGCATCGATCAGCGCGGCATGCACGGCCCGGTAGGTGTCCTCCTGCCAGCCGAGTTCGCTGCGCAGGCGGCCGTTGCCCGCATGGTCGCCAAGTTCCTGCAAGGTCACGACGAATCGCTCGCGCAAGGCGTCCCGCACCATTCGCTCCCGCCCCCGGCGTCGCGCTGCATCGCCATTGCCTGCGCGCCGGCCGAGATACCCACGGGGCAGCGCCCTACGCAACCGCCGTCCAGCCTGGCAGCGCAAATTGCCCTCCCGCCGTGCCAGCCGTAGCATCCGCCGCATGAGCACCGAACCCAAGCGCGGGCTGGCCCGCAACGCCGCCAACTATGGCGATCCCGATTTCGCGCTGTATCTGCGCCGATCCTTCGCCAAGTCCATGGGCTACTCGCAGGCGATGCTGGACAAGCCGGTGGTCGGCATCGTCGATACCGGCAGCGACTACAACAACTGCCATCGCACGGTGCCGGACCTGGTGGAAGCGGTGAAGCGCGGCGTGCTGGCCGCCGGCGGTCTTCCCCTCGCTTTCCCCACCGTCTCCCTGTGCGAACCGTCCCTGTTCCCCTGCTCCATGCACTTCCGCAACCTGGCCGCGTTGGACACCGAGGCGATGCTGGTGGCGCAGCCAATGGACTCGGCCGTGCTGATTGGCGGCTGCGACAAGTCCGTGCCGGCGCAGTTGATGGCGGCGGCGTCGGCCGACCTGCCCTGCGTGCAGCTTGTCACCGGCCCGATGCTGGCGACTCCGTTCCAGGGCGAGCGGCTGTCGGCCTGCACCGATTGCCGGCGCTACTGGGCGGCATATCGCGCCGGCCGGGTGACCGCCGAGCGGATCGGCGAGCTGGAGGGAAGGCTGGCGACCACCGCCGGCACCTGCGGCGTGATGGGCACCGCGAGCACCATGGCGTGCCTGGCCGAGGCGCTGGGGATGGTACCGCTGGGGCATGGCACGATCCCGGCGGTGCATGCGGACCGGTTGCGCGCCGCGGAGGAGGCGGGGGCGCTGGCGGTGCGGCTGATCGCGCAGCCGATCCGGCCATCGGAGATCATCACGCCGGAGTCGGTGGAGAACGCGCTGCGGGTGCTGCTGGCGCTGGGCGGCTCGACCAACGCGCTGATCCACCTGACGGCGATCGCCGGGCGGCGCGGCATCCCGGTGGACCTGCGGCGGCTGAACGCGCTGTCCGACACCACGCCGGTGCTGGTGGACCTGAAGCCCACCGGCGAGGGCTACATGGAGGATTTTCACGCCGCGGGCGGCATGCCCGCGCTGCTGTGGGAGCTGCGCGACCTGCTTCATCCGGGCGCGCGCGACGTGACCGGCGTGGCGCTGGGTGAGCGGCTGGCCGAACCGGCCTTCGTCGATCGCCGCTATATTCGGGCCCGGGGGGAACCGGTGTCGCCGGTGGGCGGGTTGGTGGCGCTGTTCGGCTCGCTGGCGCCGCGCGGGGCGATCGTGAAGCGCTCGGCGGCGACGCCGGTGCTGTTTGAATTGGAAGCCCGCGCGGTGGTGTTCGACGGGCTGGCGGATCTGGCGGCACGCATCGACGACCCGACGTTGGACGTGACGGCGGGGGATATCATGGTGCTGAAGAACGCCGGGCCGCTGACGCCGGCGGGGATGCCGGAGGCGGGCTACCTGCCGATCCCGTCGAAACTGGCGCGCGCCGGGGTGAAGGACATGGTGCGGATGAGCGACTGCCGGATGTCGGGCACGGCATTCGGCACCATTGTGCTGCACATCACGCCCGAGGCGGCGGCGGGCGGTCCGCTGGCGCTGGTGGAAAGTGGCGACCGCATCCGCATGTCGGTGGCCGGGCGGACACTGGATCTGCTGGTGGATGACCGGGTGCTGGCGCGGCGGCGGGCAGCGTGGCGGGCGCCGGCGACGCCCGCGCGAGGCTGGGACCGGATCGTGGCGGAGCAGGTGCTGCAGGCGGACGAGGGGTGCGACCTGGCGGTGCTGCGCGCTGGGGGATAGGGCGACGCGGCCAGCGCGGGTGCCTGTCGGAGCGCTTTCACCCAGACCTGAATCGCCATGGCCTGCCGGCATGGTTGACCTCCGGTAGCGTCGCATGGACGTCTCGTTTCGCGGTGCATGCCTTGTTGGTCGTATTTGGGAGTCGGTGACGCATCGGGTGGGACGGGCCCCGAAGGACCGCCGGCATGGCGCGGGTCTCGATAACCCCTGGCGGCGTGGCACTCTTCGCCGGCTTTGGCGGGAGTGAGCCAGGTGAGCCTGGCGATGGTGGCGCGGTTGACCTCCGGCAGGAGACCTATATGCGTCTGTGACCCAACTGCCGGCACGGCTTGCGGTAGCCCGGAGTTCTCACAATGTTCCGTGAGGTTGAGAAGCGAGATGCGGGGCCGTATCTATGTTGTGTTACAGAGCCTTGTGTGGATAATTTAGTACGGCACATTAAGAACGCGTTGACCGACTCGATATTTTATCGCACATTCTCTGGTAGTGGGGATCGAAAAAGGGAATCGGACCATGCCGCAGGTCAAAGTCGAAAGAGTGCGCGAAGGCCAGCACCCCAGTGAGGTTGTTGTGTCAGTCCGCACCGCAGATGGCGGCACTGAGAAGCTTGTCGTTGACGCGCGGTCGATCCGTAATGGTGCGATCGAAGTGGGGTATCCTGTCGGGGATGACGGCGACCGCCTGCTTGTTGAGTTGCCGAGGGAGTCGGTGCGGGGGCTTTGGCGCATCTGGGTGGCTAGGGGGTCGATGATAGAGGAAGTGCCTGCGTGATCCTGACGGATCGCGAGATCAAAATGGCGTTGGAGCGCGGGGCGCTGATAATCGACCCGCGCCCCGACGAACGAGCCTTTGCATCCACGAGCGTCGATCTCACCCTTGACCCAGCGTTCAGCGACTTCCGACAGTCGAGCGCGGGCGTAGAAATAACCATCGACCCCGCGCTTGACGGCTTCGATCACGACGCGGCCATGGAGCAAGTCACCGAACGGCACGTGATCCCAACCGACGGCTATGCGTTGGTCCCGAGAAAGCTAATTTTAGGATGGTCCGTGGAATATATCGATTTGCGGAATGACGCGCGGATAGCAGCCAGAGTCGAGGGGAAAAGTTCGCTAGGGCGCCTCGGACTTGGAGTGCACGTCACTGCGCCGACCATTCACGCTGGTTTTGATGGGCGCATCCGACTCGAAATCATAAACCACGGCCTCATTCCCATTCGGCTACGCGCGGGGATGAGAATCTGTCAGCTTATCTTTGAGCAAACACTTGGCACGCCCGACAAGGGATATAGCGGACGATTCTCTGGCCAGAATGTTGCCCGAAGGGGATAAGCGCCTCGGACGCAAGCTGGTGCTCATTAGCGCGATTCAGCGACCATCTTTTTCAAGTTTCTGGTATGTCTGATGCGTTGCCGTTGCGAAATTCATCGAGGGATTGCTGTCGCATAGGTGGCGGACTTCGCTGACAATACTCGCCCCATAGGTAGAGGCTCCCACCTTTTGGGTGTGCTGCATTCCCCACATTTAGGAGACGGTGACGCATCGGATGGGATAGGCCCTGAACAGCCGCCTGCATGGCCCGGGTCTCGACATCCCCTGGCGGCGTGGCACTTTTCGCCATCTTTGGCAGAGGCCAGCCAGGTGAGCCTGGCGATGGTGACGCGGTTGACGGGCGGCGGCGTCTCATCGGCGTCTCGTTTCGCGGTACACGCCTTGTTGGTCGTATTTGAGGGACGGTGACGCATCGGGTGGGACAGGCCCTGAAGGGCCGCCGGCATGGCCCGGATCTCGATAATCCCTGGCGGCGTGGCACTCTTCGCCGGCTTTGGCGGGAGTGAGCCAGGTGAGCCTGGCGATGGTGGCGCGGTTGACCAAAGATACTGTCTTACTATCGTCTTGTTGTACTGAATCTGTTTTATGGCTCCATGCACAGATACGATGCCGCACGGTAGGGCTCGACCGAAGCTGAGCCTGGGCGGGCTGTCGTCGGCATTGCTGGGAGACGGCGAGTCGACTTCATCAGGACAGCACCATCGTGGCGGGCGACGGCCTCCGGCACAATCTCGCCTGGCGGGGGGAGCACTGCGCGCAACGTGTGGACGCGGCGGTGGCGGATGTCCCGACGGTCAGTGGGATCGGGGTGCTTCGGTTGTTGCCGGTGTTCCATGCGGCGGCGACATGGCGATAGTGCTGAAAACTGACAAGAGGCTCCACCCGGTCGGCCGCCATCTGCGGCCGCGACTGGATCACCGACGGTTTTCGCCGAGGAAGCAGAAAATCCGGAACGCTGCGATGCGATCACGGGTTGGTGCGGGGTGACCTGAGTGACCCCGATCGCGGTCGCATCGACCGGTCGCGCGTGGACAAACACGACTCGCGCGCGCCGCCGACCTGTTCGCTGTCCAGCGCGACAGCGCGACGGTCCGTCTGGCGGTCCGGCCCTGGCTGGATTACCCTGGCGGGCAGACCGACACAGGATCGAGCGACATGGGCGACTATCTGCGCAGCGGTATCTTCCTTGCGCCGTTCCACGGCCTGGAAGAAAACCCCACCATCGCGATGCAGCGCGACATGGAGTTGCTGGAGCATCTCGACCGGCTGAACTATCACGAAGCCTGGATCGGCGAGCACCATTCCGGCGGCTTTGAAATCATCGCCTGTCCCGAGATGTTCATCGCGGCGGCGGCGGAGCGCACGCGGCACATCCGCCTTGGCACCGGCGTGGTCTCTTTGCCGTATCACAACCCGTTCATGCTGGCCGACCGGATGGTGCAGCTTGACCACATGACGCGCGGGCGGGCGATGTTCGGCGTCGGGCCTGGTTCCCTGGTGCATGACGCGAAGAAGATCGGCATCGACCCGGCGGACCAGCGCCGGCGCATGAACGAGTCGCTGGACATCCAGGTTGCGCTGATGCGCGGCGAGACCGTCACTCGCAAGAGCGACTGGTTCGATCTGCAGGATGCACGATTGCAACTGCCCTGCTACTCGCAGCCGATGATGGAACTGGCCGTGGCGGCGGCGCGCTCGCCGTCCGGTGCGCTGGCGGCCGGGCGGCACGGCATCGGCATGCTGTCGATCGGCGGCACCAGCAACGACGCGATGAATCATCATGTCGGGAACTGGGCAATTTACGAAGAGCAGGCGCGGCTGAATGGGAAGGTCGCGGATCGGCGGAACTGGCGGCTGGTGACGCTGCTGCACGTAGCGGAAACGCGTGAGAGGGCACAGGAGAACGTGAGGTTCGGCCTGACGAAATTCCGCGACTATTTCGACGATGTCGCGACCTTCCCGATCGTGCCGGCGGGCATCGAGGATCCGTTCCATTGGTTCGTTGACAGCGGCGCCGCGTGCATCGGCACGCCGGACGACGCGATCGCCTTCATCGAGCGGTTGCTGCAGGGCACTGGCGGCTTCGGCGTCATCATGGAGTTGGCGCAGAACTGGGCGGACTGGGAAGCGACGAAGCGGCACTATGAGCTGATGGCGCGCTACGTTCACCCGCATTTCCAGCGTTCGCGCGAATGGCGGCGGGAGAGCTACGGTTATGCCAGGTCGCACCATGCCGAATTCACCGAGCAATCGGCCGCGGCGGTGCAGGCGGAGATCGATCGGCGGAATCCGCGCCGCGCGGCGGCGGAGTAGCGCCAATGGATTTGCGGGCGCTGGAAGACCGGCTGGCGATCAACGATCTTTTCGTGCGCTATGCGACGGCGCTGGATGCCGGCGACGTCGAAACGATCGTCGGCTGCTTTGCCGAGGATGGGTCGCTGGAGAGCCCGGTCGTCGGGGTCTATGCCGGGCACGACGGCATCCGTGCCTTCGCCACGCGCTGCGCGCAGGCGGCACGCAACTGCGCCACGTGCTGTCCAACCTCGCGGTGACGTTGAACGGCGACAGCGCGCACGCGACCTGCTACCTGGTCACCATCCTGACACGCGACGGGAAAAGCGTGTTGCGACCACCCGGCCGGTACCAGTGTCAGCTCGCGCGCGTGGACGGCAGATGGGTGTTCAAATACCGGCTGGTGCTTGAGGACGCCACCGCGCCGCTTGAGGGAATCTGACATTGGGCGGCCCCTTGTCGTTGCGAGGAGCGCAGCGACGCGGCAATCTTCCGCCCGATGACGCACGACCGCGGCTCATCGGGCGGGAGGTTGCTTCGTCGCTGCGCTCCTCGCAATGACATGGATGCCGCGCGGGTGGCCGCCTGACGAGTCAGCCTGTCGGGCGTCTGGTAGAACCGTTCATTTAATCGTGCCGTGGATCAACCATTCCGTTACCCCGCCAACTCATGCCGCACGATCGCGGCACCCTCGGCCAGCGCCCGCAGCTTGCCGAACGCCGTCGCGCGCGGCAGGTATTTCATGCCGCAATCCGGCGCCGGAATCAGTCGCTCCGGCGCGACATGGCGCAGGCCGGCGCGGATGCGCGCGGCCACCTGTTCGGCCGACTCCACCGCCGGGTCACCGAGGTCCAGCACGCCGAGCATGATCTGCTTGCCGGACAAATCCCGCAGCACGCCAAGATCCAGCTTCGGTTGCGCCGCCTCGATGGAAATCTGCCGCGCCACGGTATCGGCAAGCTGCGGCAGGAAGCCGTATCCGCTCGGCTTGGCGTCCGGCACCACCGCGGCATAGCCGAAGCACAGATGCACGACGGTCGGGCCGTCGATGCCCTCCAGCGCGCGGTTGATCGCGCGCAGGCCGTAGCGCGTCGCCTTCTCCGGCGACGTGCGCACCCAGGGTTCGTCGAGCTGCACCACGTCCACGCCGGTCGCCTTCAGCGCGCGCAACTCCTCGTTGACGGCGACGGCGTAGTCCATCGCCATCTCTTCCTCGTCGGCATAGAATGCGTTCTGCGCCTGTTGCGACAAGGTGAACGGCCCGGGCAGGGTGATCTTCGTCGGGTGAGTGGCGTTGCGCAGCAGGAACTCGGCGTCGCGCACTTCGACCGGCCCGCGGCGACGGATCCTGCCCACCACGCGCGGCACCGGCGTCATCCGCCCACCGCGCGCCGGCACCGCGCCCGGGTGCTCCGCATCAATCCCTTCCAGCGCCAGCGCGAACCGGTTCGAGTAGCTCTCGCGGCGCACTTCCCCATCCGTTACGATATCGATTCCCGCCTGTTCCATTGCGCGAATCGCCAGGATCGTTGCGTCGTCCTGCGCCTGTTCCAGCCAGGGCTCGGCAACGCGCCACATGTCGTGCGCGTGCGTTCGCGGCACGCCGTGCGCGTGCAGCGTGGCGCGGTCCACCAGCCAATCGGGCTGCGGATAGCTGCCGACGACGGTGGTCGGCAGCAGATGCGTCGGATAGCTCATGCGCGTCGTCTCCTGTGCGAACCGTCGGGTCATCGCTGCCTGGTTGCCGGTAACGTTAGCGCAACCGCACGGCTTGGCCAGAGGCATCGGCGGTGACCGCAGCCATCTCGGTTATCCACAATATATAGTGGACCATTGCCGCGAACGCCATCTACCCCTTGCAGATCTCCCCAAATCCGTGCTGAAATCTGCGCGGATCAGCCGGTGGCGCACGCGATGGACGACAGCCTGCCGACACACCGCATCGACGACCAGGCCACGCCGCCGGGTTTCCAGGAAACCCCGACGGCGCCCGCCTCCACCGGTACCGCATCGACCGCGGATCGTTTGCGCGCGGCGCTGGCGGCCCGCGATCCGCAGGCGCCGGCGCTCGCCGAAGACGCGATGCGCGCCGCCCCCGCCGACTACGACGTTCCCCTGCTCGCGGCGCTCATCATGCTCGTCGCCAAACAGCCGGATCGCGCGCTGACCTATCTCAAGCGCCACCAGAAGCGCTGGGTCCCGGGCAAGCGGACGGATTTGCTGACCGCGCTCGCGCTCGCGCAACAGGGCCATGTCGGGCGGGCCGGCACCATGCTGGAAGCCGCCGGCCTCGACACCCTGTACCGTGCTTATGGCGCCTTGCCGCAGGGCGTCAACGTGGCAGAGTGGCTGGGCGGCCGCCTGGCCGAGATCGCCCGCAAGCGCGGCAGGTCACCGCCGCCGAAGGCGAAGCCGAAGCCGGCGAAACCGGCCAGACCGACTCCGCGCGCCATTGCCATGCCCGCCGCGCCGGCGCTGCCGGACCTGCCCCGACTCGAAGCCGGCTTCACCACCAGCATCGAGTTCGCCAATGCGGATGCAATCCGCGTCACCGGCGATTTGCCCGATCCCACCTGGTTCCGTCTGCGCGGCGAGCTCACCCAGCTCGGCCTGTTCCAAGGATTCGACGAGCTCCTCTGCCTGCCACTGCTGCACGGCGTGGAGACGCATTGGTATCAGGTCGAAACCGTGCGCAAGGTGCTGAAGCAGTATCGCGGCCGCGTGCTGCTGGCCGACGAGGTCGGGCTCGGCAAGACCATCGAAGCCGGTATGGTGGTGAAGGAATACATGCTGCGCGGCATGGCCGAGCGCGTGCTGATCCTCACCCCCGCCTCGCTGGTCGGCCAATGGCGCGAGGAGATGGCGGAGAAGTTCTCCATCGACTGCGCCACCACGCATGACAAATTGCTGCGCGACGACCCCGCGGCGTTCTGGGCGCAGCCCAGGGTGATCGCGTCGATCGCGGCGGCGCGGCGCAAGGAGCACGCGGCGCTGCTGGCCGAACAAGGTTACGACGTCGTCGTGGTGGACGAGGCGCATCACCTGAAGGATCAGTCCAGCGCCAGCTACCATTTGGTCAACCGCCTGCAAAAGCGCTTTCTTCTGTTGCTGTCGGCGACGCCGGTGCAGAACAACCTGATCGAGCTGTACAACCTGCTGACCTTGTTGCAGCCGGGGATATTCAAGACGCCGAAGGAGTTCCGTGCCGCCTACATGGTGCACGGCAAGCCGCGCGAACCGGTGAACCGCGAGAAGCTGCGCGACCTGATGCGCGGCGTGATGGTCCGCAACACCCGGGCGCTGGCGGCCCTGCGCCTGCCGCGTCGCCACGCCGCCACCCTGCGCGCCGCGCCGGAACCGGAGGAGGCCGCGTGTTATCGCGTGCTGACCGCGCTGGTGCGGGACGTCGCCGCCGACGGGCAGCACAGGCTGGCGGCGCAGCACCTGCTGTCGGCCGCGGGGTCGTCGCCGGCCGCCGCCGCGGTGGCGATCGCGCGCTTCCGCGAACGCCATGCGCCGGACAAAAGCTGGTCCGCGCTGCAATCGCGCTACGCCGCGCTGGGCGCCGGTGCCAAGCAGGCGGCCTTGCTCGATCTGCTGCAACGCAATCCCGCCGAGAAGAAGATGGTGTTCGTGCACCATCGCGACAGCCTGGCGCATCTGGCCGGCTTGCTGCGGGCCCGCGGCATGGCGTTCGCGACGTTCGACGGATCGATGAGCGGGCCGGAGAAAGACGCATCGGTTGCCGCGTTCCGCGACAGCGTGCCGATCCTGCTGTGCAGCGAATCGGGCGGCGAGGGACGCAACCTGCAATTCTGCAACACGCTGATCAATTTTGACATTCCGTGGAATCCGATGGCGATCGAGCAGCGCATCGGCCGCATCGACCGGATCGGCCAGGTGCGCGAGGTGTTCGTGTTCAACCTCGCCACGGCCGGCACCATCGAGGACCAGGTGCTGCGCATCCTCGACGAGAAGATCAACATGTTCGAACTGGTGGTGGGCGAGGTCGGCGCCATCCTCGGAGAATTGGAGGAGCAGCAGGATTTCTCCACGATGGTGCTGGAGGCGTGGCTGCAGGCCAGCGATGCCGCGCGCGATGCGGCATTCGCCGCGCTGGAAGGCCAGTTGACCGCGGCGCGGCGCGACTATGAAGACGCCAAACAGTTGGACGAGGCGCTGTTCGGGAATGAGCTCGATGCTGGCTGAACCGGGTCCGCTACAGCGTTTCGTTGCCGAATTGCTGACGGCCGAGGGTGCGTTGATCGAACCGATCGAACCGGAAGGGCTGGACGCGGTCGTGCCGCCGTCGTTGCAGCAGGCGCTCGGCGTTCCGGAACTGTGCCGGTTGGGCTTCGGCACCGCGCTGCCCGAAGCGGCGGCGCGAGTCGGCATCGAATCCGACTGGCTGGAGCGCTGCGCCCGGGTGATGGGCGAGCGGGGGCGGTGGACCAAAGTCATGCTCGACGCCTCGGCCGGGCTGGGCGACGCGGAGGCCGCGCTGGCGCACGAACTGGCGCTGGACAACGCGACGTTCCGGCTGGTCGCGGCACGGCCGGCCTGGACGCGGTATCTGCTGTTTGATCTGCGCTACACCGCGATCTCCGACGAAAAACGCGACGGCGTGCTGCGCTGCATCGTGAACCTGGCCACCGGCGCGCTGCCGGATGCGGTGCTGGAAAGAATAACGCCTTGGCTCGACGACGCCGGCACGGATGCGGTGCCGCCGGATAGCTCGATGCTGCCGCCGGACTGGCCGCGGTCCCGCGTGCTGGATGTGCTGCGACATGCCGTGCCGCCGCGCCTGGCGGAGGCGCTGGCGCAGTTCGAGCGCGGGCTGCGCCGGCGGTTGGCGCGTGACCAGGACCGGCTGCATGCCTATCACAACGACCTCTATCGCGAAGCGATGCGCCGCGCCGCGGGGGCCGCGGAGGGTGATCCGGTCCATCAGCGGGAACAGTTGCGGATCGCGGCGATCGGACGCGAGTACCGCGCCAAGCTGGATGACCTCGGGCACAAATACGCGTTGCGCGTGGCGCTGGACTGGACCCGCACGCTGGAACTGGTGATGCCGGTGGTGCGGCTGGAGGTGCTGGTGCGCCGGCGCAAGGCGGACCGGACGGTGTGGCTGGACTGGAACCGCCTGGCGCGCCGGCTGGAATCGCCGCCCTGCGAGGACAGCTTCGGGCCGGAACGGCCGCGCCTGGCATGCGACGATGCGGTGCATCTGGTCAGCGCCGCCGGGCTGGCGGCCTGCCCGGGCTGCGGCAAGCCGTATTGCCGGGCGTGCCACCCCGGCGGGTGCCCGAAATGCGGTAGGGCCTGACACTCGGGATAGCGGGATGGCGAAGCGGGTCTCCCGGTCGCATTGAGGACGAGAGGGTGCGTACGCCGGTGGCCGGCGGATCTACGCACCGCTCCCCCTGACCCCCTCGCTCAAGCGGAAAGGGAGAACATTCCAGGCCGACGGCTGCGATATGTTATATCATCCGGGATTATCGGCGTGGCAGGCCGCCGCGTCGCATCCGGGGACCACGATGACCAAGATTGCCGCCATCACCGCGCTCGCGGTCCTGCTTGCCGCGCCGGCCCTGGCGCAGCCGGCCGCTCGGCCGATCGCCATCGTTGCCGCCGAGAACTTTTATGGCGACGTCGCCGCACAGGTCGGCGGGCCGGACGTAACGGTGGACAGCATCCTCAACAACCCCGACCAGGACCCGCATCTGTTCGAGGTCAGCCCGTCGGTCGGCCGCGACGTTTCGGCCGCGCGCATCGTCATCTACAGCGGCATCGACTACGACCCGTGGATGCGGAAAATGCTCCGGGCCGCCCGCTCGGCCAATCGCCGGACGATTGTCGTTGCGGACCTGATCGGCAAGAAACCGGGCGACAATCCGCATATCTGGTATGATCCGGCGACGATGCCGGCGCTGGCAAGGACCCTCGCCGCGGCACTGATCGCGGATGACCCCGCCAATCGGCCCGAATACGAACAACGCCTGGCGCGCTTCGAGCAATCGATGCAGCCGATCCAGGCGAAAATCGCCGCGCTGCACCAAAGGCTGGCCGGCACGCCGGTCACCGCGACGGAACCGGTGTTCGGCTACATGTTCCGCGCGCTCGGCATGCGGGTGCGCGACAGGCGCTTCCAGATGGCGGTGATGAACGGCACCGAGCCGGGTGCCGCCGAAATCGCCGCTTTCGAGAACGACCTCAGGACGCACCAGATCAAGCTGCTGGTTTACAACCGCCAGACCGCGGACCCGATTGCCGCGCGCATGCGGAAACTGGCCGGGGCGTCGCACATCCCGGTGATGGGCGTGACCGAGACCCAGCCGCCAGGAATGACCTACCAGGCATGGATGATGAGCGTGCTCGCCGCGGTCGATCGCGCGTTGCCGGAATAGCGGCGTGAACGCGATCGAATTGCGCGACGTTCGCCTGGCGCTGGGCGCCCGCACTATCCTGGACGGTGTCAGCCTGGACATCGCCGCGAGCGAGTTCGTCGGCGTGCTGGGACCGAACGGTTCCGGCAAGACCACACTGATGCGCGCCGTTCTTGGACTGGTGGCGCCGGTTCACGGCACCATTCGGGTGCTGGGCCGTCCGGCGGCGCGGGGCAATCCCGCCATCGGCTACATGCCGCAGGTCCGCGGTGCGATCGGCAACCTGCGGCTCCGCGGCTGGGACTTCGTCGCGGGCGCCGTCGAAGGCCATCGCCTGGGCCTGCCGATTCTCGGCAAGGCGGGGCGGGCGGAAGTCGATCGCGTGCTCGACCTGGTCGGCGCGCGCGACCTGGCGCACCGGCCGCTCGCCGAGACCTCCGGCGGCGAGCGGCAGCGGCTGCTGCTGGCCCAGACGCTGATCGGCCGGCCGCGCCTGCTGCTGCTCGACGAGCCGCTGATCAGCCTCGACGCCCGCCATCAGGACAATGCCGTCGACGTGGTGTCCCGGGTTTGCCGCGAACGCGGCGTCACCGTCCTGTTCACCGCCCACGAGCTCAATCAACTGCTCGGCCACCTCGATCGCGTGCTCTACCTCGGCAACCGCCAGGCGGTGCTCGGCACCGTCGACGAGGTCATCACCGCCCCGGTCCTGTCGCGCATCTTCGCCACCGAGATCGAGGTGGTGGGGGCGGCCGGCCGCATTTTCCTGATGTCGCGCGGCCGCGACGCCGAACACGCCGATCACCGGCACGAACACGATCACCGCTGCTAGTACCATGTACCATGATTAGTTTCGCATATTGACCATGCCCGGCGAATCGGATAGACGTGGGGAATGCCACCCCCACCTCGATACAGGGTCACGTTAACCGAAGACGAACGATGCCGCTTGGAAGCACTGACACGCAGCGGCAAGACCACGGCTCCGAAGTACGTCCATGCGCGGGCTTTGTTGCTCTGCGACGCCGGTCCGCTGGGCAAAGGCTGGAAGGTGTCCGAGGTTGCCGAAGCCTTGGGCATCACCGCTCGGACCGTCGAGCACCTCAAGGAACGTTTCGTAGAACAGGGCCTCGACACCGCTCTGGAGCGACGCCGCCGAGAGCAACCACCGAAGGTGACCTTCGATGGACGATTCCATGCGCGCTTGACCGCGTTGGCGTGTTCGCCGGCGCCCAAGGGCCGGGCCCGTTGGACGGTACGGCTGCTCGCCGAGAAAATCGTCGAGCTGAAAATCGCCCCCAAGATCTCGGTGATGAGCGTCCACCGGGCACTAAAAAAAACGAACTTAAGCCTCACCTGAGCAAGTACTGGAAGATCCCGCCCGATGCCTGCGCGTCGTTCGTGGCCTGCATGGAGGACGTCCTCGATCTTTATCACGAGCCCTACGATCCCTGTTTTCCGCTCATCTGCATGGACGAATCGAACAAGCAGCTGGTCGGCGAAGTCCACCATCCGATCCCGCCGGCCCCCGGCCGCGGGCAGATCGTCGACCACGAATACGTGCGAAACGGCGTGGCAGAGATCTTCCTGGAGGTGGAGCCGATGACCGGACGCCGGCATGTGTCGATCACCGACAGCCGAACCCGCAAGGACTGGGCGGTCTTCATCAAGGGCATGCTCGAGGAGCGCTATCCGAAGGCGTTGAAGGTGATCCTGGTCATGGACAACCTCAATACCCACAGCGCGGCATCGCTTTACGAAGCTTTCGAGCCGGACGTGGCTCGGCTGTTGGCCTCTCGCCTGGAAATCCACTACACGCCCAAACATGGCAGCTGGCTAAACATCGCCGAAATTGAGTTGAGCGCGCTCAACAGCCAGTGCCTCAATCGAAGAATCCCGAACATCGCGCTGATGCGCACCGAGACCGCCGCCTGGGAAACCGAGCGCAACAACCGGGCGGCCACGATCGACTGGCGTTTCACCACCACCGACGCCCGTATTAAGCTCAAACGCCTTTATCCGAAACTCTAAATGGTACACGATACTAGAGCAATGAGCCGCCGTCGACGGCGAGGGTCTGGCCGGTGATCCAGCGGGCCTCCTCGGAGGCGAGAAAGGCGGCGGCACCACCGATGTCCTCCGGGAGCCCCAGCCGCTGGAACGCCTGCATGCTCAGCGTCATGGTCCGCCCGGCTTCGGTCTTCGTGAAACTGGACATGTCGGTCTCGATCACGCCGGGCGCGATGGCGTTGACGCGGATGCCGCGGGCGCCGAGGGCCGAGGCGAAGTGTTTCACCAGCGTGTCGACCGCCCCCTTGGTGGCGGCATAGGCCGACAGTTCGCCCACCGAGTGCCGGGCGGCGAGGGACGAAATCAGGACGATGCTGGAGCCCTCGTGCAGGGCGGGCAGCA
>DATLQW010000020.1:0-19641 GCA_035535035.1 Acetobacteraceae bacterium
CCGAGAACGTCCGTGAAACGCATCCGGCGTATCCCTTCGTGAATCCGTGCCCGGTCCATGCAAACCCCCATTCGTTGGGGGCCAAAGGACCGGACACTTCACGAGCTACAAAACCCGGACAGATCACGAGCTAGCCACACCCACGGGGCCGACCATGACGCCACGCCGCCGCCGATGCTACACTCGCCACGAACCAGGAACGCGCCCAGGGAGGCCCGCATGGATTTCGGCATCGGCATCGCCACCTCGAGCGATTCCTGGAAGCTCGCGCAGCGCGCCGAGGAGCTCGGCTTCACCCACGCCTGGTTCTACGACACCCAGATGATCACCGCGGACTGCTTCGTCGCCATGGGTGCCGCGGCGATGAAGACCAGCCGCATCCGGCTCGGCACCGGCGTCCTGGTGCCCTCCAACCGCATCGCCGCGGTCACCGCCAACGCCTTCGCCACGCTGAACGGCCTCGCTCCCGGGCGCATCGATTTCGGCGTCGGCACCGGCTTTTCCGCCCGCCGCGCCATGGGCCTCGGCGCCATGAAACTGGCCGACATGGAGGAATACATCCGCGTCGTCCATGGCCTGCTGAACGGCGAAACGGTCGAGACCAGCATCGAGGGCAAGCGGAAGAAGATCCGCTTCCTCAACCCCGACGCCAACCTGATCAACACGCGCGATCCGATCCGGCTGCACGTCTCCGCCTACGGCCCGAAATCGCAGGCGCTGACGGCGAAGCTGAACGCCGGCTGGAAGACCTTTGTCTCCGACGTGCCGGGCGCGCTCGGCGCCATCCAGTCGATGCAGCAGAGTTGGGCGCAGGCCGGTCGCCAGGCCGACGGCCTGTATGCCACCGCATGGGCGTGCGGCTGCGTGCTGGAACCCGGCGAGCCGGCCGACAGCTCGCGCGCCATGGCGCAGGCCGGTCCGCGCGCCGCGGTCCTGCTGCACCGCGCCGCCGACCAGGACATGGAGGGCTGGCAGAACACCTCCGCGGTGCCGGAAGCGGTGGACGCCAACGTGCGCGGCTATGTCGAGCTGGCGCGTGGCTTCCAGCCGCCCGACGCGCGCTACCTGATGAACCACCGCGGCCATTTCGTGTTCGTCAAGCCGGAGGAGCAGCAATTCGTCAACGCCGAGCTGATCCGCCGCACCACCTTCACCGCGACGGAGCAGGAGCTGAAGCAGCGGGTGGAGGCGTTGCGCGACGCCGGCTGGAGCCAGTTCGTCATCCCGATCACGCCGGGTGAGGAACGCGCCATCGAGGACTGGGCGCGCATCCGCCGGGCCTTCGCCTGATGGCCGCGCCGTGCACCGCCAAGGCCGTCGAGCGCCGCTCGATCCTGCTGATCTGCGGCGCTCACACCGTGAGCCATTTCCATTACCTGGTGCTGGTGCCTCTGTTCCCGCTGCTGAAGCAACGTCTCGGCGTGGACTTCGTCGAGCTGGCCCTGGCGCTGACCGTCATGAACATCGTCTCGGCGCTGGTGCAGGCGCCGATGGGTTGGGTGGCGGACCGGTTCGGCGCGCGGCGCGTGCTGATCGCCGGACTGGGGCTGGCCGGAACCGCCTATGTCTCGTTCGGCCTGCATCCGACCTATCCGGGGATGATCCTCACCGGCGTGCTGTTGGGCGTGGCGAACGGGGTGTACCACCCGTCGGACTATTCGATCCTCGGCTCAGTGATCGAGCCATCGCGGCTCGGCCGGGCGTTTTCCTGGCACACCTTCTCCGGCTATCTCGGCGGCGCGCTGGCGCCGATGACCATGCTGGCGCTGACCCATCTGTGGGGCATGCAGGCGGCGATCGTCGCGGCAGGCCTGCTCGCATGGGTGGCGGCGATTCCCCTGCTCGCCGACGGTTGGCTCGATCGTCACGCCGCGACCGGAGCGGCGGCGGGAGGCCCGGCCGCCATTCCGATGCGCCGGCTGGTGACCCCGGCGGTGCTGGGGCTGGTCGGCTTCTTCACGCTGCTGAGCCTGTCGTCCGGCGCGCTGACCAATTTCTCCGTCGTGGCGCTGGTGTCGCTGTATGGCGTCACGTTGTCGGTGGCGAACGCGGCGTTGACCGTGTTCCTGCTGGCCACCGCGTTCGGCGTGCTGGCGGGCGGTTTCGTCGCCGATGCCACAAGCCGGCACGGCGACGTCGCGGCGGCGGGGTTCGCCGGCGCCGCGCTGCTGATCGGGATCGTCGGCACGGTCTATCCGGGACCCGTTCTGCTGGCCGTGTTCATGGGCACCGCCGGCTTCCTGTCGGGCATGATCGCCCCGTCGCGCGACATGCTGGTGCGCGCCGCCGCGCCGCCCGGAGCGTCCGGCCGCGTGTTCGGCATCGTCACCACCGGCTTCAACATCGGCGGCACGATCGGGCCGATGCTGGGCGGCTGGATCATGGACCACCACCTGCCGCGCTTCGTGTTCTACGCGTCGGTCGGCTTCATGCTGATGACCGTCGCGATGGCGCTGGCGAGCGAGCACCGCTCGCGGCGGCGGCGGGGGATGGTCGCGGCGGAATGAGCAGCCTCGGGGGTCCGTGATCTTCTCCGCCAGCCACATCTTGAGGGGCACGAGGCTCCCCCTCCCCTTGTCGGATTTGGTTGGGGCCGACACTGCGCAAGGGTCGCGTGTGGCGCGCAGCTTTCCGGGGATGGCTTTGCCTTCGGCTCGCAATGACACCGGAACCGCTGGCCACCCGGTTCTGTCATCGAACCTTCACTAGACTGCAATAGGCCGGTCGCACACCCCGCCTAGGGTCCGCCGCGTTACACGTCCCATGGACTCGGAGGAGGATTCCCCAAATGCGACCCGCCATTACGGCTGCGGCCATCGGTCTGGCCGCCGGCCTCGTTGCCGCGCAGCAGGCTCAGGCCGATATCCAGATCACCGGCGCCGGCTCGACCTTCGCCGCCCCCATCTATGCCAAGTGGGGCGACGCATCGAGCAGTACGACCGGCATCAAGCTCAACTACCAGGCGATCGGCTCCGGCGCCGGGATCAACCAGATCAACAACCGCACGGTCGATTTCGGCGCTTCCGACATGCCGGTTGCCGCCGACCAGCTCACCGCGCATAAGCTGATGCAGTTCCCGACGGTGATCGGCGGCGTCGATATCATCGTCAACATCCCGGGCGTGAAGCCGAACCAGC
This sequence comes from Acetobacteraceae bacterium, assembly GCA_035535035.1. GTDB lineage: Bacteria > Pseudomonadota > Alphaproteobacteria > Acetobacterales > Acetobacteraceae > JASHVB01. The sequence goes on from DATLQW010000020.1 coordinate 3,138, forward strand.
TCAAGCTGACCGGCCCGGTGCTGGCCGACATCTACCTCGGCACCATCACCAAGTGGAACGACAAGCAGATCGTCGCGCTCAACCCGGGGCTGAAGCTGCCCAGCCTGGCGATTGCACCCGTGCATCGCGCCGACGGGTCCGGCACCACCTTCGTCTTCACCGACTACCTTGGCATGCAGAGCCCCGAGTGGAAGACCAAGGTGGGCTCCTCCACCTCCGTCGCCTGGCCGGTCGGCGCCGGCGCCAAGGGCAGTGACGGCGTGGCCGGCACGGTCCACCAGATCAAGGGCGGCATCGGCTACGACGAAAGCGCCTACGCGGAGCAGAATCACCTGACCACGGCGCTGCTGAAGAACAAGGCGGGCAAGTTCGTAGCCCCGACGATGGCGGCATTTGAAGCCTCGGCCGGAAACGCCGACTGGTCGAAGGTGCAGAATTTCGCGATCGACCTGAACAACGAGCCGGGCGCGACGAGTTGGCCGATCGAGTCCGCCACCTTCGTGCTGCTGCCGATCGACCCGAAGGATGCCAACCAGAGCGCCGCCGTGAAGAAGTTCTTCGACTGGGGCTTCACCCACGGCAGCGCCATCGCCAAGCGGTTGCTTTACATTCCGCTGCCTGCCAGCGTTCACAACGCGATCCGGGCGGCCTGGAAGAAGGACGTGCCGGGAACCATGTGACCGGCGCCGCGACATCACGGCCGGGCGTGCCGGATCGGTCCGGCACGCCCGTTTTGTAAACTGTGGGATTACAACGTTTTGCAGCAAGCGATCGCCCTTCCCGCCAGCCGCTCCGGCCGACGCAACTCCCGCCTCGGCGATCCCATCTTCGCCGGTCTGGCGCGCGGATCCGGCATTCTGGTCCTGCTGCTGCTCGGCAGCCTGATCCTGTCGCTGTTCATCGGCGGCCTGCCCGCATTCCGCCGCTTCGGCTTCAACTTCCTGTTCTCCACCGAGTGGGACCCGGTGCACCAGGTGTTCGGCGCCGCCGTTTCGGTTTACGGCACGCTGATAACCTCGGTCCTGGCGCTGGTCTTCGCCGTGCCGCTGGCCTTCGGCATCGCTTTCTACCTCACCGAACTGGCACCCTCGTGGCTGCGCCGCCCGGTCGGCACCGCGATCGAATTGCTCGCTGCCATACCGTCGATCATCTACGGCATGTGGGGCTTTTTCGTCATCGTACCGATCATGTCGCAGTACATCGAGCCGACGCTGATCAACCTGTTCGACGGCATCCCGGTGCTGCAGGACCTGTTCGCCGGACCCCCGTTCGGCACCGGCATCTTCACTGCCGCGATGATTCTGGCGGTGATGGTGCTTCCCTTCATCGCCGCCACGATGCGCGACGTGTTCAACACCGTGCCGCCGGTGTTCAAGGAATCCGCCTACGGTGTCGGCTGCACCACCTGGGAGGTGATGCGCTCGATCGTGCTGCCCTACACCCGCGTCTCGGTGGTCGGCGGCATCATGCTCGGCCTCGGCCGCGCTCTCGGCGAAACCATGGCGGTGACCTTCGTGATCGGCAACGCCGACCGCATCTCCCCCAATCTGTTCTCCTCCAGCAACACGATCGCCTCGATCGTGGCATTGGAGTTCCCGGAAAGCCCGACCGGCAGCCTGAAACTTGCCTCCTTGCTCGCACTCGGATTCATCCTGTTCGTCATCTCGTTCATCGTGCTGGCGATCTCTCGCATGCTGCTGCGGCCGAAGCTGAAGGCGTGACATGAGCGCGAGCACAACCGCTGCCGGCGCGCATCCTGGCCCGGCCAGGGATCAGGGTGTCGCGCGCGCCCTCGGCCGCAGGCGCCTCCGCAGCAACCGGATAATCGAGGCGCTCTGCATCGTTGCCACCGTCCTCGGCCTGCTGCTGCTGGCCTCGATCCTGGTCACCCTGATCTGGCGCGGCGCCGCCGGCCTGTCGCTCACCGTATTCACCAACAACACCAAGCCGCCCGGGTCGCATGGCGGATTGCTCAATGCCATCGTCGGCACCTTGATCCAGACCGGCATCGGCACGCTGATCGGCACCCCGATCGGTCTTATGGTCGGCACCTACCTCGCCGAGTACGGCCACCGGTCGTGGCTCGCCGACACGGTGCGCTTCGTCTCGGACGTGCTGCTGTCGGCCCCCTCGATCCTGATCGGCCTGTTTGTTTACGAGCTCGTGGTGGACCCGTTCGGAGGCTTCTCCGGCATCGCCGGTTCCCTGGCCCTGGCGGTGCTCGTCATTCCCATCGTCGTGCGCACCACCGAGGACATGCTGCAACTGATACCATCGGAACTGCGCGAGGCGGCGGTGGCGCTCGGCGCGCCGAAATGGACTGTCATCGTGCGGATCTGCTACCGCGCCGCGAAGGACGGCATCCTCACCGGCATCCTGCTCGCGGTTGCCCGCATTGCCGGCGAAACCGCGCCGCTGCTGTTCACCAGCCTGGGCAACCTCAACTGGTCGATCAGCCTCAGCCAGCCGATGGCCAGTCTGCCGGTGACGATCTATCAGTATGCCGGCTCGGCATTCAACGATTGGGTGCAGCTCGCCTGGGTCGGCGCGCTGCTCATTACGGTGGGCGTGCTGGCCCTCAATATCGCCGCGCGCCTCGTGCTGCGCGCCAGGAGTTGAACGGAAATGAGCATGACCATGGGTGAGCAGCAGGCAAGCTTCGGCGGAGTGCAGGCGCGATCCGAGGCGACGATCAACAAGCCGCGCATCGCCATCCGCAACCTGGACTTCTACTACGGCAGCAACCAGGCGCTGAAGGGCGTCAACCTCGATCTGCCGGACCGCCAGGTGACCGGCATGATCGGGCCTTCCGGCTGCGGCAAATCGACCCTGCTGCGCGTGCTGAACCGCATGTACGACCTGTATCCCGGACAGCGCGCCACCGGCGAGGCGATGATGGACAGCGAGAACATCATCGCCCCGGACATGGACCTCAACGCACTGCGCGCCAGGGTCGGCATGGTGTTCCAGAAGCCCACCCCCTTCCCGATGACGATCTACGAGAACATCGCGTTCGGCGTGAAACTGCATGAGAGGCTGTCGAAATCCGCCATGGACGAGCGCGTGGAATGGTCGCTGACCCGCGGCGCGCTGTGGGACGAAGTCAAGGACCGGCTGAACACCTCCGCCATGGGACTGTCCGGTGGCCAGCAGCAGCGCCTCTGCATCGCGCGCACCATCGCCGTGCGGCCGGACGTCATTCTGCTGGACGAACCGACCAGCGCGCTCGACCCGATCAGCACATTGAAGATCGAGGAACTGATCGACGAACTGAAGCACGACTTCACCATCGCCATCGTCACCCACAACATGCAACAGGCCGCACGGTGCGCCGACCAGGTGGCGTTCTTCTATCTCGGCGAGATGGTGGAAGTGGCGCCGGCGGTGCAGATGTTCACCGCGCCGAAGGAACGCCGCACGCAGGAATACATCACCGGCCGGTTCGGCTGATCGGGAGAGGCAGGCAAACATGTCCGAAGCGCCGGAACATCTGGTGAAGAGCTACGACCAGGAACTCAAGCGCCTGCGCAATCTGCTCACCGAGATGGGCGGGATCGTGGAAAACCAGGTGGCGCTCGCCGCCGAGGCGATCATGACGCTCGACGCCGATGCGGCGATGCGCGTGGTGGAGGAAGACCCCAAGGTTGACGCGTTGGAGCGCAAAGCGGAGCAATTCGTGATTCAGTTGCTGGCGCTGCGGCAGCCGATGGCCGGGGATTTGCGGCAGATCGTCGCTGCGTTGAAGATCACCGGCGAGCTGGAGCGCATCGGCGACTACGCGGCCAACGTGGCGAAGCGCACCGTCGTGCTGGCGCAGTTCTCCCTGCCCTATCCGCTGAGCGGCCTCGGGCACATGGCGCGGCTGGTGCAGGAACACCTCAAGACGATCATCGACGCGATCGGCGAAGGCGACGCCGACAAGGCGGTCGAGGTCTGGCGCTCCGACCAGATCGTTGACGACATGTACAATGCGATCTTTCGCGAGCTGATCACCTACATGATGGAAGATCCGCGCAACATCACGCCATGCACGCACTTGCTGTTCATCGCCAAGAACCTGGAACGCATCGGCGACCACGAGACCAACATCGCCGAGATGGTCCACTACGCGGTGAAGGGCGAAGTGCTGCCGGATGTGCGGCCCAAGGGCAACAGCGCGGCCTATGCCGTGGTGCGGCCGAAAGACTAACAGGGCTCTCGGCACTCAGGGGAACAGTCATGCTCGACGTGGTGACCAGCCTGTCCAAACCACTGGTGTTGCTGGTGGAGGACGAGGCCGCGCTGGTAACAATGCTGCGCTACAATCTCGAAAAGCAGGGTTTCCGCGTGGACGAGGCGGCGGACGGGCAGGAGGCGTTGGTCCGCATCGCCGAATCGCAGCCCGACCTGGTGTTGCTGGACTGGATGCTGCCCGTGGTCTCGGGCATCGAGGTGTGCCGCCAGATCCGTCGCCGTCCGGCCACCCGCGACCTGCCGGTGATCATGGTCACCGCGCGCACCGAGGACCAGGATGCGGTGCGCGCCTTGAACACCGGCGCCGACGACTACATCACCAAGCCGTTCAGCGTCGATGCGCTGCTGGCGCGCATGCGCGCGCTGCTGCGCCGCTCGGGCGCGGTGCCGGCGAAGGGCCAGCTTGCGTTCCATGATATCGCGATGGATCTGGCGGCGCACCGCGTCATTCGTGGCGAGCGGCGCGTGCATCTGGGGCCGACCGAGTTCCGCCTGCTGGAATTCCTGATGCAGCACCCACGCCGGGTGTTTTCGCGTGAGGAGTTGCTGGACGCAGTGTGGGGTCCCGACATCCACGTGGAACCGCGCACCGTGGACGTGCATATCCGGCGGTTGCGCAAGTCGATCAACGGCGATGGCGAACTCGACGTGGTGCGCACCGTGCGCACGGCGGGCTACGCGCTGGACACCGAGCCGGTGTGACACCCGTACCCGTCATGCCCGCGAATGCGGAGACCCGTCGGGCCAGGTTTCCGCTTTCGCGGACATGACGTATCCGCTGTGACCCGAGCGCGCTGTGGCTGGTACCCGGGGAGGTGACATGCAGTACCTTAGGCACCACACTCCACCGCATGACGAAATCCTTTGACCCGGTCACGCTCGAGCTCCTGTGGCGCCGGCTGATCTCCCTGGTGGACGAAGCCGCTGCGGCATTGGTGCGCACGTCGTTCTCCACCCTGGTCCGCGAAAGCTACGACTTCTCCTGCATCGTTACCGACGATGCCGGCCAGTCGCTGGTGCAGGCGACCGAAAGCATTCCCAGCTTCATCGGCACGCTGCCGGCGACGGTGAAGCATTTCCTCCGCTTCTTCCCGCCCGACACCCTCGCCCCGGGCGACGTGCTGATCACCAACGACATCTGGCTCGGCACCGGCCACCTGCCCGACATCACCGTCGCCAAGCCGATCTTCCGCAACGGCCGCCTGGTCGCGTTCAGCGCCTCCACTGCGCACGCGCCGGACATCGGCGGGAAAATCCGCAGCCCGGAACCGCGCGAGGTGTTCGAGGAGGGCTTCCAGATTCCGCCCTGGAAGCTGATGCGCGCCGGCGCCCCCGACGCGACGCTGATCGCCCTGCTGCGCCAGAACGTGCGCACGCCCGACCAGACGCTGGGCGATTTATGGGCGCAGGTCGTCGCGCTCGACCTGATGGAGGAACGCCTCATCGCGTTGATGGACGCCTACGCGCTGCCGGACTTCCACGCGCTGGCCGCGGACATCCACGGAAGCTGCGAAGCGGCGATGCGCGTGGCGATCCGCGCCCTCCCCGACGGCACCTATCGCAGCGAACTGCAAACCGACGGGCTACCGGACAATCCAATCACCCTCCGCATGGCGCTGACCGTGGACGGCGACACGATCGACATCGACTACGCCGGCACCGATCCGCAAGTGGACCGCGCGATCAACTGCGCCATGTGCTACACCTACGCGATGTCGGTGTATGGGGTGAAGGTCTGCACCAGCCCCAATCTGCCGAACAACGAGGGCGCCTTTCGCCCGATCCGCATCCGCGCGCCGGAAGGCTGCATCGTGCATCCGCAATTCCCCGCCTCGGGCGGATCGCGCATGCTGATCGGCCACTATTTGCCGATGCTGGTGTTCGGCTGCCTCGGGCAGGTCGTGCCGGAGCGCGTCATGGCGGCGTGCGGCTCGCCGATGTGGGGCATGAACCAGTCCGGCGTGCGCGAAACCACGCCCGGCGAAACGCGCAAACCCTACGCCAACATGTTCTTCTTCAACGGCGGCATGGGCGCGACGTTCTGCGGCGATGGACCCACCTGCCTGTCGTGGCCATCCAACGTTTCCTCCACGTCGATCGAGATCAGCGAACACATCGCGCCGCTGCGCTTCCGCCACAAGCGGCTGCGCGCCGACAGCGGTGGACCCGGCACGCATCGCGGCGGCCTGGGACAGGAGATCCTCATCGAAAGCCGCTCCGTCACGCCGATCGCCATGTCCTTCCTGGCCGAGCGCACGATCTTCCCCGCCTTCGGCATCCATGGCGGCGCGGCCGGCGCGCCCGGCATGCTGCGCATCAACGGCGCAGCGGTGGACCCGAAGCGGCAATATATTCTCCGGCACGGCGACACCGTATTGCTCGCGACCCCCGGCGGTGGCGGCCACGGTGACCCGACGGCACGCGACCCCGCGTCGTTGCACGCCGATCTGCGGGCGGGCTATGTGTCGGGCAACGAGCCCGGGAGACCCGCATGATCCGCCGCCGCACGCTGTTGCTGGCCACGCCCGCCATCATCGCCGCCACAGGGGCGCGCGCTGCCGCGCCGGTGAAGATCGGCGTGCTGTTCCCGTTGACCGGCAATTCAGCCGCCTCGGGGCAGGAGGGCAAGCAGGCGGTCGAAATCGGCGCCGAGATCGTCAACGCCGGCCACCCCGAACTGAAGGCCATGCCGATCGGCACCAGTCCCGGCCTGCCAAATCTCGGTGGCGCGAAGATCGAGCCGATCTACGTCGATCACCGCGGTGATCCCTCGGTCGCGCAAAGCCTCGCGCAGCGCCTGATCACCGACAACAAGGTCGTCGCCTTGCTCGGTTCCTACCAGTCCTCCACCGCGATGACCGCGACGGCGGTGGCGGAACGTTACGGCGTACCCTTCGTGGTGGGCGACTCGGTCGCCGGCAACATCACCGGACGCGGCTTCAAATACACCTTCCGCGTCACCCCGATCGCACAGAACTTCGCCGACAGCTACATGCGCTTCCTCAAGGCGATGCAGCAGTCGGGCAAGCCGGTCAGCACCATCGCCATCGTCAACGAGAACACCGATTACGGCTCCTCGGTCGGCGACGCGATCGAGGCGGAAGCGAAGAAGACCGGCCTTCCGGTGGCGATCCGCATTCCATACAGCGCCAACGGCACCGACGTGTCGGCCCAGGTGCTGCAATTGAAGGCAAAGAATCCGTCGGTCGCGCTGTTCGTCAGCTACGCCTCGGACGCCATCCTGTTCATGCGCACGATGCAGTCGCTCGCCTACCTGCCGACCATGATCATCGGCGATTCGGCCGGCTTCTCCGATCCGTCCTTCCTGCCGGCGGTCGGGCCGATCTCGCAAGGCTTGATGAACCGCAGCGTCTGGAGCAAGGGTCCGCCCGGCTCGCTGTCGTACGACGTGAACCAGATCTACCAGGCAAAAAGCGGCCACGAGATCGACGACGTCAGCGGCCGCACCATGCAGGCGTTCTTCGTGCTGGCCGACGCGATCAACCGCGCCGGCGCGGCCGATCCGAAGATGATCCAGGCCGCACTGCGCGCCACCGACTGGCCGCGGAGCGCGGTGTTCATCGGCTATCGCGGGGTGAAATTCGACGCCACCGGACAGAATGTGCTGAGCGGGACGTACCTGACGCAGTTGCAAGGCAAGGACTACGCCACGGTCTGGCCGGAGGCGCCGGGCAACGCGAAGCTGGTATGGCCGATGACGGGGTGGAAGGGCTGATTCAAGACGCCGCGTAACCTGTCCGCGTGCCCCCGGCATTGCGAGGCGCGCAGCGGTGGCCGGGCAAGCTCCGCCTGATGAGCCGCCGCTCGCCGGGCGGGACGGCATCGGGGCTTCGCTGCTTTTGCGGTTCCGCGACGCCCGATCGAAGCAACGGTTCTTTGCCACAGGTGCACGAAGATGCAGTGCGCGTCCTGCCGGGCTCCGGCGTGACACGCAGACGGCATCAGGTGATTCCCGGCGCTTGCCAATCTGCGTGCATCCATGGCTGCATTTCTTTTGCTTCGCGCCGCACGCTCAGCGCGCTGCGCGGGGAACCTGTCCGCTACAAGTGCAGCAGCGGGTCCAGATCCTGCCTGACGACGTCGCCGCTCAGCGCCCCGGCCCAGGACCAGCGCACGACGCCGCCGCGATCTACCAGGAAGCTGCCGGGCACGCCGTACAGGCCGAAAGCCCGCCCAGCCGCGCCGCTTTCGTCGGAACCGACTCTCTGGTAGGGATCGTCAAACCGCCGCAGGAACCCGGCCGCGTCGTCGGGATGATCGCGATAGGCGATGCCCCAGATCGGCAGGCCGCTCTGCTCCAGCGATCGCAGCACCGGCATTTCCAACCGGCAGGGCACGCACCACGAGGCGAAGAAATTGATCAGCACCGGCCGGCCGGCGGCCGCGACATCCGCGCTGGCGAAGCCCGGCCCGGTCGCCAGCCCGGGCAGCACGAATGCCGGCAGCTTCCGGCCCAGCAGCGCATTGGACTCGCCCAACATCTGCCAGACCGGCGCGCGCCAGCGTTCACGCAACGCCAGCAAGGCAACCCCGCCTAGCACGGCAATGCCGGCCGGCGCCAGCAGCACGGCGCGCCGCGGCAGCAGGGCGGTCATCCGCCGGAGCGCTTGACGACCAGCGTGTCCCATGTCGAGGCGGGCGGCGGCGGGCCGGCCGCCGGGTCCCAGTGCCCGGACTTCTTCAGCGCGTCGGCGACCTCCTTCGGCATGTAGTTCGCGTCATGCTTGGCGAGCACCTCGGAGGCGCGGAACGTGCCGCCCGGCTGCAATGTGCCGAGCACGACCACTCCCTGACCCTCGCGGAACAGGTCCGGCAGGATGCCGCTGTAATTGACCTTCACCGTGGCATTGCCGTCGGTGACCCCGAACGTCGCAATCGGATGGCCGTCCACAGTCTTGCGGTGAACGCTGCCTTCTTTCACCAGCCCGCCCAGGCGGACGCTGCGACCATTGTCCGGCTGCTTCGCCAGGTCGGACGGCGAGACGAAGAACACCAGGCTGCTGCTGAGCGCCGACAAGGTCAGCGCGGTGGCGGAGCTGAATCCGATTCCGCAGGCGACCAGGAGCCACAGGCGGCGGCGCTTGCGGGTCATCATCGGACGCCTCCACGCCTGAGGCGCGGACCTGCCCCCGGGCGGGCACGCGGGTCGATGGCTGCCAGCCGGCGGCGGGCTGCCCCTACCCGCAGGAAGGCGGCAAGCGCGAAGCCCGCCGGAATCAGAACGCCAAGCGCGTACGACGCGGCGACGTAAGGCAGGTTGGTCATGGCGCCGGCTCCTGCGAGGCGGCGCGGGCCATCAGCAGGCCGCGAATGCGCCGCTCCATCACTGCGGCCCGGGTGCGCGCCAGCACGATGGCGGCGAACGCCAGCGAATACCCCAGGGTCGAGAACGCCAGCGGCCACAGCATGGCGATATACATGCTCGGCGCGCCGGTCAGCGTAATGGTGTCCGGCTGGTGCAACGTGTTCCACCAATCGACGCTGAACTTGATGATCGGCAGGTTGACCACGCCGACCAGCGCCAGGATGGCGCCGGCACGATAGCCCCGCACCGGGTCGTCGAATGCCCGCACCAAGGCGATATGGCCGAGATACAGGAAGAAAAGCACCAGCACCGAGGTCAGCCGGGCGTCCCAAACCCACCACGCGCCCCATGTCGGCTTGCCCCACAGGCTGCCGGTGGCGAGGCACATCGCGGTGAAGCCCGCCCCCACCGGCCCGATCTCCACCGCCGCGAGATCGGCCAGCGGATGCCGCCAGACCAGCGACAGCGCCGAACACACCGCGAGGGCCATGTAGCCGGCGGAAGCCAGCCACGCAGCCGGCACATGGATATACATGATGCGCACCGCGTCGCCCTGCTGCCAGTCGGCGGGTGCGAAGAACAGGCCCCAGACCAAGCCGATCGCGGTCAGCACCAGGGCGCCGGCCGACACCCATGGCAGCACCGCCCCCGACAGGCGCAGGAACTGCCCCGGGTTGGCAAAGCGGTGCAAGGAGCGTCCTGCTCCCGGCGGAGAAGCTACAACGGAACGCGCGTCCACTCGATCAACCTATCGCATCGCCGCCGCGGTTTGAAGCCGGACGGCATTGCCCTAGTGTTAGGACTGTTCCCGGCCCCCGGGAGTACCCTGGAGGAAAATTCATGCTGGCTGCCATTATCGCCGCTGACCAGCGAGGTTGCATTGAGCCAGGTCAATCGGCTCCTCTGACTCCCGCTCCCCTTGCGGGAGGGGGAGACGCACGCCCATGACCCAATATTGGCTGGTGAAGTCCGAACCCGACGCCTTCTCCTGGGACCAGCAGGTGGCCAACGGCGTCGAACCCTGGACCGGCGTGCGCAACCACGCGGCCAAGCTCAACCTGAAGGCGATGCGGCGCGGCGACCTTGCGTTCTTCTACCACTCCAACGTCGGCAAGGAGGTCGTCGGCGTGGTCGAGGTGGCGCACGAGGCTTATCCCGATCCGACCGCGGAAGCCGGTGACTGGGTCTCCGTTGACATGCGCGCCGTGGGCCCGATGCCGCGGCCGGTAACGCTGGCGGCGATCAAGGCCGATCCGCAACTCGCGGACCTGGCCCTTGTGCGCCAATCGCGGCTCTCCGTGCTGCCGGTGTCGCCGCCGCATTGGGACCGGATTTGCCGGATGGGCGGATGGCAGCGTTGACCCCCGGAGCGAACCTCCGCGCGCCGGACGCACCCCGGGTGCTCTGCCGCGTGGAGGACATTCCGGACGGCGGCGCGAAGGGATTCGGCCCGGCGCCGGGCGGCTTCACCGGCCTGCTAGCGGTGCGCCAGGGCGACGCGGTGTTCGTCTATGTCAACTCCTGCCCGCATATCGGCACGCCGCTGGACTGGACGCCGGATCGCTTCCTGTCGGCCGATGGCAAACGCATCGTCTGCGCCACGCATGGCGCCGAGTTCCAGATCGCCGACGGGGTGTGCATCCGGGGGCCGTGCCGCGGTGACCGGCTGGAACCCGTCATGGTTGAGATCCGGGCCGGCGCGATCTGCGTGCCGGGCGATGCCGGCCGGTAAAGCGGCGGGCAGCAGCCAGCCAACGGGCAGCAGGCCCATGCCGGACATTGCTCGACCGGAAGGACGAAGCGTTCCGATGCGGCCGGAGCCTGCCGCGCACGAATCCGACTGCCGGGCGCCCTCCCGCGCTGGCCGATCCGGCGGCGGTGGCCGAGCCGGCGGAGAACCGGGTGGGACGCGCCGGGCGGATGCTTCAGGCTGGCCAGGGAGGCACCGACCCCCTGCGAGATCCGGACCTGCGCCTGCGGGAGTCCGGTGGGCCGGCAAGGGTTGCGACGAGCACGGCCAGCACGCCGGTCAGGAAAATTCCGTCGAAGGTCCCGGCACCGCCGATCGAGGCGACCGGCGCGCCCAGGCCCTGGACTTTCCCGAGATTGAGCAGATCTGCCCCGATCAGCGTGCCAAGGCTGCCGCCGACGTAAGCCAGCGGCGCGGCGTGCCGCGGCGACAGCACCAGCGCGAGGATCGCCGCTGAGACGGGTGGCACGAAGACAGGAATGGCAATGCCAAGGCCCGGGATGGGACGCGCCAGGTAGTGGCACAGCGCCGTCTCGGCGGCGACGGCCAGCAGGCCGCGCCACCAGAGGCGGTAGCGGGCGAGCAGATAGAGCGAGAGCAGAGTGGGAACGATCGCTCCGCCGACGTTGACGGCGATCACCGTGCCCGGCCATTGCCTGACCGCCGGAACGATGTAGCGCATGCCGTAGAATACGATCACGTGGCCCGACATGATCTGTCGTTCCGGCAATTGGGCAACCGGAATATTGATATAGCTGCCAAGCAGCGAGGCGAGCAGCAGGAACAGGACGGCTCGGGAGTTGACGCCCAGCCGCACATAGGCATAGCGCAGCGCGCCGATTTCGGCGACGGCGACGAGCACGACGAACGCCGCCACCAAAACCGAGAAAAACGGCGGCGTGAGCGGCAGGTAGTTGAGATGGCTCATAGACCGGCACTCGCGGGTCTCTGCGCGTTTGTCGCCGGTTTGCGTGGGTGATGACCACGCCGCGCGGCTTCGAGCGCCGGTTTCCCGGCGCAGCCCGGCGACGCGATCAGATACTGTCTTCCACGGCGAGGCTCCTGCGTTCCACGACGCCGCGCGCCGCCCGATGGGTCGCCGCGGCCCGCACCGGCCCGCACCGGCACGAGCCGCAGCGACGCGTCGCCCTGCCGCCGGGTCAGAACGTCCCCAGAAAGTCGCGCTTGCCGATCTCGATCCCGCGGTGGCGCAGGATGTTGTACGCGGTGGTGGTGTGGAAGAACAGGTTGGGCAGACAGAAATGCAGCAGATACGCCCGCCCCTTGAAGGACATCTGCCGCTGTCCGGCCATCCAGGTTATGTCCCGGCCTTCGGTGCCCTCGATCTGCGCGGGGGCAAAATCCTTCACAAAAGTCAGCGACTTTTCAATGCGCTCCTTGGCGGCGGCGAAGCTGGTGTCGTCGGTGGCCGGGAATTCCGGCAACGCGACGTCGGCCAGCCGCCCCGGCGCGCTGCGGGCAAAATCGGTGGCCTGGCGAATCTGCCGGGCCAGCGTGAACATGTCCGGATACAGCCGGTCGCCCAGCAGCACCGCCTCGTCGAACTTCTTCGCCGCGGCCTGCGCCGCCGCCTTGTCGATCACTCCCGCAAGGCCGCTGAGCATTTGCGCGCACACCGGCACGCAGGCATCGAACATCGAGAACGCCATGTCGTGTTTCCTTCCTTCGTTGCAGGCCCGCCGGGGCGGATCGCCGCTGGGCCAGCAGCGGCGCCAGCACGTCCTCCACCTCGGTGATCAGAATCCGCGCGCCGACACGGAGCAGCAGAATGGCGGAGAGCCGGGGGACGGTCCGGCTGCCGCGCGGCTCCATCAGGCGCGAGATGCGATCGGTTGAACGGTAGGTGATCCAGATCACTCCCGCCAGGGCCACCGTCGCCCCGGTCATGCCGAGGATGCATCAAGCGCGCCGCGCCGGTGGCGGTGGATGGCCGGAACCCTGCGCCACGGCGACCGAGATCGTTGCTGGTCCGCCAGTGAACGGAAGGGTCAGCGGAACCCGCACGATGTCACCCGCGCCGAGGCCCGGTGCAGGGTGACCTCGCGGTAGAGGCAGGTGACGCCGATCGGATTGACCATGGAGCACACCGCCGGAAATCCGGGCAGGAGCGTGCTCGTCACCTGGTGCAATCCGGCATCGCCTCACCCGAGCTTCGGCCGTTTGTCCGCCCAGGGCTGCACTTGCTCGTAGGCTGCCGACGCCTGCAGCACGCCCAGATCGTCAAACCGCCGGCCGACGATCTGCAAACCCACCGGCAGGCCCTCCGCGGTGAAGCCACACGGCACGCTGGCGGCCGGGTTCCACGACATGTTGAACGGGTAGGAAAACTCCGCCCAACTGACCCAGTCCCAGTCGTGCGGCGGCCAGTGCGCCGGCATCAATTGCGTGGCCGGGAACGCGGCGACGGAAACCGATGGCGTCAGCAGGAAGTCCCAGTCCTCGAACCAGCGATGGATCGCGGCGACATAGGCCATCTTGCGCTCGCGCATCGCTTGATAGTCGGCCACCGAGTAGTTCTGCGCTGCCTTGATGCAGGCCACCAGGCCGGGGTCCATCTGTGCTTCCCACTTGGCGAGGTGCGGCGCGAGGCGGGTCATGTGCGCGGCCCAGAAGAAGCGGATCATCTCCGGTCCCTGCGCGGCCCAGGGCGTCGGCACCTCCTCCACATGCGCGCCAAGTTCGGTGAAGCGCCGCGCCGCCGCCCGCACCAGCGCCGCAACGTCCGGATCGACCCGCGCATGACCGAGATCGGGACTGTAGGCGACGCGCCTGCCCTTGATGCCCTCGTGCAGCCGCAACAGGTAATGCGCCGGCCCGGCTTCCAGCGACGTGAAGTCGAGCATGTGCGGTCCCGCCATCGCTTCCAGCAGCAACGCGCTGTCCGCCACCGTGCGCGTCAGCGGCCCGACATGCGAGGTGAAATCGCCGGTCGCCACGGGATAGGCCGGTACGCGGCCGAAACTCGGCTTCAACCCGAACACGCCGCAGAAATGCGACGGCATGCGGATGGAACCGGCGCCGTCGCTGCCCTGATGCAGCGGACCGAACCCGGCAGCGGCCGCCGCACCCGCGCCGGCCGACGAGGCGCCGGCGTTATAGCCGTGCTTCCAGGGATTGTGCGTGATGTCGGTCAGCGGACTGCGCGACACGCCGGTCCAGCCGAATTCCGACGTGGTGGTCTTGCCGAGGATGATCGCGCCTGCGTCCCGCAGCCGCGGCACGAACGGCGTGTCCTCGGTGGGCTGGTGTCCGGCGTAGATCTTGCTGCCGTGCTGCGTCGGCATATCCCTGGTGATCGCCAGGTCCTTGATGGTGACGGGGATCCCGTGCAGCGGGCCGATGCGCTCGCCACGCAGCAGCGCCGCTTCCGCACGCTTTGCTGCGTCCATCGCCGGACCGGCATCGAGATGCGCGAAGGCATTTACTCGCGGCTCCAGGCGACCGATCCGGTCGAGCAACGCTTGCAGATACTCGACCGGGGAGAGTTGTTTGGTACGGATCAGCTCGGCGACGGCGACCGCCGGCGTGAACGCAAGGGTCTCGGCATCCATGGCTCGTTCTCCGTTCAATACGTTGCCCGGCCGCCGGAGATGTCGAATGCCGCCCCGGTGGAGAAACTGCACTCCTCGCTGGCAAGCCAGCAGACCAGCGCAGCGACTTCGTCGATGCCGCCGAATCGGCCGATGGGAATTTTCGACAGCATCCAGTCGATCTGCTGCTGCGTCATCTGGGAGAACAGCGGCGTCTTGACCGCCGCCGGGGTGACGCAGTTGACGCGGATTTCAGTGGTGGCGAGTTCCTTGCCGAGCGCCTTGGTCAACGCGATCACCCCCGCCTTCGACGCGGAATAGGCCGAGGCGTTCGGGTTCCCCTCCTTGCCGGCGATCGAGGCGATGTTGACGATGCGGCCATAGCCGCCGCGCTGCATGAACGGCACCACCGCGCGATCGCAGTAGAAGACGCCCTTCAGGTTGACGTCGATCACCCGGTCCCACGCGGCGACGGGGTATTCCCAGGTCGGATGATTTGGCCCGGTGATGCCGGCCGAGGTCACCAGGATGTCGATCGTGCCGAGCGCCGCCGCCGTCGCTTCAGCGGCGCGTTGCACGGCGGCCGGATCGGTGACGTCCAAGATGACCTTGTGCGGCGCCTCGGCCGCGGCCAGCGCCGCCGCGTCGCGATCCCACAGGCTCACGCGCGCCCCTTCCGCCGCCAGGCGTCGGGCGATGCCCTCACCGATCCCCGACACGCCGCCGGTGACGATAGCCGCGCGCCCTGCAAAACGAGTGCTCATTCCCGGCTCCCTGCCTGCCTGCCCGTTGCGTATCAAGGCGTCTGCCGCGGTTTCGGGCAAGGGTGCCGTCGCCGGTGCGTGTCGCCCGGGTGCAAACCGTGGTTAGAATGGGCCGGTCACTGACGGATCGAGGAGAGATGGGGCATGAAGCGGTTATTCGGCGGCCATGCGGAGCCCGAAACCAACTACCCGGTGCGGCATAGCGAGGAGGAATGGCGGCAGAAGCTGACTCCGGCGCAGTTCGCCGTGTTGCGCAAGCACGGCACGGAGCGCGCCGGCACCAGCCCGCTGAACCAGGAGAAGCGCGACGGCGTGTTCGTCTGCGCCGGCTGCGGGCAGAAGCTGTTCGCATCGGGCACGAAATTCGAGAGCGGCACCGGCTGGCCCAGCTTCTACGCGCCGCTGGAAGGCGCGGTGGACACCACCGAGGACCGCAGCCTGTTCATGACCCGCACCGAGGTGCATTGCAGCCGTTGCGGCGGGCATCTGGGCCACGTGTTCCCGGACGGCCCGCGCCCGACCGGCGAACGTTATTGCATGAACGGCGCGGCGATGGGGTTCGAACCGCCGGAGTGACGCGCGGCGGCCGTGCGAAGCGAAGGCAAGGACAGGGGTGCTTCCCTGGGACCCACCAGGGGGGCTTTGCCCCCCTGCACCCCCCAGCAAAGGCGGAGCCTTTGCAATCCATCCGTTTTCGTTCGGTGGATGGGAGGGCACAGGTCCCAGGGGAATCGCTCGAAAAAGTCAGGCCGTGCCTTGCAGGACGGCGTGGAGGTAGTCTGGGTCCCATCCCGCCAGTTTGCGGCGGACCTTGAGGCTCTTGCCTGGTTTGGTCGCACGCAGCAGGTTCATCACCATATGCCGGACTGTTGCCATGTTG
>DATLQW010000021.1:0-8003 GCA_035535035.1 Acetobacteraceae bacterium
AGGCCGGCGGCGACCAGCACCGACGGGTTGGACGTGTTGGTGCAACTGGTGATCGCCGCGATCACCACGTCGCCGTGGCCGATCTCGTAGTTCTTGCCGGCAACCTTTACGCGCGTGCCGACATCGTTCGCGGGCACGCCGAGGCTCTTCGTCAGTTCGGCCTTGAACGCCGCCGACGCCTCCTTCAGCAGCACGCGGTCCTGCGGCCGCTTCGGTCCCGCAACACTCGGCTGCACGGTGGACAGATCGAGTTCCAGCGTATCCGTGAACACCGGATCGGGCGTGTTGGCGTCGCGCCACATGCCCTGCTCGCGGCAATAGGCTTCGACCAGCGCGATGCGGTGCGTGTCGCGGCCCGACAGGTGCATGTAGTCGAGGGTCACGCGATCGACCGGGAAGAAGCCGCAGGTCGCGCCGTATTCGGGTGCCATGTTGGCGACGGTGGCGCGATCGGCGAGCGGCAGATCGCTCAGGCCGGGACCGAAGAATTCGACGAATTTCCCGACCACGCCCTTCCTGCGCAGCATCTGCGTGATGGTGAGCACGAGGTCGGTCGCGGTCGCACCCTCCGGCAGCTTGCCGGTCAGGCGGACGCCGATCACGTCGGGGATCAGCATGGCGATCGGCTGGCCGAGCATCGCCGCCTCCGCCTCGATCCCGCCGACACCCCAGCCGAGCACGCCCAGCCCGTTGACCATCGTGGTGTGGCTGTCGGTGCCGAACAGCGTGTCGGGATAGGCGAAGGTGGTGCCGTCAACTTCGGCCGTCCACACCGCCTGCGCCAGATACTCCAGGTTGACCTGGTGGCAGATGCCGGTGCCGGGCGGCACGACGCGGAAACTGTCGAACGCCGACTGGCCCCAGCGCAGGAACGTGTAGCGCTCGCCGTTGCGGTCGAACTCGATCTCGACGTTCTTCTTCAGCGCATCCGCCGTGCCGAAGGCATCGACCATGACGGAATGGTCGATCACCAGATCGACCGGCACCAGCGGGTTCACCTTCTCCGGGTTGCCGCCGAGCCGGGTGATGCCGTCGCGCATCGCCGCCAGATCGACCACCGCGGGCACACCGGTAAAATCCTGCATCAGGATGCGGGCGGGCTTGAATGGCACCTCCATTTCGGAGTGCGCCGCCGCCAGCCAGCCGGCGATCGCCTTGGCGTCGTCCACCTTGTAGCTGCCGCCGTTCTCGAACCGGAGGACATTCTCCAGCAGGATTTTCAGACTGACCGGCAGGCGGGAAATGTCGCCCAGCGTCTTCGCCGCTTCCGGCAGCGAGTAGTAGTCGTAGTTCTTGCCGTCCACCGACAGGGTGCGGCGGGTCTTCAATGTGTCCTGTCCGGTGGCGGTCATGGTTGCGTCCGTCCTGGGTCGCAGGACGCCTCTTTGTTGTGCGGTGCGGCGACATGATACAGGGCACGGGCCGCCTGTGCGATGGTCCCGATGGCCGGGCTTTAACCACACCGGCCGGGGATCGTCCATCGGGTGCCAGAGTGGCCGGCTCATGGATCGGGGGGAGGCGTGCTGCAAGCCGAGGGACTGGCGGCCTTCCGCGGCGAGCGCCTGGTGTTCCGCGACCTGGATTTCACCGTGGCCGCCGGCGGCGCGCTGGTGCTGACCGGCGCCAACGGCTCGGGGAAATCCACGCTGCTGCGGCTGTTGGCCGGATTGGTGCCGCCGATCGCCGGCCGGCTGCTGTGGGACGGCGAGGACGCGCTGGCCGACCTGCCGTCGCATGCCGCGCGGGTGACCTATCTCGGGCATCTCGACGCGGTGAAGCCCGGCCTGACGGTAGCAGAGAACATGCGGTTTGCCGCCCGGATGGGCAGCGGCGCGGTGGGCGACGCACTGCAGGCGCTCGGCCTGGCGGACCTGGCCGACGTGCCGGCGCGGTTCCTGTCGGCCGGACAGAAGCGGCGCCTCGCGCTCGCCCGGCTGGGATTGAGCGCCGCGCCGCTGTGGCTGCTGGACGAGCCGACCGTGGGGCTGGACGTGGCGTCGCTGGCGCAGGTGGGCACGGTGCTGCGGGCGCATCGCGCGCGCGGCGGAATCGTGGTGGCAGCGACGCACGTGCCACTGCCTCTGGAGGACGCGGCCGAGCTGCGCCTTCGATAACCTCTCCGGCGCCGCGCGCAGGAGAGATTCACTTTGCATCCACGTTGCGAACGGCCGCGGCGCCCGTCGGGACCTGCCGCCGCCGTCGCATGACGAAATCCCTCGGCCGCGATAACCTGTGCGCCGGCATTGTTCCACACCGTCTTGGCGGTCCCCGGGCTGGACCCGGTGATCAAACCCGGCCATGACGAAAAGCGCAGGCTGCGGCATGACGCAGTCAAGGCTGGAGAAAATATGTTCGCCCGTATCCTCTTCTGGCGCCGCCCGCGTATCAACGTGGTGGAGCTGCATGGGCTGATCGCCCCGCGCGCCGGCATGCTCTCGGCCTCGGTCGCCGCGCCGTTGATCGATCGCGCGTTTCGCACGGCGCGTCGCCGGCCGGTGCTGCTCGACATCGAGAGCCCCGGCGGTTCGCCGGTGCAGTCCGATCTGATCGCCGCGCTCATTCGCCGTCGCGCGGAGCAATACAAGGTGCGCGTGCTGGCGGTGATTCGCGAAGTCGGCGCCTCGGGCGGCTATTGGCTCGCCTGCGCCGCGGACGAGATCCACGCCAACCCGATGAGCATCGTCGGGTCCATCGGCGTACGCGGCGGCGGCTTCGGCTTTCCCGGCCTTCTGGCGCGCGTCGGCGTGGAGCGGCGGCTCTACACCGCCGGCGCCAACAAGGCGCGGCTCGATCCGTTCAGCCCGGAGCACCCGGAGGACGTGGCGTTCGTGCAGGACCTGCTGGATGCACTGCATGTGCGGTTCAAGGACTGGGTGCGCGCGCGGCGTGGCGACCGCCTGAAGGGCGACGAGGCGGCAGTGTTCGACGGCAGCTTCATGCTGGGCGAGCGAGCGTTGCAGGTCGGACTGATCGACGGACTGAACGATATCGATTCACTGGTGCGCGCGCTGGGCGGCGAACGCGCCGTGGCACGCCGATTCGCACCGCGCCGCCGCGGGCTGCTGCGCCGCCTGCCGAGCCTGGCGCTTGACGCCGTGCTGGACGCGGCGGAGGAGCGCCGCTGGCGGATCGAATTCTGATACCAGACCGACGGACCGGGCGACAGGATCGAATCCGACCTGGGTCTGCTCAAGTGGGTGGTGGGGGTCGATTTGGCGCTCACCGCCATCGTCCTCGGGAAACTGTTGATTCCGCAGGTCGCGGCAAGTGGTTCAACCGTTCGGCGAGTTTTCTCCCGTCCGGTCAATCTGCTCCCGTGCCACCCGCGCCAGTTCGCCCGTCGTCGTGCGCCACACCGCCGGCTTGCCCAGCACCCGGCCCACCGCGTCGCGCAGCCAGCGGATACGGTGCGCCTGGCCGGCGATCCACGGATGCAGCGTCAGGTTGAACGTCCCGCCGCCCTCCTCGTGCAGCACGGCGAACGCCTCGGCGATTCCGTCGGCCCATACCGGCGCGCTCACCCGGCGCAGCCACATGCATTCCAGGTCGTTCCACTCCGGCTGCGGCGGCAGCGCCAGCAGGTGCCCCCCGTCATACGGCCCGAGCAGATAGGGACGGTCGTCGTTCGCCCAGTCGGTGGTGTAGGAGAAGCCGGCTTCGGCCAACAGCGCCGGGGTGCGCGCTGATTCGTTGAAATCCTGGCCGCACCAGCCCGGCGGCGCCTCGCCGGTCGCCGCCGCCACGGCGTCGCGCGCCGCGGCGATGCACGCGCGCTCCTCGGCCTCGGTCATCCGGCTGGTGATGCGCCGGGTCGCGTGGCTGCCATGCGCCATGAAGCAGGCGTTGCGGCGCATCAACTCGTCCACCAGCTCCGGGTAGCGCAGCGCCGCGGCCGACCCCAGCGCCACGCTCGGCGTCACGCCGAACCGGTCGAGCACGTCCAGCACCCGGAAGATGCCGACCCGGGCGCCGTATTCGCGCTGGCTCCAGGTCAGCCAGTCGGGCGAGAATTTCCCAAGCGGCGACACGATCCGAGGGTCGGCGCTGGCACCGATCGGCGGTTCCAGCTCCCAATAGTCCAGCATCAGCGTCACGGTGACGGCGATGCGCGCGCCGCCCGGCCAAGCGAAGCGCGGCGCGTCCGGCAGGGTGCGGAACTTGTAATGCGCGTGGTCCATGCCGGACGCGCGCATTTCGTCGGTGGGCGGAGTCTTCGCCGGGACGAACTCAGCCATTCGCCGCCTCCCGTGCCGCGAGATGCGCCTCGATCGCCGGCAAATGCTGGGCGTTGTACCAGTCGGCGATCTCGGCGCCGGTGGTCACCCAAACGCCAGGATGCGACAGGATGTATTCCAGCGCCGCGCGAAACACCCGGATGCGGTGCGGCTGGCCGACCCAGTACGGGTGCAGCGCGATGCACATCACCCGGCCCTGTTCGGCGCCTTCCTCATAGACGGTGTCGAACCAGTCGCGAATCTGCTGGACGAAATCGCCGACCTCCTCGCCGCGCCGGTGCAGGATCACGTCGTTCAGGTCCACCGAATACGGCATCGACAGCAGTTTTCCCCGCGTCACCCGCAGCGGGAACGGCTGGTCGTCGTGATACAGGTCGGCGGTGTAGTCGTAGCCGCACTCCGCGGCGAGGTCGAACGTGCGCAGCGTGTTGGTGATCGCCGGGCTGAACCAGCCGCGTTGCTCGCGCCCGGTCAGCGCATGGTGGATCGCGCGGCTTTCCAGCATGGCCGCGCGCTCCTCGGCTTCCGAGAAATCCCAGTGGTAGCGGGTGTTGTAGATGCCGTGCGACATGTACTCCCAGCCGCGCTGCTCCATCGCTTCCAGGATGGCGGGGTAGTGCTGGATCACCGACATGTTCAGGCTGACGGTGCAGCGGATGCGGAACTCGTCGGTGAGCTGGAACAGCCGCCACAGCCCGACACGGTTGCCGTAGTCGCGCGCGGCGTAGCCCAGCACGTCCGGGTGCGGCGAGCGCGGCCACGGATCGCGGGTGCGCACGAATTTCGGCAGGTACTCGTAGTGCTCGATGTTCGGCACGATCCACAAGGCGACGCGCGCGCCGTTCGGCCAGCGCAGGGGCGGGCGGTGGAGGATTGGGGAGTAGGGGATGAGCTCGGGTTCCATGACATCGCGGTATACACCTCTCCCGCCTTCGGTGGGAGAGGTGGGTCGGTCGCGCAGCGCCGGCAGGCCGAATCAAGACGGCGGGGCCGACCGTGGGCTGGCCCCGTGCATCACGCCTCGATCGTCCGGGCCGCATGTTCAGGGCGGGCCGGCGCCGGAAGCCGCAGGCGACGGCAGGCACGGTGCCGGCCACCCGGGGGGCGTGACGCCGGGGGGCGCGACGAAGGACGGATCGGCGACGGCACGAGCAACCCGTTTGGAGGCGTCCACGAACAGGGTGACGAGGTTGCCGCCGTTCTCGATGATGGCCAGGGACAATTCCCGCCACAACGGGTCGCTTGGGACGATGCCGAGATCGCGGCAGATATCGGCGATGACGGCGCCGACCGGGCGGCGGCGCACGTCGGCCGCGATGTCCCGAGGCGTGGGCAGGTGAGCGAGACCAGACTCGGCACCGCTGGCGCGCTGCGCTGCAGGTTGGGCGGCGCGCGGGTGGCGATGCGCCGGGGCGCTGGCGAGGGCAGGTCCGTCATCCCCGCGGGCGACGCGGCTGAGGAGCCTGATTTCGAGCGCGGCGGCGCGATGCAGGGCGCGGGTGATGTGCGCGACGATCGACGCGATATCGAAGGTGCCGAAGTTTCGTGTGATGGTGGCGAGATTGGTGGCGGCGGTGCGCTGTTGCAGCGTGCTGGCGAGTTCCTTGCCGCAGTCGATGAGCTTGCGGACGAGGCCGAGGAGGCGCCCGGTGCGGCTGGGTGCGTCCGCGCCGGCGGCCGCCCGATCCTGGTGGGGTTCGGGGAGGTTGGTTTGGGCGGCGGCTTGTGGCGGGCTCGGCATGAACAGAACAAGAACATGAAATGCGGCCGGAGTCAAGGAATTTCGTGGTGGGTCAGTTTGAACGTCACCGCTCGACCCGGAGCGGACCCTGACGGGAAGCACACAGACGACCGGAATTGGCCGAGAATGGACAGGCGGCTTTCGGTCTAGCTCGGCTCTCATTGCACCCACTAGATCACCCAGTCATCAACCGCTATTTCGCGGGCGAGCACTGAGGCGGCCGCTCCGATCGCGCGCTTCACGTCCCGTTCGTTCGTCCGCCAATTGACGACACTGACCCGCATGGCGCGCCGACCGCGCCAAGTCGTGCCGGAAAAGAAAGCCTCGCCCGTGGCGTTGATCTTGGCGATGATCTCGTCCGTAAATCCGTCATTGGCTTCCTCGGACCCACCCGGCCGGACGAAGCGCAACAAGCCCTGGTTGAGCGCTGGCTTTGCCAGAATTTGCGCACCGTCGAGCGCGCCGATTCCTTCAACGATGGCACGGCATTGGGCGCAACTGCGGTCGATCATGGCTTCGACCCCTTCGCGGCCGAGTTCCATGAGTGCGGCATAGACCGGGATGCCCCGCGCGCGACGCGACCATTCGGGGTTCCAGTCGATCTGGTCGCGAGCCGAGGTCTCCGGCATGATATAGGAGGCACTCAGCGTCATGGCGGCTCGATGCGCATCCCGCTCGCGGACAATGGAAATTCCGCAGTCGAAAGGGACGTTCAGCCACTTGTGCCCGTCCGTCGCCCAGCTATCGGCAAGCTCCACGCCGTCGAGCAGGTGACGATGGGCCCTGCTTGCCCGGGCGAAAAGGCCGAACGCGCCGTCGATATGCACCCAGGCCTCCGCCTCGTGTGCTATCGGGATGAGTTCCCGGAACGGATCGCAGGCGCCGATGTTGAGGTCGGCGGCGTTCAGCACGAGCAGAACAGGGCCTTCCCCGCGTGCCAGTGCGTTGCGGAGTACCGCAGGCGTTATCCTGCCGTCGGCATCGGTTTCGAGTGGCTCGATCGTTTTGCGCCCAAACCCCAGATAGCGCACGGCACGCTCCACTGACCCGTGCCTCTGCTCGCTGGTGAGCATGCGGATTTTCGGTGCGCCGCAAAGGCCGTTCTCCTCGACATCCCAGCCCGTGCGCTTCAGGAGCGCGTGGCGCGCTGCGGCGAGCCCGGTCATATGCGCAAGCTGGCAACCTGTCGTGAAGGCAAAAGACGCTTGGCGCGGAAGGTCGAGCAGTTCCTTGAGCCATTCGCCGGCCGTCTGCTCGATCACTGCGGCCGCAGGACTGCAAGCGAAAAGCGCCGCATTCTGGTCCCAGGTGGAGACGAGCCAGTCGGCGGCCAACGCCGCCTGCAAGCCGCCTCCAATCACCCAGGCGAAGAACCGCCCGCCTGCGCTGCCGAGCAATCCGGAAGCTGCCTTTTCAGCTAGTTCCCGTATCACGACCTCCGCCGCCTTCCCCTGCTCCGGCAGAGCGCCTCCGAAATCGCGCCGCAGATCGCAAAGAGACGCCGTAGCCCCAACCGGGCGATCATCCAAACCCTCGAGCCAAGAATTCGCGGCCCTGTAAGCCTCATCAAGCGCGGTGGTCATGGTTGTCTGCCATCCTGATGTCGACGAGGCATCCGCAATGCCGACTCCCACACCACATAGCCATCTGTTTCTTGCGGTTGAACCCGGCGCGGCGGAACATAACCGCGTAGCACACCTCCGTACATTGCCGTGGGCTAGCTCATGGGCGTGCCCACGCTCCCTTCATGGTCCGCGCTGAGCCCTCTGAAACGAAGGTTTATCGCAGAGGCTATGGCCGCTGTCGGGGCGGGTTGAGATATCCGCTGAACCTCCGCTGTGCGCGCGAAGCGGACTGCGCCCGGCAGCCGCCTGGGTCCGCTCGCCACCCAAGCACGAACCCGCTTCGCGGGATTGGTGCTGCGGGGTGAGTTATACCCGGCCCCCGAACCATTGACCGATGTAGCAAAGTAAGGTTGGGGCACTGCCCCAAACCCCGCCAGGGGCCGAGCCCCTGGACCTCAATAC
>DATLQW010000022.1:0-10861 GCA_035535035.1 Acetobacteraceae bacterium
TTCTGCTGGACCCAGGTCTGGCAGGCGGGCGATGTCGTGATGTGGGACAATCGCTGCGCGCTGCACCGGCGCGACGAGTTCGACGATCGCTACCAACGGATCATGCACCGCACGCAGATGTGCGGCGACAGGCCGTATTGAGGCATCGCGGGATGGCGAGGATTGCCGAAGTCGCGCTGCGCCGGCTCAAGGTGCCGCTGGTGGTGCCGTACAAGGTTTCGCTGCGAACCTTCCATCATTTCGAGCCGCTGGTCGCCGAACTGCGCGACAGCGACGGGCGGAGCGCCTGGGGGGAGGCGGAGATCCATGCCGGCTACGGGCACGAAACCGCCGAGACCGGCTGGGCGTTCTGCCGCCGCATGGCGCCGCGGTTGCTCGGGCGCACCGCGGCGGAGGCGATCGCGCTGCTGACCCCGGCCGCGTCCGCCGACCCGCATGCCACCTCCATCCTCCTCGCCGCGGCGGAGACCCTGGGCGCGCATCCGGCGCTGCGGCTGGATCGCCCCCTGGTCGTGCCGCTGCTCGCCCCGGTGCACAGCATGGATCTGGCGCGGATCCCCGACGAGGTGGAGGCCCTGCTGGCGGACGGGTTCCGCACCTTGAAGGTGAAAGTCGGCTTCGACGTCGCCGCCGACCTGCGCCGGCTGGCCGCGATCCAGGCGGCGGTGGCGGGGCGGGCGACCCTGCGTCTCGATGCCAACCAGGCGTTCAGCACTGCCGAGGGCCGTGCCTTCGCCACCGCGCTTGATCCGCAGGGAATCGAGCTGTTCGAGCAGCCCTGCGACAAGGCGGACTGGGTCGCGAACACGGCGGTCGCGGCGGTGTCGCGCGTGCCGGTGATGCTCGACGAGTCGATCTATGGCCTGTCGGATATCGACCGCGCCGCCGGCGTGCCGGGTGTGGGCTTCGTCAAGCTGAAGCTGAAGAAACTCGGCGGCATCAGCCGACTGATCGAGGGGTTGGAACGGATCCGTGCGCTCGGGATGGAACCGGTGCTGGGCGACGGCACCGCGACCGATATCGGCAACTGGATGGAAGCCTGGGCCGCCCGCACCACGATCCGCAATGCCGGCGAAATGAACGGGTATCTCAAGCTGGCAACGTCGCTGTTCGCCCCCCGGCTGCCGTTTGCCGACGGCGCGGTGCGGTTGCCGGCGGGGTACATCCCGACGGTGGACCGCGCGGCGGTGGAGCGGTTCACCACAATTGTCGAACGTTTCGCACCGGCGCAGGTGGCCGGCACAGCCTGATCAATGGAATCCTCCGTGGTCACAATGCGGAGGCATGAGGGAGAAGCGCTATCATGGCAACGGATCTACGGGCTGCCCAACTGGCTGCCCGGCTGCAACGCCTCCCGACCTCGCGCGCGAGCTGGACCCTGGTCATCCTCGCGGCCGGTGCCCTTATCATCGAAGCGCTGGATATCGGCTCGTTGTCGATCATCCTGCCGGGGGTCAAGGCGCTTTGGCACCTGGCGCCGACGCAGATCGGCATGCTGGCTGCGTCCTCCGCGCTCGGCATCGCGATCGGCATGATCCCGGCGGGCCGCCTGGCCGATCGGTTCGGGCGCAAGCGCCTGCTGGTCGGCGGGGTGCTGTGGTTCTGCGCCGGCACCATGCTATCCGCGCTCAGCCCGAGCTACACGACTCTGGTCCTGCTGCGCGGCCTGTCCGGCCTCGGCATGGCTCCGGCGTTCATCATGCCGTACTCGATCGTCTCGGAGTTCGTCTCGGCGACCACCCGCACCGCCTTCGCCGGCCTGCTCGAAACCGCGCTCGGTGTCGGCTATCTGCTGCCGCCGGTGCTCGGCATCCTGGTGATGCCGCATTTCGCGCCTGACGTGGGTTGGCGCATCTTCCTGGTGATCGCCGGCCTGCCGGTGATCTATGTCGGGGTCATTATCCGTTACCTGCCCGAATCGCCCCGCTGGCTCAGCCGGGTCGGCCGCCATGCGGAAGCGGAACGGATCGTGAGCGGGATCGAGCGGCGGGTCGAAGCCGCCATCGGCAGGAAACTCCCCGATCCGGTGGTGGCGCCCGAGGTCGTCCTGGCCGTCGCCGCGCACCGGCCGACACCCACGCTCGCCGCGCTCGGGGTGGTGTGGCGTCCGCCCTACCTGCTGCGGACCGTTGCCATGATCTGCGGCGCGCTCAGTACGTTCTCGATGTTCTACGTCGGCGTGAACTACATCCCGTCGCTGTTCATCGAGCGTCACATGGCGATGACCGGGGCGTTCCTGTTCACGCTCATCATCGCCGCGGTGCAGATCCCGGGCAAAATCCTGAACGGGCTGGCGGCGGAGCTGGTGGGGCGGAAGGTGATCTATCTGATCTTCACGATCCCGGCGGCGATCGGCGCCTATGAGTTCGGCCAGACCACCGATACATACGCGATGCTCGGCTGGGCAAGCCTGTTCCTGTTCTGCGCGTCCGGCTCCGCGCCGTCCTACAAGATGTGGTACGCGGAGCAGTATCCGACACCGATCCGGGCGACCGGGCAGGCGACGGTGGAAGCGATCGGCGGCCGGCTGATCGGCGGGGTGGTCTGGACCCTGCTGTTCCCCATCATCGTTGCCGCCTACGGTATCGCCGCCACCATGACGATCCTGGCGGTCGTGGCGGTCCTCGCCTGCCTGATCGTCGTGGCGTTCGCCCCTGAGACCTATCGGCGCAGTGTCGAGACGTTGGAAGCAACGACCGTCGGCATGGCCGAACAACGCAACAGCGCCGACCCCGCACGGGTTGCTTGACGGCGCGCGAAGGAGTGCAGGCAATGAAAGGTGACGTATGGCAACCACGCCCATCGGCCGATCGCGCGCCATGACCCGGCATCTGCACCTCAACCTGTTCATCCACGGCCGCGGCCACCATGAAGCCGCGTGGCGTCATCCGGCCGCCTCACCGCTGCCGTTGACCGACATCCGCTACTACACCGAGCTCGCGCAGACGGCGGAAGCGGGATCGTTCGATTCCGTGTTCCTGGCGGACTCGCTGGCGGTGGCCGAGGACGTCGCGCACGCGCCGCGCGCCTGGCTGGAACCGGTCACCGTGCTGGCGGCGCTGGCCGGCGCGACCAGCCGGATCGGGCTGATCGCCACCTGCTCCAGCACCTACACCGAGCCGTACAACCTGGCACGGCAGTTCGCGACCTTGGACCACATGTCCAATGGGCGGATCGGCTGGAACATCGTTACCAGTTGGCTGGCGGCTGCTGCCGGCAACTACGGCGGAGGTGGGCCGCTCAGCCACGAGGAGCGGTACGCGCGTGCCGAGGAGTACATGCGCGTCGTCACCGGTCTATGGGACAGTTGGTCGGACGACGCCGTGCTGGACGACCGTGCCACCGGCCAGTACGCCCGCCCCGACGGCATTCGCGCCGTGAACCATGCCGGCGCGCATTACCATGTGGCCGGGCCGCTGAACCTGCCGCGGAGCCCGCAGGGGAGACCGGTGTTCGTGCAGGCGGGGTCGTCGGAAACCGGGCGCCGCTTCGCAGCACGCCACGCCGAGGCGGTGTTTACCGCGCAGATGGAGAAGGCGACGGCGCAGGAATTCTATGCCGACCTGAAAGGGCTGGTGGGCGACGAGGGCCGCCCGCCGGAGCATGTACTGATCCTGCCGGGGCTGAGCCCGGTGATCGGCTCCACCGAGGCCGAAGCGCAGCGCATCTCGCGCGAGTTGAACGAACTGAGCGATCCGGAAGTCGGGCGCAAGCGGCTCTCCGGCCGCTTCGGCGGCCATGATTTCTCACACCTGTCGCTGGACAAGACCTTGTTGCCGGAGGATTTCCCCGACCCCGGCACGGTGGAAGCGGCGCGCAGCCGCACCGAAGTGATCATCGGCCTGGTACGGCGGGAAAAGCCTACCTTGCGGCAATTGCTGGGCTATCTCGCCGGCGCGCGCGGTCATTTCGTGACTGCGGGCACGCCCGAACAGATCGCCGATCTGATGGAGGACTGGTTCCGCGATGGCGCCGCGGACGGCTTCAACGTGATGCCGCCGGTGTTGCCGGCGATGCTCGATGTCTTCACCCGCGAGGTGGTGCCGCTGTTGCAGCGGCGCGGATTGTTCCGTACCGGCTACGGCGGCGAGACCCTGCGGGCGCATTACGGATTGTCGCGACCGGAGGTGTGCTTCTGATCCGTACTGAAGCGGGGCAGCCACTGCTGCGACCGGCGCAGACCAGGGTGGTCATGGGGTGGCTTGCCCCACGGTTCCAGCCGGGACACGATCCTCGGGCGGGCCCATACGTCCGCGGAAGGCCTTGAGGGGAGGACGGAAGAAT
Source organism: Acetobacteraceae bacterium (assembly GCA_035535035.1). Taxonomy (GTDB): domain Bacteria; phylum Pseudomonadota; class Alphaproteobacteria; order Acetobacterales; family Acetobacteraceae; genus JASHVB01. The sequence continues at coordinate 4,285 of DATLQW010000022.1, forward strand.
GAGCGCCCAACTGCGTGCCCTGCTGGTGGTGCCGGCGAACAACACCACCATGGAGCCGGAGATGAATGCGCTGTGCCCGGCGCTGGCGCCCTTCGCGGTGGCCCGCGTGCGCCGCCCGCCGCGCACGCTGACGGTGGCGGACCTCCCCGCCTATCTCACCAGCACATTGGAAGCGGTCGAGCCGTTCCTGGATCGGCAGCCGGAGGTCATTGTCTATGGCTGTACCGCCGCCGGATTCCTCGGCGGGCCGGCCGGCAATGCACGCGTGGTTGCGGCGCTGCGCGCACGCAGCGGGGCTCCGGTCGTCAGCACGGCGGCCGCCATGGTGGATGTGCTGCGCCACGACGGTGTCAGCGAGGTGGCGGTCGTCACCCCCTATCTGGCGGAGGTGAACGACGGGCTGCGCGCATATCTGGACAGCGCCGGTATCGCCGTCGCGGCGCTGGAAAGTTTCTATTGCGCGACAACCGAGGCGCTGGGCCGGATCACCGCTGCCGAGGTACGCGCCAAGGCGCTCGCCAGCGTCACCCCGGCCACGCGCGCAGTGTTCATCGCCTGCTCGCAGTTGCCGACCCTGGAGGTCGTTCCGGAATTGCGACGTCGCCTCGGCGTCCCGGTCTGGTCCTCGATCGCGGCTACCGCCTGGGCGGTGTCGCGGGTTCTGTCGATGCAAGCGGCGTGAGGACGGCGACGATGAACGCGCATGATCCCGATGCCGGCCTGACCCCGGCCTTCCGCCCCGCCGCCGGCGCCTGCGATGCGCATTTCCATGTCTTTGGACCGGCCGAGCACTATCCCTACGGATCCGACCTGCGTTACCGGCCGCCCGAAGCGCCGCTCGATGCGTATATGGCGCTGGCGCGGCGGCTCGGCTTCGAGCGCTTCGTGTTCGTCCAGCCGAGCGCCTATGGTCTCGACAATAGCTGCATGCTGGATGCGATGCGCCAGGTCGGCACGGCCCGCTGCCGCGGCGTGGTCGATCTGGACGAGACCGCGACCGCTCCGGCGACGTTGCAGGAGTGGCACCGGCTGGGTGTGCGCGGCATCCGGGTGAACGTCTCGCCGGTGCGCAAGCCGGAGCCGGGGCTGGCCGACGCGATGCGTCCGCGCATCCGCCGGCTGGGCGCGCTGGCGGCGGGCCTGGGCTGGCATCTCGATTTCCTCATCCCGGGCTGGCTGGTGCGCGAGCTGCTGGACGAGATGCGGGCGCTGCCGGTCGATTTCTCGGTGGCGCATCTCGGCCTGTTCCCGGCCGCGGACGGTGTGAAGCAGCCCGGGTTCCAGGAGTTCCTGGCGCTGGTCGGCGCCGCGCCGCGTCGCTGCTGGGTGAAACTGACCGGCGTCTATCGCATGGCGACCGGGCCGGATTTCGCCGATGCGGCGCCGATGGCGCGGGCGCTGATCGCGGCGGCGCCGGACCGCATCATCTGGGGCAGCGACTACCCGCATTTGTCGTTCCACGACAAGGTGGGTTCGGTCCAGTTGTTCAACCTGCTGGCCCAGTGGGCGCCGGACGAGGCAACCCGGCGGCGCATCCTGGTGGACAACCCGGCGGCGCTGTTCGGCTTCGGCTGAGCGGCGGTCCCTGGGGGACCGCCGCCCTGCCGGGTTCAGTGCGACCAGACCGCCTGCTGGTAGGTCACCGCTGCGGTCTTCGCGCCGCTGAGCTTGGCGAAGCTCTGCATGGCGGCGAACTGCGGCTGGGTGATGGTCGTGCCGGTCGGGAAGCCCGCGCCGGTTCCCACCGCCGCAGTCTGCACCTCGGCAGGCACGTAGGGTTGCAGCTCATGCGCCAGCTTTGCCGCGGCAGCAGGATGCGCGTGCAGGTAGGTCATCGCTTCCTGTAGCGCAGCCTGCACGGCGGCGACCGTCTGCGTGTGGGTCGCGGCCCATTTCTGGTTGACCGACATCACTTCGAACGGGGTGCCGCGCAGGTTGGGGACCTCGCCGCCCCAGATATTCGCGATCATCACCCCGTAGCCCTTGGCGACCGCCATCTGCCCGAACGGCACCGCGGGCGCGATCACATCGACGGCACCGCGCTGCAGCGCAATCAGCTCGGAGCTGTACGGCGCCATGCCGATGACCGGCACCGCCTGGGGATTGATCCCGTGCGAAACGAGCACCGCGTCCAACTGGTACTGCAACCCGCCGCCGACATCCATCACCGCAACGGTGTGGCCCTTGAGCGCGGCTACCTTGGTCGCCAGCGGGCTGGCGGCGGTGATCCCGAGCTGCTTCGCGAGCGCCGTGCGCATCACGATCTGCTGCGGATAGGTACTCAGCGGCGAGATGATCCGCAGTTGGGCGCCCTTGGAATCGGCGACCAGCGCCGGCGTCGCGGTCATGACGGCGAACTGCACGCTGCCGGACACCAGGGCAGGGACGCTGACGGCGTCGCCCTTGACCAGGGTGATGTTCGCATCGATGCCGTGCTGGGCGAAGTACCCCTGCTTCTGCGCGATCTGGGGCAGCAGAAGCTGCACGTTGGTCGTGGTGGTGGCGATGGTGACCCGCTGCGGCGCCGCGGCGGCGCAAATCCTGCCCGGCAGTGCCAGCATCGCCGCAGCGAACGCCGCCGTCGCCGCCAGGCTGGCCATGCGCCGCCCCGCCCGGCGCCGCAGCGTGGCTCCAGCGCGCAAAATGTCGGAATTCATCGAGACGTTTCCTTTTTTCCTGAAGCCTTGTTGACCAGGGCATTGAGAATCAGAGACAGGATCGTCAGCACGACCAGGCCGGCGAACACGCTGGCGGTGTCGAGCTGCGCCGTCGCGTATTGGATCTCGTAGCCGATGCCCTGGCTGGAGGAGATGAACTCGCCGACGATCGCGCCGACCAGCGCCTCCGGCACGCCGAGCTTGAGGCCGAGGAAGATCGACGCCCGTGCGCCGGGGAAGATCACGTAGCGGCGCAACTGCAACCGGCTGGCGCCCATCAGCCGCGCCGCGTTGATCGTGGCCTGATCGACGTTGCGCATTCCCTGATAGGTCGAGAAGAACACCAGGAAGAAGGTCATCAGCGCGGCCAGTGCGACCTTGGGCGCGAGATAGATGCCGAACCACACCACCAGCAGCGGCCCGAGCGCGATCTTCGGGATGCCGTAGAGGGCGATGATGAACGGATCGAGCAGCGCGGCGACATAATCGCTGCTCGCCAGCACCGCGCCCAGCAGCACCCCGCTGCCGGCACCGATGATGTAGCCGAGGATCACTTCTTCCAAGGTGACGGCGAGGTCCTGCCACAGCGCGCCGCTGCGCGCGAGCTCGCGCAGCGCCGCGACGACCTCAAGCGGCGAACTCGCCACCATCTCGCCGATGCGCGGGCCGAAATACTGCCAGCCGCCGAGCACGACCAGCACCAGCAGCGCACGACCCAGATGGACGCGCAGCATGAAGCGTCGGCGCCGCGCGAGCGCCTCGTTCCTGACGCCGTAGACGACGCCTTCGGCGATCTCCGGCTCCACAACGATCTGGTCGTTCATGGCGCGCCTCCGCCGGCGCGCGGGGCGCCGGGGCGCGGGGTTGCGCCTTCCGGCGGGTCGAGCTGGCTCCAGACGCGGTGGTACAGGCCTTCGAACTGCGGCAGGAACCGCACGTTCACCGGGTCGCGTGGGCGCGGCAGGTCGGTCGTCACGATGTCGCGAATCCGCCCGGGGCGGCGGCTCATGATGACGATCTGGTCGGACAGCGCGATCGCCTCCTCGATGTCGTGGGTGACGAAGACGATGGTGCGACGTTCGGTACTCCAGATATTCAGCAGCTCGGCTTGCATCTGCAGCCGCATCTGGAAATCGAGCGCGCCGAACGGTTCGTCCATCAGCACCGTCTCGCGCGCGTAGACGAGCACCTGCGCGAGCGCCGCTCGCTTGCGCATTCCGCCCGACAACTCCGCCGGCGCGTGCTGCTCGAACCCCGCAAGGCCGACGAGATTGATCGCCCAGGCCACCCGTTCCTGCGTTTCCGCATCGGCGCGCCGACCGGGCAGCCGGCCGGACTGGATATCGAGCGGCAGGCGGACGTTGTCCCACACGGTCCGCCACGGCAGCAATGTGTCGTGCTGCGTCAGATAGCCGATGCCGACGGAGATGCCGCGCACCTCGCGCGTGCCGTAGCGCACCGTGCCGGTGGTCGGCGCCTCGAACCCGGCGATCATGTCGAGGATGGTCGATTTGCCGCAGCCGCTCGGCCCGACGATGGAGACGAAGGCGCCGCGCGGAATCTCGAGCGAGATATCGGACAGCGCGGTGATCTGCCGGTCGTCCTTGTAGAAATACTTCGTCACGTTCCGCAGCGAGATGGCGGCTGTCGCCGCGGAAGGCGGATCACGTGCAGGCAGTGCCTCGTTCTCCTGCCGCGTCGCGTGCAGTTGAGTCATTGGACGTTCCCCGGATGGCCGACGCGGCCGTTCCTGCCGCGCAGACATTAACCTGGGCGCAGCGGAGCGGCAAGTTGCGCGCTGTGCGGGAATTCGGCAGATGCATCCCCGCCGGAGCGGCGGGGCCTTGAAGCCGGACACTGCGTGGCGCAGAGTGCGTTCGCTGCAACGTGCTGCGCTGTCGACCCGAGGGGAAACGCGAATGGTTGCCGAAGAGGCCTGGAACTTCCGCCTGCTCGGGCACGATCCGTCCGCCGCCTGGGGCGGTGGCAGCCTGGTGGAGGTGCGCAACCGCCACGCGTATGTGGGCGCGGTCGGCGGCTCCTCCTTCACCGGCGCCGAGGGCTTCACGGTCCACGACGTCAGCGATCCGCGCAAGCCGCGCAAGGTGTTCGAATTCCGCGCCCCGCCCGGCATCCACATGCACAAGCTGCGCTATGTCGACGGCGACTTCCTGTATGTCAATTCCGAGCGCCTGGCGGGCGAGCGTGGCGCCGGCGCCCGCGCCGGCTTCTACATCTTCGACATCAGCCGCCCGGCCGAGCCGCGCCAGGTCGGGTTCTACGACATGCCCGGCAGCGGACCGCATCGTTTCGGCGTGGACAACGCGCGCAAGCTCGCCTTCCTCCCCAACGACGCGGAAGGCTGGAGCAAGCGCGTCATCTGGACCCTCGATATCAGCGAGCCGCTGAAACCGGAGGTCGTCGGCATCTGGGGCCTGCCGTGGCAGAAGGACGCGGGCGCGGGGCCCGCCAACGACCCGCATCCGGCAGAGACCGCCTGCACCCTGCACGGCCCGCCGATGATCCGCGGCAACCGGATGTATGCCGCGTTCTGGGGCGGCGGTGTCGCGGTGATCGATTGCACCGACCTCGCCAACATGAAACTCGTCGGGCATGTGAAATGGTCGCCGCCCTTCGTCGGCTCGACCCATACCGCCTGGCCGATCGGCGACCGGCCGTACCTGATCGTTACCGACGAAGCGCGGGCGAAACAGAACTATTGGGACAGCCAGTTCATGTGGGTGCTCGACATCCGCGACGAGGCGAACCCGCTGCCCGTCTCCACCTGGTTCCCCGATCGCGACAAGTATTTCCACCGCGGCGGCCGATTCGGCGCGCATAACATCCTGGAAAACATCCCGGCCGACGGGCGGTTCGCCAACACCGTCTTCATCACCTATTTCAATGCTGGCCTGCGTGCGGTCGACGTGAGCGATCCGCTGCGCCCCATCGAAGTGGGCTGCTACGTTCCCGCCTGCCCGGACGGGCAGAAGGCGATCCAGTCGAACGACGTCGGCAGCGACGAGTTCGGCAATCTCTACCTGATCGACCGCTGGGGGGCGGGGATGCACATCCTGGAATACACGCGGTGAGCGATGTGTGTGACGCCTGCGACGCCCCGGCGGCCACGGCCCGCCCCACCGCGGCGCTGATCGCACGCACCCGCGCGGTCGAGGCGTCGCTCCCCGGGGAGCGCGTGACAGAGGCGGCGTTCGGCGTGTTCTTCGGCACGCAGGGCGGCGCCATCGCCTGGCGGGACTATCAGCGGCTGCTGCGCTGCCGCGACGCCGCCGCCGCCAGCCTGCCGGGTCGCGCGGTCCGGGCGCTCCGGTGCGAGGCCTGACCGTTCGATAGCAGGACTAGGCTGCCTCTGCGTGCCAAGGTTCAGTTCACCGTCCGGAACGCCGGCATCACGGAGCCGCACAGAAGTTCGAGGGAGCGCATGACCCGTGCGTGCGGGATGCGGCTGCCGCAGTTCAGTTCGGCAAGGATGCCGTCGATGCCCAGTTCCTCGCGCAGTTCCGCCAGCCGGTCAGTCACCATCTGCGGCGTGCCGACGATGATCTTTTCGCGCAGCACTTCGTCATAGTCGATGCTTTGCAGTTTCTGGCCGCGTTCGGCGCGCTGCTCGATCGCACGGGCGCCGCTGCTGCCGGCGGATTGTTCCAGTTGCGCGCCCAGCACGCGGTAGAAATGCATGATGCTGGGTTCCGGTTCGTCCCGGGCCCGGGTTTCCGTTTCCGCAACATAGACCGGCACGCGGAGGAAGACCTGGCCGTGGCCGGGATGGCCGGCGGCGGCGTAGGCGTCGCGGTAGGCGTGCAGGAGCGGGCCGAGTTCCGACAATGTCCCGAGCCGCACGGCGCAGAAGATCGGATAGCCCATGGCGCCGATCGCGGCGTAGGTGTCGGGGCTGGTGG
>DATLQW010000023.1:0-9790 GCA_035535035.1 Acetobacteraceae bacterium
TCGTGCCACCAGGATGGCAGCCGGGAGCGGCCCGAGCATGTGGCGAGCATGCGCTCGAGCATGAAGCGGATGACCAGCGCGAGGAGATGGGCGACCCACTCGGGCAGGAGCGCGGGCGCGTCCGGGGCGGCCCGATCTGCATCGGGGGCACAGGCGTCGGCCGGAGTCGTGAGTGGATCGTGCATCATGGCGGGACGGGTACGGAGCGGCCTTTCGTGGCGGGTTGCGTAGCGCGCACGGCGTCTAGCATGGCGGGGGGTGTGTGTCAAGTACAATAACGTGTCATGTCAGAGATACGCACACGCGCCGCAGCTGTGGCGAGGCTCGCCCGGTGGATTGGCCTGGTGGAGCGGTTCGGCAGATCGGGCGGTTTCCACGGGCACTGCCGGTGTTGCCGGAGCGAGCAGTTCAGAGATTGACCGCAGAATCAGTGACGGGCGGCAGTAGACAGTGGCTCCGTGCGGCCCTCCCGCGCGGCGCAAATCGCCCGCAAGGCGGCCATGTCGCGAGAGTCCGCCACGCCGGTCAGGGCCTGGCCCGTACTGGCGTCGCGGCCGGTCACTAACCGCACTACCCGAACCGCCGCGACCACGACAATCGTGACCAGTTTCAGCGACGCGGCCGGCGTGGTGATCTGCGACGTTTCCACGTCCGCGCCGTCCGTCTTCATCGTGCGGAACACGTGCGCGATGAGCCAGCGCATTTTGTGCCCGCCGACAATCGGTATCGCCGCCTCCGGGCTGCCCACCGCATGCGTCGTCAACAGGCACCAGTGCAGGCGTTGCCGCGGGTCCCGCGGCGGATTTTCCTCCCGCACTGCCCTGGGCGAAAGCGGGGGCCTATGCGGCATGGGTCCCGCTTTCGCGGAGACGACGCGAAGCCACGACCTGGGGGGCGATATAGTCCGCGACGCCCGCCACGACGGACGAACGTGCGCGCCGGTGGTGAGCCAGTTTGAACGCCACGAAGGGGTGCAAAATGAATCTTCGGAGCCTCGGTGCCGACGGCCAGGCGGCCAGTCCCCCTGGCTGGTGTCGGGATCAGAAATCCGCGCCGCTGACCTCGGGACGCATTTCGTCGGCCGCTTCGTACAGGCGGTCCATCTCCGCGGCGAATTCCCTGCGCAGAACCACGGCTTCGTGGCGCGGTAGCCACCTGGACATCGAGTTGACACGCATCTCGACCATGTAGGTCTGGGTCAGGTCCGGCCAGGGGAACGTCGCCGCGGCTCGCGCGAGCGCGAGCGTCGCGCACAACTCATCCCGGATGCCCTGGATGAATTCTTCCCCCGGGTGCTCATCGAGCTCATCGACGAGGCTCCAGGTGGGCGAATCCCTGGGACTGTCGAACAGGTCCGGTTGGTCGGCGACTCGGCGTGCCATGCCCGAATGCTACAAGGCCGGCATCGCGATGCAAAGGCTTGCGCCGTTGCGTTACGCACGGGCATCGTGCCGCCCATGGACGCGCCCTGGCGCCACAAGGACCTGCCCGACATCGGCCGCGCTCTCGCCCAGCGTCCGGGGCATGAGGGCGTGCGCACCCTGGTGGCTGAGATCCTGCGCCACGCCTTCGGCGCGGCCTATCTCGACCTCGACCACGAAGTGCGGCTGCCCGAGGTGCACGGGCCGGTGGATACGTTGTTCGGCGCGACGGTGTTCGAGTTCAAGCGCGACCTCCGGCGCGAGATGCAGGATGTCGAGGCGCGGTTGCCGGACTACCTCCGGGAACGCGAACGGCAGACCGGACGCCGTTATCTCGGCATCGCGACCGATGGCGCCACGTTCATCGCGTTCGAGCTGCGTGACGGCAGCATGGTATTGCTCGACAGATACGAAACGAGACCCGACGATCCGGAAGGCTTGCTCGCCTGGCTGGAGCCGGCGCTGTCCAGCCGCGACGACCTGTCGCCCGAACCGCTGATCGTCCAACGCGAACTTGGCCGAGGCAGCCTGACATTCGCCCGCGCCCGGGGCGTGCTCGAGTCGCTGTGGCAGACATTGTCAGCGCATCCCGAAGTGACGTTGAAGCGGCAGCTCTGGGATCGGCTGCTGCGCGTGGTGTACGGCACGGACGTTGGCGATGACTCGCTGTTCCTGCAGCACACCTACCTGACCATCGTGGCGAAGACCGTTGCCGCGCGGGTGCTCGATCTGCCAGCCGTCGATGCCGTCTCCATCCTTTCAGGCCGGTCGCTGACGGATGCGGGTATTCACGGCGCCGTCGAGAGCGATTTCTTCGATTGGGTGCTGCAGCATGACGAAGGCCGGCGGCTGGTCCTGCGCATCGCGCATCAGGCAACGCGGTTTCGTTTGCACGATGTCCAGGCCGACGTGCTCAAGGCGTTGTATGAAAGCCTGATCGATCCGGCGCAGCGTCACGACCTTGGCGAATACTACACGCCGGACTGGCTTGCCGCGAAGGTCGTGCGGCGCGCCATCGGCGACCCGCTGCACCAGCGCGTGCTCGACCCGGCCTGCGGTTCGGGCACCTTCCTGTTCCATGCGATCCGTCGGCTGTTTGATGCGGCGCGGCAGACAGGGTGGTCGCCGGCACGCACACTCGAAGCTTGCGCGGAGCAAGTGCGTGGGCTGGATGTGCATCCGGTGGCGGTGATCATCGCCCGGGTGACCTGGCTGCTGGCGCTCGGCCAGGCGATCCATCAACGCGGCGGCGATCTGTACGTGCCGGTCTTCCTCGGCGATTCGCTGCAATGGAATGTCGTTCCCCTGGCCGACCAGACCTACGTGGAGGTGTCGGTCCCCGATGAGCGGCCGCTGCGCGTGCCGGCCGGTTTCGCCGAGGACCAGGCGAAATACGAGCCCGGGCTGCGGGCCCTGACCGAGGGCCTGAACGATGACGCCTCCCCCGCCAACATCAGGCAGTCGCTGTTGCGCATCCATGGCGTAACGGCGCAGGACGCCGACGCGATGGCCGAGACGTTCGATCGGCTGACGACTCTGTACAAGGCGAGCAAGAACCACATCTGGCCCTACGTGTTGCGCAATCTGGTGCAGCCGCTGCGGTTGTCGCGGCCGGATCAGCGCGCCGACGTCGTGTTGGGCAACCCTCCTTGGATCGCCTATCGCTTCCTCAGCGCCGAAATGAAAACCAGCCTGCGCGAGGCGTGCGTGCCGCTGAACCTTTGGGTGGGCGGCGTGCTGGCCACGCAGCAGGACATCTCCGCCCTGTTCTGGGCGCGCTGCGCCGAACGCTATCTGGCGGCGGGCGGCGTGATCGCCTTCGTGCTGCCCTATGCCGCACTGAACCGGCCGGCCTTTGGCGGGCTGCGGCGCGGCGACTTCCGCGCGCTGCACGTGCAGATCGTGGAAGCGTGGAGTTTCGACGAGACCGTGCAGCCGCTGTTTCCGGTACCGGCGTCGGTGCTGATCGGCAAACGCGAACCCGGGGCCGGTCTGCCTGAAACGGTGGAACGCTACACGGGATCGCTGCACCGGCGTGACGCTTCGGAGGCGGAAGCTGATCGCGATCTGCGCCACGGTCCCGCGCCGTGGCCGCCAATCCCGACCTTGGCAGGCGCGTCGCCGTACCGGGCGCGGTTCAGGCAAGGTGCCACGATCGTCCCGCGGCGGTTCTTCTTCATAGAGCGCGAGGTCGGCGGCCGGCTTGGCCAGAACCCTGCCGCACCACGCGTGCATGGCAAGACCGGACCACTCGACAAGCGCCCGTGGAGCACGGTCGAACCGCCACAAGGGCCGGTCGAGGCCCAGTTCCTGCGACCGGTGCTGCTGGGCGAGAGCATCGCGCCGTTTCGGGTGCTGACCGCCGCCACCTGCGTCGTGCCGGTGCGGGGGCGGGAGATTCTGGACAGCCGCGCGGCGGCCGATGCCGGATTTCGCCATCTCGCCGCGTGGCTGCGTGATGTGGAGGCGAAGTGGGCTGCCAACGCGTCGAAGCGCGTCGATGGAACGCCCCGCATGACGTTGCGACAGCGACTGGATCACATGCGCGGCCTGTCAGCGCAGTCCCCGCCCCCCACGACGCGCGTGGTTTACGCCGCTTCGGGAATCCAACCGGCTGCGGTGGTCGTGAATGACCAGGAAACTCTGGTAGAGCATGCTGCCTATTGGGCATCGGTGCGAAGCCCGGCCGAGGGCCGCTACCTGACCGCCGTGCTCAACAGCGAGACGGCGCGCGCATTGGGCGAAGATGCGCAACCGAAGGGGCAAGGCGGCGCCCGCCATTTCGACAATCTGATCTGGGAGCTGCCGATCCCGGAATACGACCGGCGACTCCCGTTGCACCGAAACCTTGCGGTTGCGGCGGCCACCGCCGAACGCGTCGCCGCTGCCGTAACGCTGCCCCAAGGTGCCTATTTCACGCGGCAGCGCCGCGCGATCCGCGATGCGCTCGCGGCACACGGCATCGCCCACGAAATCGAAACGCTGGTCGCGCGATTGCTCGAGCGTTGAGGCGACAGGCGGCGAGTCAGCCGGTGCAAGCTGCATGGCCGACAGCATTCGGCGGGCCTGTGCGGACGGAGAGCATCGCCACGGTCGAGGATGGCTCGGGCAGATCTTCATGCGGCCCGCACCGCCGTCGCCAGGGCAAGACCTCTGAACCAGGCACAAGGTTCCGCGTGTTGGCGGTGGTCCGGGCACCTGGCGGCTTGCATGTCGAAGGAATGTTCGCCCTCGGCCGGCAGCCGACATGCGTACCGATCCACGACCTGCGCGTCCCACCGGCGCCCCCTCCGGCGTTGCCGGTCCCGCTATTTCAGATCCTTCACCGCGTCCATGAACGACCGCACCGCCGCCACGTGATCCGCAATGGTGCGCCCCTGGATGCGCTTGTGGCGGCCGGCGTTGTAGGTGGTGTGCGCGGCGATATGGCTGACGCCGGCGTTCTTCCAGAACGTGAAATCCCGCCGCCAGTCGTCCGGCGTGCCGACGCCGAGCGACATCCACACTTCCAGGCCGACGGCGGACGGATCGCGGCCCGCTTCGTTGGTCCACGAGCGCAACTGTTCAAACTTCGCCAGCGCCTTGTCGCCGGGCGAGTAGGCGAGCGGCATCCAGCCATCGCCGATCCTGGCGATGCGCTGCAGGATCGCGTCGGCGTGGCCGCCGAACCAGATCGGCACGCGGCCGGAGGCCGGGCGCGGGTTGATTCCAGAGTCGTCGATGGTGTGGTAGCGACCCTTGAACTTCACATGCGGCTGCGCCCACAGCGCGCGCATCACCGCCACCTGCTCTTCCGAGCGGCGGCCGCGGTTGTGAAAATCCTCGTTCAGGCCTGCGTATTCGATCTCGTTCCAGCCGACGCCGACGCCCAGCCGCAAGCGCCCGTCGCACAGCAGATCGAGGCCGGCAGCCTGTTTGGCAACCAGCACGGTCTGGCGCTGCGGCATGATCAGGATGCCGGTGGCGAAGCCGAGACCTGTGGTGCAGCCGGCGAGGAAGCTCAGCACCACGAACGGATCGTGGACGGCATGCTCATTGGTGCCGACGCGGACTCCTTCGGGATTGGGCCTGGCGGGGTTGGCGCCCATCACGTGGTCGCCGGTGATGACGTAGTCGAAGCCGAGTCCCTCGACGGCCTGTCCGTAATCACGGATGACGGCCGGGCCGGTGCCGATATCGCCAACGGGCAGGGATGCGCCGATCTGCATGGATTGCTCCTGTGATGGTGAGGCGTGGATGGGAGTGGCGGGTCCACGGCCGGCGCACCTGCGCTGCCGCCCACCGTGTCATGACCGGCGAAGGCCGGCCACTGGCCTTGTTGGGGTTCGCCTATCGCCCCAGCACCCGGCCGATCTCATCCAGCACCGCGGGATCCTCGATCGTCGGCGGCACCGGCACGCTCTCGCCGTCGGCGATGCGCCGGATGCTGCCGCGCAGTATCTTGCCCGACCGCGTCTTCGGCAGCCGCGCCACCACGCGCGCGTCCCGGAACGCCGCCACCGGGCCGATGCGCTCGCGCACCAGCGCCACCAGCTCGGAGCAGATTTCTTCGCCCGGCCGGTTCACCCCGGATTTCAGGACCACGAGGCCGATCGGCACCTGGCCTTTGAGTTCGTCCTTCGCGCCCACCACGGCACATTCGGCAACGGCGGCATGCGAGGCCAGCACCTCCTCCATCTGTCCGGTGGACAGCCGGTGGCCTGCGACGTTGATGATGTCGTCGGTGCGGCCCATCACCGACACGTCGCCCGCCGCGTCGATCGCGCCGGCGTCGCCGCTGCGGTACCAGCCGGGGAAGTCGGCGAGATAGGCGCCGCGATAGCCGGCATCGTTCTGCCACAGCGTCGGCGCGCAGCCGGGCGGCAACGGCAGGCGCACGCAGAGATTGCCGGTGTGGCCGGGTTCCAGCACGTGTCCGTCGTCGTCCAGCGCGTGCAGGTCGTAGCCCGGACACGGCCGCCCGCCCGAGCCGGGGTTGAACGGGAACAGCCCCAGTTCGCGGAAGCCGCTGGTGATCGCCCAGCCGGTCTCGGTCTGCCACCAGTGATCGACCACCGGGCGTTGCAGCAGCGCCGCCGCCCATTCCGCCGTCGGCGGGTCGCAGCGCTCGCCGGCGAGGAACAGCGCCTCGAACATGCTCATGTCATACGCGCCGAGCAACTTGCCGTCCGGATCCTGCTGCTTGATCGCACGCATCGCGGTGGGCGCGGTGAACAGCACCTTTACCCCGTGCTGCGCGATCACCCGCCAGAATGCCCCGGCATCGGGCGTGCCCACCGGCTTGCCTTCGTACATGATGCTGGTGCAGCCGCGCAGCAGCGGGGCGTAAACGATGTAGCTGTGGCCCACCACCCAGCCGACATCGGACGCCGCCCAGTAAACGTCGCCGGCCTCGACGCCGTACAGCATGCGCATCGAGTTCCACAGCGCCACGGCGTGGCCGCCATTGTCGCGCACCACGCCCTTCGGCCGCCCGGTCGTGCCGGATGTGTAAAGGATATACAGCGGATCGGTCGCCGCCACCGGCACGCAATCATGCGGCGAGCCGGCCGCTTCCGCCTCGGCGAGATCGTAATCGCGGCCCGGTATCAGCGCGCAGGGCGCCTGTTCGCGTTGCAGGATCAGGCACGCATCGGGCTGGTGCGGCGACAGCGCGATCGCCGCGTCGAGCAATGGCTTGTAATGAACGATGCGACCGGGTTCGAGGCCGCAGGAGGCCGACACGATCAGCTTGGGCCGCGCATCGGCGATCCGGCTGGCCAGTTCCGCCGCGGCGAAACCGCCGAACACCACGGAATGGATCGCGCCCAGCCGCGCGCAGGCGAGCATCGCGACCGCTGCCTCCGGCACCATCGGCAGGTAGATCACCACGCGGTCGCCGCGCCCCACCCCCAGCCGCGCCAGCGCGCCGGCGAATTTCGCCGTGCGTGTCTGCATCTGGGCGTAGGTGAAGGTTTCCACCCGCCCGGTCATCGGGCTGTCCCAGATCAGCGCGGGCTGCGCGCCGCGCCCGGCCGCGACGTGGCGATCGAGGCAATTGTAGCAGGTGTTCAGCGTGCCGCCGGCGAACCACTGCCCGTACGGGCCGAGCGACGGGTCAAAAACCTTGTCCCAGCGCTTCTCCCAGGTGACACCGTCGGCGACCTCTCCCCACCACCCTTCCGGATCCCGCTGCCACGCCGCGTAGGTCTGTTCATACGTCGTCGTGGCCTGGGTCATCCTGCCGATCCCCCTCCGCCAGCGCCGCGATGATGCGGCGCAATTGCTCGAGCAATGCAGGCTTGTCCCCACCCAGGATGCGGTCAAGCGCCGCATCGCACGCGGTGGTGTGCCGCTGCAGGCGGTGCAGCATCGCTTCCCCGGTCGGGGTAAGTCGCAGCAGCGCCGCGCGCCGGTCGCGCGAGGTGCGGGCCCGGTCGATCAGGCCGCGCTCCAGCAAGGTGCGCAGAATGCCGGTGACGCTGGAGCGGTCGCGCCCCAGCGTCTCGGCGACGACCGAGGGGATGGTGCCCGGGTTGTCGCCGATCATCGCCAGCACCTCGGCATGGATCGGCGCCAGCCCGGTATCGGCCAGGCTCGCCGCGACACGCTGCTGCGCAACCTCGTGCGCACGGCGCAGATGGAAACCGACGCTGGCGGCAAACCGGCCGAGTCGAGTCGGCGGCAGCTTGAGCATGGACATGCGCCGCACGATGCCGCCACAACGCGGCGCTTGCAAGCTGGTTTCCAGCCAAACTAGGTTGCCGGCGCAAATCGGGAGAACAGGCATGTTGCTGCTTGGACATGCGGTGGTGGTGACGGGCGGCGGCTCGGGCCTCGGCGCGGCGACGGCGGCGCTGCTGGCGCGGGCCGGCTGCCGCGTCGCGGTGCTGGACATCAATCGCGCGGCCGCGGCGGCGAGCGCGGCGCGCTGCGGCGGTGTGGGTGTGGCGTGCGACGTGGCCGACGCGGCATCGGCCGAGGCGGCGCTGGCCGAGGCGCGCGCGGCGCACGGCGTGGAGCGCGTGCTGGTGAACTGCGCCGGCGTCGGCACGGCGGGGCGCATCGTCGGGCGCGACGGACCGCTGGCGCTGGCGGCGTTCGAGCGGGTGATCCGCGTCAACCTGATCGGCAGCTTCAACATGCTGCGCCTGTCGGCGGCGGCGATGTCCCTGCTGGACCCGCTGGACGAAGGCGAGCGCGGCGTGATCGTCAACACCGCCTCGATCGCGGCGTATGACGGCCAGGTGGGACAGGCCGCGTATGCGGCGTCCAAGGGCGGCGTGGTGGGCATGACCCTGCCGGCGGCGCGCGAGTTGGCGCGGGCCGGGGTGCGCGTGATGACCATCGCGCCGGGGCTGTTCCACACGCCGATGGTGGCGGGGCTGCCGCCGGAGGTGCAGCAGAGCCTGGCCGCAAGCGTGCCGTATCCCCCGCGGCTCGGGCAGCCGGAGGAGTTCGCCGCGCTGGTGGAGCACATCGCGACGAACCGCTTCCTCAACGGCGAGGTGATCCGGCTGGACGGGGCGCTGCGCATGGCGCCGCGGTGAAGACCGCAGCCGCGGTGCCGTGAAGCCAGGGCCATGCAGCCCGTCGCGGCGAGCAACACGCCGGCCGCGATGAAGACCATGCCGCCCTGCGCGACGATCACGGCGCGGAGCCGATCAAACGGTTGGCGCGGAGTCCGGTGGCGGTCGGGTTTTGAGCGTCTTGGCTGGTCTCTCTGTCGTCTCAGAATCCCGATTTGTGCGACGATGTGCTCTGTTTCCGTGCCGGGCGCGTCAGGCGGCCTCGGTCAGCGTCTCGCCGCCGACCTCGTCGAGCAGGGTCAGGGTGGCGGTGGTGCCGCGGACCAGGGCGTCGATCAGCGCCGGATCGGTGGGCAGCGTCAGGTGGTGGAAATACGCCTTGTTCTGCGGCGTGACGCCGCGGTCGTGGCGGATCTGCGCCGCGGCAACCATGTCCTCCTGTGCGAAGGCCTCGGCCTGGGTGATCGCCTCGGGTGAGGGGGGTGGTGCGGACTTGGCCGGCACTTGCGGCGGCACGGCCTGGGTGGTCGCCGGGCGCGGTGGGGCGACCGCCGGTGGTTCGGGGGCGGGCACGGGGGCGGGCGGCGGCGGTGCGGCGGCCGTGGCCGGGACGGGCTTGGTGGCGGGCTGCGCCTTTGGGGAGTTCGCCACGGCTTCCGTCGCCAGCCGCACCTTCTGCTCTTGCGCCAGCATGCGTTTGGTGGCGCGTTCCTCGCGCATCATGCTGGCGGCCTGGGCGCGGCAGCTTGTGCGTTTCGCGAAGTCCTCGCGGTAAACGCCGGCTTCGCGCAGGCTTTCCGCGGCATGGGCGCCGCTGAGCACGATCTGCACGGCGAGGCGGGCTTCGTAGGCGTCGCCGGG
>DATLQW010000024.1:0-4767 GCA_035535035.1 Acetobacteraceae bacterium
CCGAGGCCGCCTGACGCGCCCGGCACGGAAACAGAGCACATCGTCGCACAAATCGGGATTCTGAGACGACAGAGAGACCAGCCAAGACGCTCAAAACCCGACCGCCACCGGACTCCGCGCCAACCGTTTGAAAGGACCGCAATGGCGCGAACCCGGCTGTCCATCCCATGCGATCCGGCGACCGCTGCTCCGGGCGTGTGGTTAACGTTCAAACCGACCCACGCCCCCTTTGCGCGCGGCAGTGGTCCCTCACCGCGCGGACAAGTCGAGGATCGCCGCGAACCCCTTCTCCGTGCCAAACGCCAGGCGCGCGCCATCCGGACTCCAGGCCAGCGCGGAGACCGGCCCGTGTTCCGGCGGCGCCATCGGCAACACGCGCGAGGAGCCGATATCGGCCACCACCACCAGCCCGTCGGCAAATCCGCCGGCGACCATCTCCTGCTGCGGGTGGCAGGCCACCTGTGTGCACAGGATGCCGTCGCCGCCGGCCAGCTCCATCGGCGCCTTGCCCATCGGCCCGCCGCCGAAGAACGGCCACAGCACCATCGCATCCGCGCCACTGCTCGCCAGCCACCTGCCGTTGCGCGTGAAGCTGAGGGAGGCGCTCTTCGACGGATAGCCGCTCATGCGCATGTGCTGCCCGTCGGACAGGCGCCAGCCGTGCAAGGCGTTCTCCTGCATCGCGGTGACCACCGAGTCGCCGTCCGGGTTGATCGCCAGCCCGGTGTGGCTGCCCTTCCATTCCAGCACGCGCGGGGTGTCGGTCTTCGCCGCGACGAACCGCAGCGTGGCGCCGTTGTAGTGCGAGGCCCCCACCCGCTTGCCCTTGGCGTCGAACGCAAGGCCGGTCACGGCGGACGGATACACGAACTCCTTCAGCTTCTGGCCCGCCGCGTCGAACAGGTGCACCACCTTGCCGACCGCACAGGCCAGCAGCCCGTCGCCCTTGCCCTTGCCCTTCGGATCGGCAAAGCTGGCGACTTGCTCCACCCATTTCATGCCGAAACGCGCGATATCGGTGACGCCGGCACCGTTCGTGCCGGCGTCGGAGGCGATGCGGCGGAACGCGCCGTCGTCGCCGCCGGAGACGAAGCCCGCCGGCTCGGTATCCGTGGCGAGGGCGAGCACCGCACCGTCATGCACCGGCACCGCATGCCAGGCGGAGGTGTCCGCCAGCCGCACGATCCGCAGCGTGCCATCCCCCAGCGCAAATGCGACCGAGGCACTGTCGCGCGAGAAGCGCGCGGCGACCACGAAAGCTTCGAGGTTGCGGAACACGCCGCGGTCTTCCAGCAGGAAGCGGGCGGTTGTGGTCTGGCTCATGGTGGGTTGGATGGCGGCACTGGCACGAGCATGTCAACCCTTGGCTGGCATCGCGCCAGTGTTGTGATCCTGTCGCTGCAGGCCCAGCATTCAGGTGTCATTGCGAGCCCGGCCAACGCCGTCATTGCGAGCCCGGTCAGCCAGCGCCAAACGCCACGTGCTCGACCGCGCCCTGATCGCCACCGTATGCAAAGGCCGCAACGGTGATCGGGGCGCCGCGGCGCTCTCGGCGGAAGACCGCAATGGTGCTTCCCGGTCCACCGCCGGTGTGCCCTGTTGGCCCGTCTGACCCGGCGAGATCGACCATCAGTCCGAGCCCATAACCCGGCGCCACCCATGGACGGCCGGGAATGGCCTGGCCGACCGGGCGCGCCGACCGCATGTCCCGCATGAGCTCAGCCGGCAGCAGTGCGCCACTGAGCAATCGGTGCAGCAGCCGCGTGGCCTCGCCTAGCGTCCCGACAAGGAGACCGTGATAGACCCATCCCGGATGATATCCCGCGGCCTCACCCATCGCGACGGGAAGCAGGTCGGCACGCGCACGCGCCAGCTTCGCGCCGCTGATCCGCAGTGGCGCGAAGACGGCTCGATCGAGTACCGCCTCAAGCGGCATC
This sequence comes from Acetobacteraceae bacterium, assembly GCA_035535035.1. Lineage (GTDB taxonomy): Bacteria > Pseudomonadota > Alphaproteobacteria > Acetobacterales > Acetobacteraceae > JASHVB01. Next base: position 1,938 of record DATLQW010000024.1, read on the forward strand.
TGCGCTGTATGCTCTATCAACCGGCGGACCTTGAGATACCCGATGTTGGAGTATCGCCAGCCCATGCCGGGCGGATAACGAAGTTCGGCAGCGCGGCTACGCAGCAGCAACTCGTTGACGGACCATGGTTCGTCGCGATGCGCCACAGCGGTGTGGTAGTCGGCAACCTCGCCGTAATCACCCAGCCCTGCCGTGTGCTGCAGAAGCTGCCGCAGGGTATACGCTTCCCCGTCAACCGGTCGATCGAGCGCCAGCGCGCCGTCACGCACCAACGTCAGTGCAGAGGCGGCGAGGACCGTCTTGGTAAAGCTCCACCACGGCACAAGCAGTTCGTCGTCTGCGGCAGCGTCCCCGACCTCGCCGCGCTCGACGCTTGAATATCGCACCCTTGGCGAATATCGCACCCTTGGCGTCGTCACCGGGGCAGCCCCTTGGGCGTCCCCATCGTCTCAGTCCGCGACGCAGCTTTCGAAACCGCGGCGCAGTTGCGGGCGGTTGAGGTTGCGACCGATGAACACCAGCTTGCTGCTGCGCAACTCGCCGTCCTTCCACGGCCCGATGAAGTCGCCGTCGGCGATCATATGCACCGCCTGGAACGCGAAGCGGCGGTTGTCGCCGGCGTAGCTCAGGATGCCCTTGGTGCGCAGCAGGTCCGGCCCCTTCTCCTGCAACAGGACGCCGATCCAGGCATTGAACCGCTCCGGGTCGATCGGCTTGTCCAGCTCGAAGCTCACCGAGGCGACGTCCTCGTTGTGCTCGTGTTCGCCGTCGCCTTCCAGGAAATCCGGGTCCATCGCCAGCACGCGGTTCAGGTCGAACGCCCCGCGGTCCAGCACCTGCGCGATCGGCAGCGCCGCCCGCTCGGTGCGGTGGATCACCGCGAATCGGTTGATCGTGCGAATGCGCGCCTCGACCGCCGCCAGTTCCTCCGGCGACACCAAGTCGGTCTTGTTCAGCACGATCACGTCGGCGAAGGCGATCTGGTCCGCCGCCTCGTGGCTGTCCTCCAGCCGGGCCAGCACGTGCTTGGCGTCCACCACGGTGACGATGGCGTCCAGCCGCACCTTGGCGCGCACGCCCTCGTCGATGAAGAAGGTCTGTGCCACCGGGGCGGGATTGGCCAAGCCGGTGGTCTCGATGATGATGCCGTCGAACCTGTCGCGCCGCTTCATCAGCCCGCCGACGATGCGGATCAGGTCGCCGCGCACCGTGCAGCAGATGCAGCCGTTGTTCATCTCGAAGACTTCCTCGTCGGTGTCCACGACCAGGTCGTTGTCCACCCCGAGTTCGCCGAACTCGTTGATCACCACCGCATACTTGCGGCCATGCTGCTCCGTGAGGATGCGGTTCAGCAGCGTCGTCTTGCCGGCGCCGAGATAGCCGGTGAGCACCGTCACCGGCACCAGCCCCGCCTTGTCCGTCCCCGCCTTGTCCATCAGTGTCTCCGCCATCTGCCCTTCACTCCGGGTTCTTTGCCTGTCGGATGAATATAGGGGCGCGCGGCGCGATCAACCACCGGCGGCGGCGAGCACCTCCCGCCGCAACTCCGCCAGGCGGGCGGCGATGACCGGCGCATCAAACCGCCGCGCGCGTTCCTGGCCGGCCTGCGCCAGGGCGGCGCGGCGCGCGGGATCGCCCGCCAGCGCGCGGATGGCCGCCGACCACGCCGCCGGATCGTCCGGATCGACATACACCGCCGCATCGCCGGCGACCTCGCGCAGGCCGCCGCGCCCGGAGCAGATCAGCGCGGCGCCGCTGGCCATGGCTTCCAGGGCGACCAGGCCGAACGGTTCCTGCCAGCGGCTCGGCACCACGACGATGGCGGCCCGCGCCATGGCCTGCAGGACAGTGGCGCGGTCGCGATAGCCGAGCGCCCGCACGCCGGCGCCCTCGGCCGCGATGCGGGTGGCGCGAGCGAAGTCGGTGTCCGGGCTGTCGGCGCGGAACCGGTCGGCGCCGATCATCTCGGCATGCCAGCCGGGCAAGTGCGGCAAGGCGGCGGCGCAGGCCGCGACGAAGACATCGGGGCCTTTATCCCGCACGATGCGGCCGGCGAACAGGATCAGCCGCTGGCGCGGGACGGGCGGCGGCAGGGCGGCGAGGTCGATCGGATTGGGCAGCACCGCCGGCGGCCGGGGCGGCGCTGTCACTCCGTGGAGCAGCCGGTCGCGGAGATAGTCCGAGACGGTGACGATTCGGGCCAGGGCGTGCAGCAGGTGCGTCCGCTGCGCCGCCGTGCGGGCCCGGCGCATGCCTTGCGGGTCGTTGTGCAGGAACAGCATGACCGGGCAGCGGCGGAAGCGGCGCGCCAGCCACAGCGCCAGTTCCGGGCGGTTGTGTACCTCGATCAGCGCGGGGCGGGCGCGCGCGAGCGGCCCCGCCAGGGCGGCGGCATAGCGGATGTTGACGTTGCCGGGCCACCAGAGCGCCGGCCGCACCGCACGGAAGGGAAGGTCCCGATAGGGTGGATTCGCCTGGGGTCCGCCGATGACCAGAGAGCGGAATCCGGGGGCGCCGGTGAGCAATCGTGCCACGGTGCCGACGGCCCCGACGCCGGCCGGCCCGAACCCCTCGTGCGGCGGCAGGATGGTTACGACCAGCTTCTGGGGCTCGGGCGACATGCTGACGCGGCTTATAGCCGGGTGCATGGAGAATTCATTGTCGCAGGCCGATGCCAGATGCGCGCCATCTGTTGCTAGCTAGCCCATCTTATTCACCGGATAAGTCGATCCCGGATTGATAGTGAGCAAGCAATGGAACCCGGCGCGCCCCATCCGCGGCAGGGTGACCCGCATTTCAGTCCATATCTGTCAGGCGCCAGGGGTTGATC
>DATLQW010000025.1:0-21962 GCA_035535035.1 Acetobacteraceae bacterium
GAAGGTCTGACAGCAGCAACGGCGCAGGCCCCGGCCCGCTCACCCAGCCAAAACGGATGGATTGCAAAGGCTCTGCCTTTGCTGGGGGGTCCAGGGGGGCAAAGCCCCCCTGGCGGGTTCCAGGGCAGCGCCCTGGCCTTCCCGCGTTCACCCGCCGCTGATCGCAGTCATGATCAGCACCTCCGCCCCCGGCGTGAGGCGTGTCTGCAACGTCGCGCGCTCACCGGCGACGAACACGTTGATGTGGCGACGAATGCGTGGCGTCGAATCGCAGATACGATCGCGCATCCCGGGCCAGCGAGCATTCAACGCGTCGATCGCGGTCCCGACGCTCGCCGCCGACAGGTCCACGTGCCGCTCGCAACCCGGGAACAAAGCCACCAGCGCGGCCGGCAGCATAACAACCACAAGCGGCGGCGCCGACGCCACCTACGCCTCGACCAGCAGCGTCTCCACCGAATGGATCGGGGGCAAATGCTGCGCGATGCAGGCCCAACTGTCGCCCTCATCGGCGCTGGCGAACAGCGCGCCCGTGTTGGTGCCGAAATACACGCCGGCCGGGTCGAGGCGATCGGTGGTCATGGCCTGGCGCAACACGCCAAAGAAAATGTTCCCTTGCGGCAAGCCGTCGCGTAGCGCCTGCCAGGTCTCGCCGCGGTCGCGCGTGCGCCACACCGCCGCCCTCCCGTCGGGCACATACCGCCCCGCGATGTCGCCGTTGAGCGGCAATAGATACAGCGTCCCCGGATCGCGAGGATGCGCCGCCGCGGGAAACCCGAACGTGGACGGCAGACCCTGCTCGATGCTGGTCCAGTGCTGGCCGCCGTCCTCGCTGCGATACATGCCGCAATGGTTCTGCTGATACAGCCGATCGGGCAGTCCCGGCGCCATCACCACGCTGTGCACGCATTGCCCATAATCCGGATAGCGCTGCGCCTCCGGCAAATAATCGCACCGCGTTCCCTGGTTGCGCGGCGCCCAGGTTGCACCGCCATCCGCCGTGTGAAACACGCCGGCCGCCGAGATGCCGACCCACAACTGCCGGGCGTCGGTCGGGTGCGGCACCAGCGAATGCAAAATCAAACCGCCGCCGCCCGGCTGCCAGTGCGGTCGCGAGGGATGCTCGCGCAGCCCCGCGACATGCTGCCACGACCGGCCGCCGTCGTTGCTGCGGAACAGCCCGGCCGGCTCGACGCCCGCATAAAGCCCGTCCGCGGACGCCGCCAGGCTCCAGACCGATTTGATCGGCGTTTCGCCCGCCGGGTATGCCAGACCCTCGCTGGAATGCGTCCAGGTCGCGCCGAGGTCGGTGGACTGCCACACCGCCGGACCAAACCATTCGTTGCCGCCGCCGGCGTAGAGCGTCCTGCTGGCCGGATCGGCAACGACATGGTTCAGCGGCCACGCCTCGCAGAACGGACCGCGCAGGTCCCAGGAACGTCGTTGCGGATCGCTGGCGAGGGTGAACGCGCCCTTCTTGGTTCCGACCAGGATGAGAACCTGCTTCGCCATTGCCGCCTCCCCGCTGCCGGGCACGATAACCGCCGTGCCCGGCCGATTGACATGTAACGTTGATATCAACATAACAGCCGCATGTCAAAGCGCGATGCGCTGCCGTTCTCCACCACGCTTCACGTCCGCGACACCTGCCTGTGTTTGCGCACGCAGCGGGCGGCCCGCGCGCTGGCGCGGCGCTTCGACGAGGCGCTGCGGCCGGTGCACCTGACCAGCGGCCAGTTCTCGCTGCTGATGTCGCTCAACCGCCCGGCGCCGCCGCGCATCGGCGAGGTTGCCGCTTTGCTGGCGATGGACCGGACCACGCTCACCGCCAATCTCAAGCCGCTGCAACGGCGCGGCCTGCTGCGGGTGACGATCGACGACGCCGACAAACGGAGCCGTCGCCTGGTTCTCGACCCCGCCGGCCGCGCGGCACTGGCCGCGGCGATGCCGCTGTGGCAGCAGACGGAGGCGACGATCGAACGGCTGGTCGGCGATGCGGACCGGCTGCGCGCGGATTTGCAGGCGATGGCGTGAACCGGCGGCGCGTGCGCGGCGTCATTGCGGTATTATGCAGCAACGAGCACTACGGCGCATCTGCCACAGGCGTTGTCGATCCGCCAGATTGAAGGAGGGTAGCGTGACGTAGGACGCGTGTCGTGTGGGTCCCGTGCAGGGATAGCTGCGTTGTTACACCAGCGGCCCTTCAGGTTGACTCCTGGCTGCGGTTCCCGGCGGGCAGCGATCTGGCACGCCCGCGGTCAGGCACAGGTCAATGTCATTGGCTGCTGGTATTAGTCGGCATAGTTGTGCTGTCGATGGGGAATGAAGACTACGGGAATGTCTGGGTTGCCAGTAACGCGAACTCGGTAGCAAAATTTGGTAACCCGTTCGAGAGTGCCAGGGAATCTGTCGAAATATCTCACCCAACCAAAGAGGTACAGTCGGAGTTCTTCTTTTCGCATTTGCTCCATTTCTGCGGCCGTAATATACCTATCGGGAGGAGCGTGTGGACCCAGAAGAAACTGTTTGGTCCCCAGCACTCCAGCCTCAGACATTGGGGGGACGTCATCGTCGAAAGCAAAATTATCTGGCATGTCACTGGCACTCAAATAATAGCCTATCCGATTTTTGAGATTGGCTGCGGGCATTTGCCCGTAGTTATCCATCCTGCTTCCGAATTTGAATTGAGGAGCAGGCGGTACGAACCCGTAACCGTATTGCCCAGGAGGGACATCCGTCTCCCATGTTGGGATGACTTGAATGCGTGCGCGCTGACCAGCGGCCAATATATCGGCGGATGCTTTCGCCGCATGGGCAGCGGTCATGGCGTCATTCATACCGGCGCGCATATATCTGAGTTGAACCAGGAACATCCCCAACTGGAAAAGAGCGACGGCAGCCAAAATCAAAGTAGCCCATACGATCGCCCACTCCGGGCCCCACCAATTTGGTAACGGTTTCTCGAATCCGGTGTGCCTGACGCTCTCGGTCTCCTCTTTGCGATCTGGTGCGTTGGGCATCCCGACGACAAGCGTAGGCACCTCAGTGCCGCGCTGATCGTGCGTTGCTGGCTTCTGGTCGTCTGCGCGTCCGGCTGGTTTCGGACCGCCTTGATCCGCGCTACCTGGGGCTGGTGGCTGTGATACTTGTCCAGGAGGTAATGCCGCCGCTCCCGTCGCAATCCCAGCAGCCAGCAGAAGCCCGAGCTGCCACATATCGCTGCCTCCTCATTTTGCGACGACCTGGCTTGGATATTCTCCAGCCGCATCACCGCCACCTCCAGTTCTGACGGTGTCGCCACGAGGAAGGTAGCCGCGAACGACCTGCGTTTTAGCTTGGCCTTCATGGTAGTCTCTGATTCGTTCGGCAGCCATGCTCATTTTTGGCACGGATGCAGTGGCGCTTGCGGCGGAGGCTGGTAAGTTCCTTGTCTGGCATCCATATGTGGTTGCCGAAACAGAGGGTGGTGCTAGATTTTGAGGTTCTCGTTGCTATATGCCACCGACTGGCACCCTCACCCCAACGCGTACTCCACCTCCGCCGTATAGACCGCCTGCTCCTTCCCCAGCAGCGAGCTGAACAGCGTGAAATGCCCGATCGGCACCGGCTCCGCCCGGAACAGGTTATGCCCCTGCACGAACGCGGCGAGCTTGCCTTCAACCGCGTTGTCCAGCCGCGCCAGCGTGAGATGCGGCGCGAACCGGCGACGGTCCGGCTCCAGGCCGATGCGTTGCATCGCCGTCTCGATCTTGTTCTGCAAGTGGTCGAGTGCCGGATTGCGCTCCACCCCCACCCAAAGCTGCGTGCTGCGCCCCGACCGGGCGAACGTCCCGACGCCGGCCAGAGTCAGCGCGAACCCGCGGGCCTTCAGCGCCGCCAGCGCGAGGTCGATCTCCTCCGCGCGGTACGCCGGCGCCTCGCCGATGAAGCGCAGCGTCACGTGGTAGTTCTCCGGCGGCACCCAGCGCGCGCCGGGGATGCCGGCGCCGGACAGCATCGCGACGCGCCGGCGCAACTCCCACGGCAGCTCGAGGGCGACGAACAGCCTCATGCCGGGTGTGCCTCCCGCAACAGCCGCTCCACCAGCGGCAGCAGCCGCGCGACGATGCGGCGCACCCCCGCCGCATTCGGGTGCAGGCCGTCCGGTTGGGTCAAGGCCGGTACCTCCGCCACGCCGAGCAAGAAGAACGGGTCGTACAGGATGCCCGGCCGCCGCCCCAGCCGGCCGAACGCCGCCCGGTAGGCCCGCTCATAATCCGCCCCGAAATTCGGCGGAGCGTACATGCCCTCCAGCAGCACCGGGATGTGCTTCGCCGCCAGCGCATCGAGGATGGCGGCCAGGTTGGCCTCCATGGCGCGCGGGTCCAGGCCGCGCAGCCCGTCATTGGCACCGAGTTCGACGATCGCCGCATCCGCGCCGCCAGCCAGCACCCAGTCCAGCCGCGCCCGCCCGCCGGCGCTGGTGTCGCCCGACACCGCACCGTCGATGATGCGCACATCGTCGCCGTGGGCGCGCAGGGCCTGCTGCAACCGCATCTCGAACCCCTCGGCGTGTGGCAGGCCGTAGCCGGCGGACAGCGAGTCGCCGAGAATCAGCAGGCGGAGCGGCGCGGCGAGGGCAGGCGGGCTTGAGACGCAAAGTGCCAGCACTCCGCAAATCAGGTGTGCCGCGGCAAAACAAGCCGTCAGCACGGCGCCAGGTCGAGGGCGACGGGGCGCCACGGAGACACATCGGCTGGCGCGCGGCGCCGTCACGCTGTCTCCGTGGCCCTCCGTCGTTGCCCGCCAGTACCTGCGCCACCCGGGGACGCCCTTCTTCCCACCGCCGCGGACGCCATATGCTGCCGCCATGGATGCCATCCCGCCGTCCCGGGTTCCCGCCTCGCCCACCACGCTCGCGACCTCCGCAGCGCCGCTCGTGCGGATCAGAAACCTGCACCTGACCGTGCCCGCCACCGCCGGGCCGGTCAATATTCTGCGCGGCATCGACCTCGACATCGGCCGGGGCGAGGCGGTCGGCCTCATCGGCCCCTCCGGGTCCGGCAAGACCAGCCTGCTGATGGTGCTCGCCGGCCTGGAACGCGCCACCGCCGGCAGCGTCCTGCTCGCCGGCCACGAGGTCACCGCGCTCGACGAAGACTCCCTGGCGCGGCTGCGGCGCGACCATGTCGGCATCGTGTTCCAGGCGTTCCACCTGATCCCCACCATGACCGCGCTGGAGAACGTCGCGGTGCCGCTGGAGCTGGCCGGCCGCGCCGACGCGCTGGACCGGGCCCGAGAAGCGTTGCGCGCGGTGGGGCTGGGGCATCGGCTGTCGCACCTGCCCGGCCAGCTCTCCGGCGGCGAGCAACAGCGGGCGGCGCTGGCCCGGGCGTTCGTCGCCCGGCCGCTGCTGCTGCTGGCCGACGAACCGACCGGCAACCTGGACCATGCCACCGGCACCGCGGTGATGGACCTGCTGTTCCAACTGCGCGCCGCGCACGGCACCACGTTGCTGCTGATCACCCACGACGCCGACCTCGCGGCGCGCTGCGACCGCTGCGTCCACCTGTCCGACGGCCGCGTCGCGGAACCGGTGCCGGGGTGAGGCCCGCCCTGCGCGTGACACGGGTTCCGGCGTGAGGCTCGCGCTGCGCCTGGCAAGGCGCGAGCTGCGCGGCGGCGTGCGTGGCCTCACCATCGTTTTGCTGTGCCTCGCTTTGGGCGTGGCGGTGATCGCCGCGGTCGGCACCCTCCGCGCCGCCATCGACGCCGGCCTCACGGCGGACGGACGCGCCCTGCTCGGCGGCGACCTGGCGATCGACGGCGGCGCGCAGCCGCTGCCTGATAGGCTGCGCGACTGGCTGCGGGCGCGCGGCGCCAGGCTGTCCAACGTCGTGCAGATGCGCTCGATGCTGGTGGCCCCGTCCGGCGAGCGCCAGCTCATCGAGCTGAAGGCGGTGGATGCCGCCTGGCCGCTGGCCGGCGCCCCGGTGCTGTCGCCCGCCATGCCCGTGGCCGACGCACTGGCGCCACGCGACGGGCAGTACGGCCTGGTCGCCGAGCAACTCGTGCTGGACCGGCTGGGATTGCATCCGGGCGACACGGTGCGGCTGGGCAGCGCCAGTTTCCGGGTCAGCGCCGTCCTGGTCAGCGAGCCGGACCAGTCCGCCACGCCGTCCCTGCTGGGCCCGCGCGTGCTGATCGCCGCCGCCGCCCTGCCACGGACCGGCCTGATCGTCCCCGGCTCCTTCGTGCGTTATGCGCTGCGGCTGACCGTGCCGTCGCCCGCCGCCGCGCCGGCCCTGGCGGCGCGGCTCCGCGCGGCGTTCCCGGACACCGGCTGGCGGATCCGCGACCCGCACGACGCCGCGCCGGGGATAACCCGGTTCATCGACCAGACCGGCCAGTTCCTGACCCTGGTGGGACTGACCTCGCTGCTGGTCGGCGGCATCGGGGTGGCGAACGGCGTGCGCGCCTGGCTCGACGCCCGGGCGCGCACCATCGCCACGCTGCGCTGCCTCGGCGCCTCGGCCCGCCTGGTGTTCGCGGTCTGCCTGATCCAGGTGCTGGCCCTCGCGATCGGCGGCATCGTGGTGGGCGTGCTGGCCGGCACCGCCCTTCCGGTGCTGGGCCTGGTGTTCCTGAAGCACCTGCTGCCGGTGCCACCGGTGCTGGGCATCTACCCGGCGCCGCTGCTGCTGGCCGCCTGCTATGGGCTGCTGACCGCGCTGGCCTTCGCGCTGTGGCCGCTGGGGCGCGCCGCGCGCATCCCGGGAGGCGCGCTGTTCCGCGACGCGTTGCTGCCGCAACACCCGCGGCCGGCCAGGACCCTGGTCGCCGGCACCGCGGCGCTGGTCCTTGGCTTGGTCGGGCTGACCGTCGCCACCGCGGCGGACCGACGTTTCGCGCTGTATTTCTGCCTCGCCGCGCTGGCCACTCTGCTGCTGTTCCGGCTCGGCGGCATCGCGCTGACCCGCCTGGCGCGGCACGCCCCGCGCTTCGCCGCACCCTGGGCCCGGCTGGGGGTGGGAAACCTGTACCGCCCCGGCAACGCCCCGGCACTGCTGCTGGTCTCGGTCGGACTGGGGCTTTCGACGCTCGCCTCGGTGGCGCTGATCGAGGCCAATGTCCGCCGCGAGGTCCTGGAGCAATTGCCGGCCAACGCGCCGAGCTTCTTCTTCATCGACATCCAGGACAACGAGCTGGCCCGGTTCGAGCAGATCGCGGGCGCCTCGGCGGGGGTGGAGGAGGTGCGGCAGGTGCCGTCGCTGCGGGCGCGCATCGTCGCGGTGAACGGCGTGCCGGCCGACCAGGTGAAGGCGACGCCGGAGACACGCTGGGCGCTGAGCGGCGATCGCGGCCTGACCTACGCCGCCGCGCCGCCGCCCGGCACCCATATCGTCGCCGGTCATTGGTGGCCAACCGACTATGCCGGCCCGCCGGAGGTCTCGTTCGACGCCGGCCTGGCCCGCGGCTGGCATGTCGGGCTGGGCGACACGATCCGCGTCAACGTGCTGGGCCGCGACATCGACCTGACGGTGGCAAGCCTGCGCGACATCGCCTGGCAGACCCTGGCGCTGAATTTCGCCATGGTCGCCAGTCCCGGGCTGCTGGCGCATGCGCCGCACACCTACATCGCGACGGTGCGGGTCGCCGGGCCGGACCAGGGCGCCCTGCTGCGCGCGGTGACCGACGCGCTGCCCAACGTCACCGGCATCGCGGTGGCGGACGTGCTCGCCGCGGTTGCCGCGCTGCTGGGGCAAGTGGCGGCGGCGCTTGCCGCGACCGGGTCGCTGGCCCTTGCCGCCGGGGCGCTGGTGCTGGTGGGCGCGGTCGCCGCCGGGCAGCGGCGGCGCACCGCGGAGGCGGTGATCCTGAAGACGCTCGGCGCAACAAGGGGGCAAATCCGCGCCGCGTGGCTGGTGGAGTTCGGCTTGCTCGGCCTGGCGGCCGGGATCCTGGCGGCGCTGGTGGGGACCGCTGCAAGTTACGCCGTGCTGCACTATATGCTGCACTATATCATGCATGCGGGGTGGGTGTTCCTGCCCGGCACCCTGGCTTGGGTGCTCATCATGGCTCTCGCCATGATGCTGGTTTTCGGTTACGCTGGCACCGCGGCGGCGCTCCGGACCAAGGCGGCGCCACTGCTGCGCAACGAATGAAAAAGCCGCCACGCCTTGGCTGAGCGACCATTTCGCACTTGAACCGCCCCGGTCGATCGCCAAAATGCGAGCGCGAAACAGGGGCATAGCGCCCGAGAGGTAAGGGAACCATGGCCGTCAGTCCCGAGTATCGGACCTACACGCGCGCATCAGCCGCCACGACGGCTGCCGTCCTGGATGAAGGACTGCGCGCCTACATGCTGCGGGTGTACAACTGGATGACGTCCGGTCTGCTGCTGACCGGTATCGTTTCCTGGACGATCGCCCACACCAGCCTGATCAACGTGTTCTACCCGCTGGTGCACACGCAGTTCGGCGGCGTGGCGCGCAGCGCCTCGCCCCTGGCGATGATCTCGATCTTCGCCCCGCTGGCCTTCGTGCTGGTGTTGAGCCTGGGGGTGAACAAGCTGTCCACCGCCGCCGTCCAGGCGCTGTTCTGGGCGTTCTGCGCCGTGATGGGCGCCAGCCTGACCAACATCTTCCTGATCTACACCGCCGAGTCGATCGTCCGGGTGTTCTTCATCACCTCGGCCACCTTCGCGGCGATGAGCATCTGGGGCTACACCACCAAGGCGGATCTCAGCCGGATGGGCAGCTTCCTGATGATGGGGCTGATCGGCATCATCATCGCCGGGCTGGTGAACATCTTCCTGCACAGCTCGGCCTTGCAATTCGCCATCAGCATCATCGGCGTGGTGGTGTTCACCGGGCTCACCGCCTACGACACCCAGCGGATCAAGGCGAACTACACCCAGTTCGCCTATGCCGAGGGCACCGCCCAGGCCGCCAAGCGCGCGGTCTATGACGCGCTGGGCCTCTACCTGAACTTCATCAACCTGTTCATGCTGCTGCTGCAGCTGCTGGGCAATCGCAACAGCAACTGAAACCCTTACCTCTCCCGCCTGCGGCGGGAGAGGTCGAGACACGTCAGAGCATCTTCGGCCTGACTGGCAAACGCCGGTCATGCCCCGTCATTGGCCATGCCGCTGTCATTGCGAGGCGCGAAGCAACGAAGCAATCTCCCGCGTGACAAGCGGCGGCTCGTCAGGCGGGAGATTGCTTCGCCGCTTCGCGCCTCGCAATGACGGGGCGCAGCGATGCTTCCAGTCCGGGTGAAAATGCTCCAGCCGCGAGGGTGAGGGTGATCGGGCCGGCACGCCGCGCTGTTACGCTGCGCGCCGACCCGATCGCCCTCACCCGCTTTGCTTCGCGCGGCGACCTCCGGATCAAGCCCGGGGCATGCCTCTCTTCCGCATAGCAGCGGGAAAGTTGTAGCGTGAGCTACCGCGCGCTGCTGCGGCTCGATGCCGTCGGCAACCTGCTGCTCGCCGCGTCCCTGGCGCGCCTGGCCGAGCGGATGCTCGGTCTGGCGGTGGTGCTCGACGCGTTGGCGCAGTTCCGCTCGCCGCAACTGGCCGGCTGGGTGGCCTGCGCCGCGATCACACCGGGATTGCTGGTCAGTCCGCTCGCCGGCGCGCTGCTGGACCGGATCGGCGCAGCCAGGGCCGTCGCCCTCGACCTGGCGTGCAGTGCCGGCTGCATTCTGCTCCTCGGTCTGCTCTGCCTGGGACGGGCCGACAGCGCCGGGTCATTGCTGATCCTGGTGGCGCTGTATTCGCTGGGCCATCCGCTGTCCGCGGCCGGGGTGCGGACGTTGCTGCCGGGCCTGGTGCCGCCCGCCGCACTCGGCCGGGCCAATGCGCTCGACACCAGCATCCACGCCGCGGTTGACGTGTGCGGCCCGGCCCTGGCCGGCGCGTTGTTCGGCTTCACCGGGGCGGCCGTTACCTTCCTCGCGATCGCCGCGTGCTACGCCGCCGCCGGTGTCGCCCTGCTTCCCGCAATGCGCCGCCGGCCGCGCGCGCTGCCCGCTTGGCGCGGCGGATTGCTGGCCGACGCCATGGCCGGAGTGGCGCACGTGCTGCGCCATCGCTCGTTACGCATGCTTTCCCTGGCCTATGCGCTCTACCAGATGGCCTGGGGCATCCTGATGGTGGCCGTGCCGGTGTTCGTCACCCGCATTGCCGGCGGCGGCGCGCGCGGCGACCTGTTGGTCGGCGCGCTGTGGGCGGTGTGCGGGATCGCCGGCGGCGTGGGCGCGCTGCTGGCAGGACGTCACGGCGCACCGGGGCGGGAACGCGCGATGATGGCGCTCGGCATGCTGCTGACGCCCCTGGCGATCTACCCGCTCAGCGTGAGCTTTGGTCTGCCCGGCCTCTGCCTCGGGCTGGCGCTGGTCGGGTTCCTGGCGGGGCCGGTCGATGTCGGCGTGCTGACGTTGCGCCAGCGCCGCACCGATCCGGGCTGGCTCGGCCGGGTCATGGCGGTGTCGATCGGCCTCAACCTGTCCGGCGCGCCGATCGGCGCGGCGCTGGGTGGCATGCTGCTGACATGGTCGGTGCCGGCGGCCTTCGCGGTGGCGGCGGTCGCCTGTCTGGCAGGGGCAGTGGCGACGCGGTGGCTGCCGAAGCGTTGAGGCGGTGCCCGCTGGAACGGCGCCACCGTCCGCAGGGCGGGCAGCAGCAAGCCGCCGGCCGCACCCTGTCTGCCCTGGTGGTCGCGGGTCGGCTTGAATGTCGGCTGCGGGTGGAGAGCGAACCGTCCAGACTAACGCGCCGACGGCTGGGTAGCGCCAGAGTCGGACGTTAAGATCGGCGCCCGTCGCGAAGTAACGCCCGCCAGGCAGTTGCATCGGAAGCATCACGGTGCCATGACGCGTCATCTCTTCCTCTTGGTGGCAAAGGCGACGTTGTGGCCGAATCCTTCCCCGACGCGGCACGGCGCCATCGGAACGATGCGAAGCACCTTGCAACGAACCGTCGGTTTCAGAATGCTGGCCATTTGCTAGGTTTCGCAGCGGAATGCCTCGCGAAGGAAATTCTGGTAGGCGCTGGTATCCCGATTGACCGGTCGTCAGGATTCAGAGAACACTTTCCAACCCTTGGCAGAAAGATTCAGCTCAATGGGCGCACTCGTGTCATGGCTCTCCTCATGCCAATCGTCCAAGTGGTGACGTTCTTGGACGGCTGGCAAGCGGAATGCCGGTATGAGACGGACATCCCACCGCAGGATGCCGAAGCTCGCTTCAAGTCCTGGTGCGCAGACGTCGATTCCCTCTTCAAGTCGGCGGGAGTTCCATGAGGTAGATCATGATTGGTTTCGATGACGCGCCTGTCGCCTTCAGCAAGCTTCTGATCGAAATCCTCGGCCCGGATGTCGCGCGTGATGGTCGGATCTTGCGCGACATCTATGGCCGATTGAGCTTCATCACTTCGTGTGCGCGCGTTGATGCCTGCGACAAACTGCAGCAACAGGCCACTCAAATGCTCGGGGCGTGGGGCGGCCCAACGACACAATTGGTCGTATCTCTGTCGGATGACGAAGACGGATTCCAGGAGCTGCTTAAGGAGACAACAATAGGCGTGTCGGTAACCGGACAGCCGGAATTGAGAATGATTGATCGGAGACTAGCCGGCGATGAATGGCTGATGCGACCCGTGCCACTGGTATCCAACCCAACTCGGCTAATTTTCTATTCGGTGAAGGGCGGAGTTGGACGATCCACCGCGCTTGCTATTGCCGCGGCTGAATTCGCCGCGAGAGGATACAACGTGCTGGTCCTCGACCTTGACCTCGAGGCTCCCGGTCTAGGCGCGCTCCTGCTCCCACCAGAGGACATACCAACATTCGGAGTGACTGACTGGTTCGCGGCGGTCGCGGCAGGCGCGGATGCCGAGTCACTCATTCCACATATGACGGGACCAAGTCCATTCACGTCTGCGCGGGCCATCGTAGACGTGGTTCCGGCCGCCGGCCGCGACCCGGGTGCCTATCTCTCGAAACTTGCGCGGGCTTATACCCCGGGGTCGGCAGGCAAGCAGTATCATGGTTTCAGTTTTCCAAGGAAGGCTGATGCGCTCTTGACCCAACTAGCTTCACGCCAGCGCTATGACGTAGTTCTAGTTGATGCCCGAGCCGGATTGCACGAGACATCAGGTGGCCTCGTTCTCGGCCTCGGTGCCAGAGCGCTGCTTTTCGGGATCGACACATCCCAGACCTTTGACGATTTTCGTCTCCTGCTCAATGCCTTTGCCCAGGCGTTCGACCCTGCGGTAGGTGGCGAGGATCTTCGGTCTGCCTTTAAGATGGTGCATGCAAAGGCACCTAAAGATGACAAGGACCGTCGCCTCTTCCGCGAGAGAAGTTGGGAAATATGGAGTGACTTTCTCTACGATGACGTTGATCCGACCACAGAGTCGTCAGGAGATGCGTTTGTATTCGACCTCGGCGACGAGGATGCACCCCATTATCCACTCGAAATAATCGGCGATGAGTCATACGCTCGGTTCGATCCTCGGACAGAGACATATCCGCTGAGTGCGGAAGCATACGGCCCTGTATTCGGCAGTTTTCTTGCTGGCGTTCGCATGATGGCGGGGCTCCCATGACGAAATTCCCCCTGGTGGTTCGGGAAGCTTTCGAGAATCTGCCGCAAGAATCCTCGCATCTTGCGACCAATGCGCCGAAATGGGCGGAGGTATTCACCCCGAATGACCACCAGGGCGCACTCGACCCGGATCGCAGCGTCGTGGTTGGAGACCGCGGCACCGGCAAGAGTTTCTGGTCAAGCGTCCTGATTAGCCAGGATATCCGAAATCTCGTTGCCAAGCGGTATCCACGGCTAGGCCTCGAAAAAGTCGAAGGCAAACTTGCATTTTCCGACGCGGAGATGGCAGCGGACCATCCCGGAAGAGCTGAAATTGCGGCGATTGCCAACGCAGGTTATGCCGCGGAGGATCTCTGGCGAGCCGTCCTCTTAAGGTTTGCACCCTTTCCACCCGCCGGTATCCCAGCACCCAGCTCCGGGAGATGGAAGCCCGTCGTCGACTGGGTTGCGGCTGATCCGGCCAAACGTAATGCGGAGTTCAGGGCCCTTGATCAAACTCTCACCAAGGCAGGAAAAACGTACGTTCTGGTGCTCGACGCGCTCGATGTGATCGCCGATCAATGGATAGCGATCAGGACTCAATTGGAGGGACTAATCAAGTTGGCCCTCGCCGTGCGCGCTTTGCAATCGGTCCGCGTAAAGCTGTTCATTCGTCCAGACATGGCCGACGATCGAAGGCTGTGGGAAGTTGGTGACGCGTCAAAGTTGCGACAGCGTGAAGTACCCCTGGCCTGGAGGCGGCGCGATCTTTACGGACTTCTCTGGACGCTTCTCGCCAATCCGCCTGATGACGCCGGAAGCCATGGCGGCGTAGCATTCAGAGAACATTGTGCCGGAGCATTTGACGCAAAATTCGACTACCAAGACGATAGTTGGCGACCAACAAGCAAGCTTGTTGAGGATGAGGATCGGCAGCAGGCGGTTTTCCGTGCCCTTGCCGGGGAGTACATGGGGGCGGGACCGACAAAGGGTGACACGTACAAATGGGTGACGAATCATCTATCGGATGCCGCCGGTTTTGCCGCTCCGCGCAGCTTTCTCCTTGCAATGAAGGAGGGTGCAGCCAAAACAAAATCTCAGGACACTGTTCTTGACAAAGTCGGCATAGAGTCGGGTGCCAGGAGCGCCTCGAAGGTTAGAGTTGAAGAATTATCTGAAGACTACCGGTGGATGGACACGGTTCTCAAGGTCATGGAAGGCCTCGTGGTTCCTCTGACTGAACAAGACCTCATTGCTCGCTGGAAGCTACGAGGAACTCTTGCGACACTGAGGTCCCTAGCCGAAAACGAGGCTCGTGATCGCAGGTTCATCCCTCCGGGCGAGGTTTTGAATACCGATGACGAAAACGAGGCCTACTTAAAGCTCATCGAGCAACTCAAGCGGCTGAAAATCTTTTTCCCGCTATCCGATGGTCGGATCAACATGCCTGATCTGTTTCGTCTCCAAGTGAACGTGAAGCGCAAGGGAGGTATGAAGCCTCGAGCCTGATTGTGCGAATCTGTACCGCGGCCTACGCGCGTCTTCGATCCGCCGAGAAAATCAAAGGTCGATGTGACGGACCGCAAAGGGATACAAGCGGCCGGGGTGGGGACGTTGCTGCCGGGCCTGGTGCCTCCCGCCGCGCTCGACCGGGCCAATGCGCTCTACCAGATGGCCTGGGGCATCCTGATGGTGGCCGCGCCGGTGTTCATCACCCGCATTGCCGGCGGCGGCGCGGCCGGTCAGATAATTCGGGTGATGCCGAGGCGGGCGCCGCCACGACCGTCGCCCTACGGCCTCCGTTCGTCGCGGCGCCCGCCTCGGCATCGATCGCTGTCTGGCGCGTGGGCATGTGCGTGGTAATCCTTCCGCGCCCTCACGTCTGAATTCCTGGGGGTCTGGTGTCTCAATCTTCATTGGCACGGAGGGCATCTGGCGCGGCAATCCGAACCGCGCGACACTGCCGGCATGCAGCACCATCCCTTCGGTCCCCTTCCGCCGGTTTCCGTCCTGACCCTGGGCGGTGGCGGCCTCGGTATGCTCTGGGGCGCCACCACCTTCGACGAGTGCGTCGCCACCGTGCACGCAGCCGTCGCCGCCGGTATTTCCCTCCTCGACCTCGCCCCGCGCTACGGCGACGGCAAGGCGGAGGACGTCGTCGGCGCCGCCTTCGCCGGCAAGCTGCCCGCCGGCATCCGCGTTACCAGCAAGTGCAACCTCGGCAATCCACTGCCCGACCAGGTGGTCGGCATGCTCCGCCGCTCGATCGAGCAAAGCCTGCAACGCTTGCGGCTGTCCCGGCTCGACCTGTTCTTCCTGCACTGCAACGTTACGCCGCAGGACCATCCGATGTGGCGCAACCCCGGGGCCGGCGCACGCCTGACCTCCTACGCGCTGTTCGTTGACCACGTGCGCCCCGCGTTCGAGCGCCTCGTCGCCGAGGGCCTGATCGGCGCCTGGGGCCTGACCGGCATCGGCCATCCCGGCACGATCATCAAGCTGCTGGGCGAGCGCCCCGCGCCCGCCGCCGTGCAATGCATCGCCAACCTGCTGGATTCGCCGGGCGGGTTGCAATTCTTCGACGGACCCGCCAGGCCGCGCGACGTGATGGCGGCGGCGCGCGCCAACGGCGTCGGCGTGATGGGCATCCGCGCAGTGCAAGCGGGCGCGCTGACCGCGGCGATCGACCGGCCGTTGCCGGCGGACCATCCGGAGATGCGCGATTACGCCCGCGCCGCCGGGTTCCGCGCGCTGTGTGCCGAGCTTGGCGAAGACCCGGCGGTGATTGCACATCGCTACGCGCTGTCGCTGCCGATCGACACGCTGGTGCTGGGCGTGAAGAACCGCCAGGAGCTGGCGGCATGCGTCACTGCCGCGGCAGCCGGTCCGTTGCCGGCGGAACTGATCGCGCGGATCGACAAATCCGTGCGGGATTAGCCGGCTGGCCGCCACGTCGCCTCGCCCCGCGCAACGACGCGATCGTTCCGATTCCGCCGGGTGGCAGCCTGGCCCCAGGTTGCCACGTCGGACACCGGGTCCTACCCTCCGCCGCAATATCCACCCGAGGGGAGCAGGACCGATGAAGGTTGGTGACGCGGTTGCGGAAATCATGCGGCGAGAGGGGATCGAGATCCTCTGCGGCTATCCTGTGAACCATCTGCTGGAATACGCTGCCAAGGCCGATATCCGTCCGATCATCGTCCGCCAGGAGCGCATCGGCCTGCACATGGCCGACGCGATTTCTCGCGTGACGTCCGGCCGCAAGATCGGCGCGTTCTGCATGCAGCACGGCCCCGGCACCGAGAACGCCTATGGCGGCGTCGCCCAGGCCTTCAGCGAGTCCGTGCCGCTGCTGGTGCTGCCGCAGGGCTATCCGCGGCGCATCGCCCAGGTCGGTGCGAACTACAACGCGGTGCGCGACATGCGCGGCGTCTGCAAAAGCGCCGAGGCCGTGTGGATCCCGGGCGAGCTCAGCAACGTCATGCGCCGCGCGTTCAGCGCCCTGCGCAATGGCCGCTCCGGTCCGGCGCTGGTCGAGATTCCCACCGACATCTGGAACGAGGAAATCGGCGACCTGGATTACACGCCGGTCGGCGTTCACAAGTATGGCCCCGATCCGGCGGATGTCCGCAAGGCGGCGGCGGCGATCCTGGCGGCGAAGCGCCCGGTGATCTATGCCGGCACCGGCGTGCAATGGGCCGAAGCCTGGGCGGAACTGCGTGAATTCGCGGAGCTGCTGGGCGCGCCGGTCACCACCAGCCTCGGCGGGAAGAGTTCCTTCCCCGAAAACCATCCGCTGTCGCTGGGCTCGGGTGGCAACGCGGTGCCCAAGCCGGTGCATCATTTCATTGCCAACAGCGACCTGGTGATCGGCATCGGCTGCTCTTTTACCGAAACAAACTTCGGCATCAAATTCCCGCCGGGCAAGAAATTCGTCCATGCGACGCTCGACCCGAACCACCTGAACAAGGACGTGGTCAGCAGCGTCGGCCTGGTCGGCGATGCGAAGCTGACGTTGCGGGCGCTGATCGGCGAGCTGAAGCAGACCATCAAGTCCAATCGCGACACCAAGGCGGTGGTGGCCGAGATCACCGCCGTGCGCGAGGAATGGATGGCGCAGTGGCAGCCGCTGCTGAATTCCAACGACGCGCCGATCAGCCCGTATCGGGTGATCTGGGAGCTGATGGCCGGGACCGATCCGAAGAACACCATCATCACCCATGATGCCGGCAGCCCGCGCGACCAGATCTCGCCGTTCTGGGTTTCCACCGAGCCGATGTCCTATATCGGCTGGGGCAAGACGACCCAGCTTGGCATGGGGCTGGGACTGGCGATGGGTGCGAAGCTGGTGCATCCGAACAAGACCTGCATCAACTTCTGGGGCGATGCGGCGATCGGCTTCACCGGAATGGATTTCGAAACCGCGGTGCGCGAGCGCATCCCCATCCTGTCCTGCCTGATGAACAATTTCTCCATGGCGATCGAGCTGAAGGTGATGCCGATCTCGACCGACAAGTACCGGTCCACCGACATCTCGGGCAACTACGCCGACATGGCGAAGGCGTTCGGCGGCTATGGTGAGCGCGTGACGGATCCGAACCAGATCAAGGCGGCGATCCAGCGCGGGATTGAGCAGACGAAGGCCGGCAAGCCGGCGCTGCTGGAGTTCATCACCGCGAAGGAGACGCGGGTTTCAAAGTTCTGAGACGTGCCGAACCCCTCTCCCGCCATGCGGGAGAGGGTATGGGGTGCCGCACGCGCCACCCTCACCTGTGGCGTTGCGCCGCGTGGTGTACTTGTCGTTGGAGGAAACATGAAAATCGCGCAGGTTGAAACGTTCCAGGCCGATGCCGGCTGGCGCATGTTCTCCTTCCTCAAGGTCACCACCGACGACGGCATCATCGGCTGGTCGGAATTCAACGAGAGCTTCGGCTCGGTCGGCCTGTCCGACGTGATCCGTGGCCTGTCGCCGGTGCTGATCGGCCGCGATCCGCGCATGTTCGAGCAGGTGACGCAGCATTTGCAGGTGCTGACGCGACAGTCGCGCGGGGGGCTGAACCAGCAGGCCATCGCCGCGATCGAGAACGCTTTGCTCGACGTTACCGGCAAGGCGTATGGCGTGCCGGTCTATGCACTGTTCGGCGGGCCGACCCGCGAGCGCATCCCGGTGTACTGGTCGCATTTCGGCACCTATCGCGTGCGCAGCGCGGCACTTCTGGGGGTGCCGCCGCTCAACAGCTACGACGACCTCGCACGCCACGCGCAGGAGGTGAAGCAACGCGGCTTCCGCGCGCTGAAGACCAACATCATGCCGGTGGTGGACGGCAAGCTCACCTCCTACGTGCCGGGTTTCGGACGCACGGCCGGTTGGCCGGAACTGAACTGGGACAACCGGCTGACAAGCGGCGTGCGAGACCAGTTGCTGGCGATCCGCGAGGCGGTCGGGCCCGACATGGGCATCCATCTCGACATCAACTTCAACTTCAAGACCGAGGGATTCAAGCGCATCGCCGACGTGGTGGCGCCGGCGAACCTGACCTGGC
This sequence comes from Acetobacteraceae bacterium, assembly GCA_035535035.1. Classification (GTDB taxonomy): domain Bacteria; phylum Pseudomonadota; class Alphaproteobacteria; order Acetobacterales; family Acetobacteraceae; genus JASHVB01. The sequence goes on from DATLQW010000025.1 coordinate 18,114, forward strand.
TGGAAATCGATACGCATGACGCGGCGGCCCTGGCGGAGATCAAGCGCGGCGCGCACTGCCCGATCGCGTCGTGCGAAACGCTGCACGGCCGGCGCGAGTTCAAGCCGTTCTTCGACCACTACGCCACCGACGTGGCGATCGTCGATGTGATCTGGAACGGGCTGAACGAATCGCTGAAGATCGCGTCGATGGCGGACGTGTATGAGATCAATGTCGCGCCGCACAACTTCTATGGCCACCTGTGCAGCGCGATCAGCGCCACGTTCAGCGCGCTGGTGCCGAATTTCCGCGTCATGGAGATCGACATCGACTCGGCGCCATGGCGCGACGAGTTCTACATGACCGTGCCGACGATCGAGAACGGCGAGTTCGTGCTGCCGCGCGGCCCCGGCTGGGGCATCGACGTGAACGAAAAGGCGGTACGCGCAAGGCCGCCGAAAGCATGACAGCCACTCCCCCCCTCCCTCAAGCGGAGGAGGGGCATAACCGCAAGGAGACATGACACTTGGCCAAATTCAAGATCGCAACGCCCACCGGTGCCAGCTTCACTGTAGCCGGCGGCGGCTATGACCTCGAGATGGAGCCGCTGGAGGGCATCGACGCCGAAATCGTCGAAGGACCCGCCGACGAGGACGGCTTCATCAAGTTCGCGCAGGATGCCGACGCGATCTACGCCAAGGGCATCCGCTTCACCAAGAAGATCGTCGATGCGCTGCCGCAAAAATGCCGTGCGATCGTGCTGGGCAGCGTCGGCGTGGACAGCGTCGATGTGAAGGCCGCCACCGAGCGCGGCCTTCCGGTGACCAACTGCCCCGACACGTTCATCGAGGAAGTCGCCGACCACGCGATGATGCTGCTGCTGTCAACGTTCCGTCGCACTATCGAACAGGACAGGATGGTGCGCGAAGGGAAGTGGCGGGAAGGGCGGCCGGCGCTGCTGCAGATTCCCCGGCTGATGGGGCAGACGCTCGGCCTGGTCTCGTTCGGCCACGTCGCGCGCGCGGTGGCGAAGCGCGCCAGGCCGTTCGGCTTGCGCATCATGGCCTATGACCCGTTCATCGAGGAGCTGGTCATGACGGAGCATGGCGTGATTCCGTCCACGCTTGAGGAGGTGCTGTCGCAATCCGACATCGTGTCCATGCACGCGCCGGCGCGGCCGGAAGTGGAAGGGATGCTGGGAGAGAAGCATTTCCGGCTGATGAAGAAGACGGCGATCTTCATCAACACCGGCCGCGGCCCGACGGTGCAGGAGGTCGCGCTGATCAAGGCGCTGGAGGAGAAGTGGATCGCCTATGCCGGCCTCGACGTGCTGGAAACCGAGCCACCAGGCCACAACAATCCCCTGCTCACGATGAACAACGTCATCCTGAGCGCGCACACGGCATCGGCGTCCGCGCGGTTCGATCCGGCACGGAAACGGCATGTCGGGCGCGAACTGGCGCTGGTGCTGGAAGGGCGGTGGCCGATGAGCTGCGTCAATCCTGCGGCGCTGATGATGAACGCCAGGCTGCGCCGCTGGCAGCCGGTGTCGATGGAACGCGGACCGAACAGTTGATGCGGAAATCCTCTCCCGCCCGCGGCGGGAGAGGATGGCTCAACCTTGCCACACCGAAACGTACTCCGCGGCGGCCGGACGCGGCACCTGGATGCCGCCGCCCACCTGCTTCCCGAGATAGATGAACCCGACGATGTCATCGTCCGGTGCCAATCCCAGCGTCTGTTTCACCGCCGCATCGTATGCCGGCGCCCCGGTCTTCCACATCGCGCCATAGCCCTGCGCGTTGGCGGCCAGCATGATGTTCTGCGCCGCCGACACCGCCGCGGCCATTTGCTCCACTTCCGGAATCTTGTGCCCCTTCTGCACATGCGCCGCGGCCACCACGATGATCGGCGCGCGCATCGCCTTGTCGCGCTCTCGCTGCAGCATCTCGGCCGAGGCATCCGGCTCGCGCCGCCGCATGCTGTCCGCCATCACATCGCCGAAGCGGGCGCGCTTGTCCTCGGGAATCACCACGAACCGCCACGGGCGCAGCCGGCCGTGATCCGGCGCGCGCACCGCGCTACGAAAGATCGCGTCGAGCGCTTCGCGGTCCGGCCCCGGCGGTTCCAGCTTCAACGCCGATTCGCGCGACAGCAGAAGCTCCATTGCGTCCATCGTTGTTCCTCCCCACCAGCCTGTTGCCGCCCAACCGGCGGCGCGGGATGATCGGCCGAAGCGGCGCCGCGCGCAATCCGAAGCCGGCCGCGTTGCCGCCCCCGGGATTCGGGATCATGCTGCCGCGCGGCAACGAACGGGGAGCGGCCAGCATGGGCATGACCATGACGGAGAAGATCCTGGCGCGCGCCAGCGGCAGCGACACGGTGCGGCCTGGCGACGTCGCCGTGGTCGATGTGGCAACCGCCGTGCTGATGGACATGAGCTTCCTGCCGGAAGGCTGGCGCGAAATCCTGAAGGTCCACGACCCGGAAAAAGTCGTCATCGTCTTCGACCACCTGGCACCGGCTCCCACCGTCCAGGCAGCGGAGGCGCATCGCACCGGCCGCATGTTCGCCGCGCGGTTCGGCATCGAGCGGCTGCACGATATCGGCCCGGACCAGGGCATCGCCCATGCCGTGGTGGCCGACCGCGCCTACGCCCTGCCGGGCACTGTGCTGGTGAACGGCGATTCCCACACCTGTGCGGCGGGCGCGTTCAATTGCGCCGCGCGCGGCGTCGGTGGCCCGGACATGCTGTGGGCCGTCACCACCGGCAAGGCGTGGTTCCGCGTCGGCGAAACGGTGCGCTACGATTTTACGGGCAAGCTGCCGGACGGCGTGTCGGCGAAGGACATCTTCCTGACCATCGCCGGCACCTACGGCGCGCATGTCAACCAGAACGTCGAATATGGCGGGCCGGGCATGGCCACGCTCAGCATCAACGGCCGGCGCACCTTGGCGACGATGGGCACGGAACTGTCCGCCGAATTCGTCATCTTCGAGCCGGACGATGCACTGCTGGAATACGTCCGGGACCGCAACCCGCAGCCGTTCGAACCCGCGCTTCCCGACCCGGATGCGGTGTATCACGAGCGCCGCAACATCGACCTGAGCAGCCTGGAGCCGCTGGTCGCGCTGCCCGACGCCGTGGTGAACAACTCCGTCAGGATCAGCGAAGTCGCGGGACAGAAGATCGACCAGGCGTTCATCGGCTCCTGTGCCAACGGCACGCTGGACGATCTGGCGGTGGCGGCGAAGGTGGTCGCCGGCCGCAAGGTGGCGCGCGGCACGCGGTTCATCGTCACGCCGGGCACGCAGGCGATCTACCGCGCCGCGCTGAAGGCTGGCTATATCGAGACGCTGCTGGACGCCGGCGCGGTCGTTACGCCGGCAACCTGCGGCGCCTGCGTCGGCGGCCACATGGGCGTGCTCGGCCCGGACGAGGTGTGCATCACCGCCAGCACGCGCAACTTCAAGGGCCGCATGGGCGATCCGTCCGCGCGCATCTACATGGCCTCGCCGGCGACGGTGGCGGCGTCCGCGCTGGCGGGGTGCATCGCCGGCGCCGAGGAGGTGTTCGCATGATCGCGCCCCGCGTCTGGTGCTTCGGCGACAATATCAACACCGACCTGATCCTGCCCGGCCCCTATCTCTATCGCAGCCCGGAGGAACAGGCGCGCGCGGTGTTCCAGTCCAACCGGCCGGGCTGGGTCGATCAGGTGGGCAAGGGGGACGCGATCGTCGCCGGCTTCAATTTCGGCATGGGATCGTCGCGCCCGGCGGCACGGTCGGTGCGCGCCTGCGGCGTGGGGTTCCTGTTGGCCGAGACGATCAACGGCCTGTTCTTCCGCAACGCCGTGAACTACGGGCTGC
>DATLQW010000026.1:0-11340 GCA_035535035.1 Acetobacteraceae bacterium
ATCCCGCAGCCGCAACCGTTGGCCAGCGGCGAATTTTCCACCATCCGGCTGCGGCTGTTGAAGGTCGCGGTTCGGGTCCGGGAGACGGCGAGCCGGATCAGGCTGGCGTTCGCGGCGAATTGCCCGGATGCCGAGCTGTTCCGTGACCTGATCTGGTCGATGACCCTGCGTCCGACGTGACCGACGGGGCGAGTGCCGCATCAGAACCCCGTCTGATCAACCCCCAGCGCCTCACAGATATGGTCTGAAACGCGGTCCAGCCCGCAGGGGGAGCACGCGATCTTATATGTTATTAATCCGTAATGTATCGATGGCGGTCACATACGGTGAATAAGATGGGGTAGCCCGAACCACGCTCGCTGGCACCGGCGCGTGGCGGCACGGGCGATCGGCGCTTGCCGATCGGCGAGCGCGCGCAGGTCGTCGCGGCCTTGCGCGACCAGCGGGAACCGGTGACGTATCTCACGTTCGACCGCGCCGGACACGGCTTCGTCCGGCCCGACGGCCGGCGCCGCATCGTCGCCGCGGCGGCTGATTTCCTCCGCGCCCATCCCTGAAGGCAACCGAGCGATGTACCTCCCCGAACGCTGTCGCCGCACGCTGATCATGGGCCGCAACGGCGCGGTCGGTGCCAACCATCCGCTGGCGACGCAGGCGGGGCTCGACGTGCTGCGCTCCGGCGGCAACGCGGTGGATGCGGCGGTGGCGATTTCGCTGACGCTCGGCGTGGTCGAACCGATGATGTCCGGGCTGGGCGGCGATGGTTTCTATCAGGTCCATACCGCCAAGACCGGCGAGACGCGCTGCTGGAACGCCACCGGCCTGGGGCCGTCCGCGGCGACGCCCCAGCGCTTCGCCGCGCGCGGCATGGCGGTGCGTGGGCCGCTGAGCGTCTCGACGCCCGGCGGCCTCGCCGGCGTGGCGGCGATGCACGCGGCGCGCGGCACGCTGCCGTGGCGGCATTTGTGCGGCGCGGCGATCTCGCTCGCCCGCGACGGCTTCGCGGCCACGCACAGCTATTGCCACTTCGCCGCCGAGGGACGCGCCGTCCTGGCGCCCGATGCGCGCAGCCGCGCGGTGTTCCTGGCAGGCGACGATGGCGGTGCGCCGCCGCTGGCGCACCTGATCCGTCAGCCGGACCTCGCGCGCACGTTGGAAGAAATCGCGCAGGCCGGCGCCGAATCGTTCTACCGCGGGCGGCTGGCGCAACGGCTGGCGGCCGGCATGCGCGCGGCCGGCGTGTTGGTGGACGAACGCGACCTGGCCGAGTGCCAGCCGCAGGTGCAGGACTCGATCGGCATCGACTATCGCGGCTTCCGCGTCACCCAGACGCCGCCCAATTCCACCGGTTTCACGATGCTGCAGATGCTGAAGATCGTTGAACGCTTCGACTTCGCGGCGCTCGACCTGGTGCAACGGATCCACGTGATGGTGGAAGCGAAGAAGCGCGCCTTCCTTGACCGCGAGCGCTACGGCACCGATCCGCGCTTTGGCGACGTGCCGCTGGGCCGGCTGCTGTCCGATGCCCATGCCGATGAATGCGCCGCGGGAATCGACCGCTCTCGCGCCGCGGACATCGCGTTGGCCGAGCCCGAAACGGCGGGCGACACCACCTATTTCTGCGTGGTCGATGGCGAGGGCAGCGCGGTGTCGGGCATCCAGAGCCTGAACTCGCTGTTCGGCTCGGGAGTCACCGCCGGCGATACGGGGATCCTGCTGAACAACCGCATGGCATATTGGCACCTGGGACCCGGCCACGCCAACCGGCTCGCGCCCGGCAAGCGCGTGCGCCATACGATGAACGCGCCGATGGTGTTCCGGGACGGCAAGTTGTGGGCGGTGCAGGGCACGCCCGGTGCCGACAACCAGATGCAGGTCAATCTCCAGGTGCTGACGGCGATGATCGACCTCGGAGCCGATCCGCAAACCGCGCTGGAGGCGCCGCGCTGGACGTCGTCGCAGCAAGGCCAGGGGGCCAACTGGCCGCACGAGGGTGACGGACGGCTGACGATCGAGCCGGAATTCGGCGACGACGTGCTGGCCGGCCTGGAACGCCTCGGGCATCGGCTGTGCCGCGTCGCACCGCTGGAGGGGCCGTGCCTGGCGCAGGCGATCCGGATCATGGAGAACGGCGTGCGGATGGCTGGATCCGATCCGCGGCGCGACGGGTGGGCGGCGGCCTGCTAACGCAAAATCCCCTCCGCCAGCGTGACGGCGCCCCCCGCGCCATTGCCGGGACATGCCATGCCATTACGCGACGCATCCATACGATTTTCCTCTCGCTGTTAACGTTTCGCTTACCTCTCCGCGGTAGCATTCCGGCACGACTGGCGTTCAGAAACCACTCGGCTCCGCCTGCCAAACATCGTAGATCGATGCTATTGTGGAAACGTCTCGTGCATGCGTCACGCAAACACCGCGATAAGGACCCATCTCGCCGTCGGTGCGGGCGCTCGGGAAGGATCGCGCGGCATTGAACTGAAAGCGGCTCAATATCCAGGGAAAATGGCAGAGTTGGGAGGATTGCTTTGTCAGACACCGTGCCATCGTTTGAAACCACGTGCGCGCCATCGACCGAAGGCAGTCCGGACGGAGTTACGATGCAGGATGCGGTGGAGCGGAACGGTTCTCATGGCGAAGCGGCAATCTCATCATTGGAGCGTCAATCTGAAATCCACGACCCGAATCGCCCGGACAATTCGCGCTTTCGGCTGTCAGCCATCGCCGATGCATCGAACGACGCGATCGTCGGCCAGCCGATCACGCGCATTGTTCCACCGCACGGCATCGCGGAGGAGGCATCGACCATCGACCGGATCCGTCGTGGCGAACAAATCGCCCATTTCGAGACCATGCGGCAATGCAAGGACGGCAGGATCATTCCGGTGGCGCTCGCCGTGTCGCCGATCCGCGACGACCAGGGCAGACTCATCGGTGCCTCCAAGATCGCCCGCGACCTCAGCGCGATGCAGCGTGTTCATGCCGAGCTGCGGCATCGCGAAACCCTGCTTCGCTCGATCCTCGACACCGTGCCGGACGCCCTGGTGGTGATCGGCACCCAAGGAATCATTCACTCCTTCAGCGTCGCGGCCGCGCGGCTGTTCGGCTACGGCTCCCAGGAGGTGGTGGGCCGGAACGTCAGCCTGTTGCTGCCCCCGCCCGACTGGGAACAGCACAACAGCTATTGGGCGCGCTATCTCTCGAAGGGCGAGCGCAACATCGTCGGAGTCGGCCGACGCAAGGATGGCGGCAGCTTCCCGATGGAGCTCTTCATTGGCGAAGTAAATCTGCCAGGAGCGAGGCTGTTTACCGCCTTCGTGCATGACCTGACCGAACGCTATGAGCGGGAGCGCCGGCAACGTGCGGCGAACGCCGAACTGCAGCGCCTGGCGCGGCACCTCGCGAAGGCGCGGGACGCCGCCGAGCAATCCAACAGGGCCAAGTCGCGTTTCCTGGCCATGATGAGCCACGAACTGCGCACGCCGTTGAATGGCATCCTGGGTTACGCGCAGTTGCTGCGCTCCGAAGGTGGCCTGACCACCGTACAGGACGCTCGTGTGAACGCCATGCTGGGAGCCGGCAAGCATCTGCTCGAGATGATAACCTCGGTGCTCGACCTGTCCGAGATCGAGGCGGAGCACGTCGAACTGCGCGCGATCGAGGTCGATGCGCGGGCGGTCGCCGCGGCATGCCTCGACCTGGTCCGCCCCGCGGCGGAGACCAAGCGACTGGCGTTGAGCATCTCCATGGCGCCAGGCACAAGGCGAGAGCTGGTCACCGATCCGATGCGACTGCGGCAGGTGCTGTTGAACCTGCTGGGTAACGCGGTGAAGTTCACGTCCCGGGGAACGGTGGCGCTGCGCCTGCGACCCGCGACGGACGGCTCCGCGCTGCGCATCGAAGTCGCGGATACGGGACCCGGCATTCCCGGCGAGCAGCGGCAACGCCTGTTCCAGGAGTTCGAGAGGCTCGACAACAGAGCCACCGGCACGGTCGAGGGCGCGGGGCTCGGCCTCGCCCTTTCCGCCCGGCTCGCGAAGCTGATAGGCGGCCGCCTCGGTCACAGTGACAACCCGGGCGGGGGGAGCGTGTTCTGGCTGGAACTGCCGTTGGATACCGGCGTCGCACCAACGCCTGTGATCGCGGCGGCCTCCGATGTGCCGGCCGGTCCAACCGCGCCGGCACCGCTGCGTGCCCTGCATGTACTGGTGGTTGACGACGTGGCGATGAACCGTGACGTCGCCAGCTCCTTCCTGCGTGCGGCCGGCCATAAGGTTGACTTGGTCGAAAGCGGGACGAAGGCGGTTGCCGCGGTTACCAGTACGGATTTCGACGTCGTTCTGATGGACGTGCGCATGCCGGAGATGGACGGGCTGGAGGCGACGCGCCGCATCCGCGCACTGAAAGGCGTCCGTGGGTCGGTGCCGATCGTGGCGCTGACGGCCCAGGCCTTCATCGAACAGGTGGAAGAGTGCCGCAAGGAAGGCATGGACGACCACCTGGCGAAGCCGTTCGACTCGGATACCCTGCTTGCCGCGGTGGTGCGCGCGGCCGGCGCAGGGCACGTCCGTGATGACCGCTTCGACTCTGCATCCCCGCCGTCCACCGCGCCGGTTGTCCGGTCCGCGAGCGGCTCGGAACTTTTGGTCCTCGATCCGAGAGCGTTCGAACGCACCGCATCCTTTCTCGCACCGGAAACGGTGGCCTCGTATCTGCAGGTTATCACGGCGCGCGGGGAGGCCATCATGCGCGGGCTGCGCGGACCGGAAGCCCTGACACGCAACCGGAATGAGCTTGCCAGGGCGGCCCACGGCCTCGCAGGCAGCGTCGGCATGTTTGGCTTCGAGCGCCTCGCCGCGGTCGGCCTCCGCTTCGAGCGCGCCGTCCAATCCGGTGCGCCAGGGGTGCCGGCTCTCGCGGATGCACTGAGCGCCGCGGTCGAGGTCACTCTCCAGGAAATTCACGCCCGCATGCCGCGCACCCAGGCGGCTTGAATGAGTGCGCAGGCATAAGGAAAGCATCCGCTCTGATTTCCCGCATTCCACCGCCAGTCCCAATAGAATCAGTGTACCGATGGAGGTCCTTGATGCCGCGCGCGTCAGCCGAGCAGAATGAGCACGTTCGCGTATTGATTGTGGAGGACGACAGCCTGCAAGCCCTGATCCTCGCGGCGGCCATGGCTGCCGCGGGCTTCGAGGTTGACACTGCCAGCGACGGGCTCGCCGCCTTGTGGAAGGTGCGCGAGGGCTGTTACGACGTGGTCCTCATCGACTACCAGATTCCCGAGATCGATGGTTATGCAACCGCCAGACTGGTCTGCGACTTCATGGGGCGGATAGCCCGGCCGGTTCTGATCGCGCTCACCGCAACGCCCGAGTCTCTGTGCGCCAGACTGAGCAGTGGGGAAACCGCATTCGATGCTGTTCTGGCCAAATCATCCGACCTTTCCGGGCTCTTCTCCGTTATCGTCCGCTGTCTCGCATCGATGCCGGAACGCTCGGTGCGGCAGGAAGCCATCTCCTTGCTGCTGTTCAAGGCCTGGCTGGATTACGACAGGGTGCCCTGCCGCCCCGGACTCCAGCGCGGTGAATTCGGCCCAGCCCGTATCCTGGTCATAGATGATGACGAGTGTCAGCAGCTTTTGTTGACGTCCGTGCTCGAACGGCGAGGATACGTCGTCGATCTGGCTGCCAATGGCCTGGATGCGGTGCGCAAAATTCGTGATGGCTGCTATGACCTGGCGCTCGTGGATTATCGTTTGCCCGAAATGGACGGCCTGGCGGCCGTAAAGCTCGTTCACGACATGATGGAGGAGGCTGTGCGGCCAAGACTGATCGCGCTCACCGCGACACCCGGCCTGTTGAACGACCAGCCAGGGATGGTCCCCGGCGTTTTCGATGGGGTCTTGCAGAAGTCAGCCGATTTGCAGGGATTGATGTCTTTGGTGGATCGTCATATGAGAGCGTCCCCCAACCAAGCGACGAGACGCGCCGCGGCGTATGCTGACGTGGAGAGAATGTGGAGAGAATAGGGACAGTGCAGGGCGGCGACCGCGCCGGCTGACAACCGGCAGACGCCGCGGCACAAGCGCCGCGGCTCGGTTGCCGGCGCCCGCCTGCATGCTGATGCCTCGCATGCGGCGGAACCCGCGGTCGGCGGCCGATCGGCGTTGAGCGGGAACGGCGCGATCGCCGCCAGCGGACGGCCATCGCCCCTCACGCCGGGATTGCCTGGCCGCGTCCGGTCCGGCCGCCGCTCCGCTCATCGCAACGACAGCGCCTGAGCATACGGAACATGACGCGCCTGTGGAACTCCGCCTGGACCCTCCTGATCCTCGCCAACCTGTTCTGGGCGGGAAACATCGTGCTCGGCCGTGGCGTGGCCGGACTGGTGCCGCCGATCGCGCTTGCCTATTGGCGCTGGACCGGAGCGTTCCTGATCGCCATCGGCTTCGCCTGGCCTCACCTCAAGCGCGACGCCCCCATCCTGCTGCGCCACTGGCGCATGATGCTGCTGCTCTCCGCCACGGGCATCGCGACCTACAACACGATGTCCTATATCGGCCTCGCCGGCACCACCGCGCTCAACGTGCTGCTACTGCAATCGGCGGGTCCGCTGATCATCATCCTCTGGGCCTTCGCGCTGTTCGGCGAGCGCCCCACCGCCTGGCAGGCCGCCGGCGTGGTGGTGTCACTGCTGGGAGTGGCAACGATCGCGGCGCACGGCTCGCTCGAAACCCTGCTGCACCTGTCGCTCAACCGCGGCGACGTCTGGATCCTGGCGGCCATGGCGATCTACGGCGTCTATGCGGCAATGTTCCGCCGCCGGCCGCAAACCCACCCGCTGAGTTTCCTGGTCGCCGCCATGGGCATCGGATCGATGATGATCCTGCCGTTCTACGTGTGGGAGACGGTGCGGGGCGGCCACATCCATGGCGGCCCGCCGGTCTGGCTCGCCATGGCGTATATCGCGGTGTTTCCCTCGTTCGTCGCCTACCTGTTCTTCAACCGCGGGATCGAGCTGATCGGCGCCGCGAGGGCCAGCCAGTCCTGGCACCTGATGCCGCTGTTCGGCAGCGTCCTCGCCGTGGTGTTCCTGGGCGAGCGCTTCCATGGGTACCATGCAATCGGAATCGTGCTGATCGGTGCCGGAATCCTGCTGGCGTCGATCAAATCCGCGCCGGTTCCCGCAGCCATCCTCGACCCCAAGCGAACTTGAACGCCGGGAAGCCGCGCAAGCCTGTCGCATGTGGCGATTGCGCCGTAATTGCTATCCGGGGTAACCGGACGCATGCAGGTTCTTCGGCTCTGCCTGGCAGTTGTGTGCCTCATGGTCTGGGACTGGCCCGCCGTCGCGGCTGATCCGCAGCCGGTTGAACAGGTGGAGCATGTGCCGCCGGAAGAAGCCTTCGCGATCCTCGGCATGCCTGTGGCCGGCCCGGACGGCAAGACGATCGGCCGGCTGGTGGACGTGCTGGTGGACGCATCCGGCACGCCGCAGGCGGGCGTGATCGATGTCGGCGGCTTCATGGGCGTGGGCACGCGCACGATCGCCGTGCATTGGAGCACTTTGCATTTCGCCCCGGCAAGTCCCGGGCATCCGATCACGCTGGATCTGACGCTGGACCAGATCAAGGCCGCGCCGGAATACCGCTATCCCAACAAGCCGGCGCCGGTGGTACTCCCGGCCATTGCTCGCGGTGGGTCAGACAGTGGCAAGACAGGTGGCGGCGCAACGGGCGGTGGCGCGACAGGCAACGCCAAAACGAGCAGCGGCACGACGGGCGGCGAACCGGCCAACCGGACCATGCCCCCCAGACCCCAGTAACGCATGCCCCGCGACGGAATCCTTCCGGTGCGCAGTTCGCGCGCCCTCGACCTGTTGAATTTCTTCGTAGCCGACGTGCAGACCGGCTTCGGGCCGTTCGTCGCGGTCTATCTCACCGCGCATAAATGGCCACAGACCCAAATCGGCCTGGCGCTCAGCCTCGGCACCGTGGTCGCACTGGTCAGCCAGGTGCCGGCCGGCGTCCTGGTCGATGCCGCGCACAGCAAGCGCCGAGCCGCCGGCGCAGGATTGCTCGGCGTGATGGCGGCCGCGCTGCTGCTGGCGCTATGGCCGGAGGAACTGCCGGTGTTGCTCGCCCAGATCATGCACGGCGCGGCGAGCTGCATCATTGCGCCGGCGATCGCCGCCATCAGCCTGCGCCTTGTCGGACATGACGCGCTGGGCGAGCGGCTCGGGCGCAATGCCCGCTTCGGTTCCATCGGCAATGCGCTGGCCGCGGCGGTAATGGGCACCAGCGGCCTGTACTTGTCCAGCCGCGCCGTGTTCTGGCTCACCGCCGCGCTCTGCGTGCCGGCGCTGCTGGCGCTACAGGCGATCGGCCGCGGCACGCATGCCGGGCGCCAGACGACGGCAGCGCCGCTCGACTGGCAGGGCCTGGGCAAGCTGTTCCGCGACCGGCGCCTGCTGGCATTCGGCGCCTGCGTGATGCTGTTCCACTTGTCGAACGCGGCGATGCTGCCGCTGGCGGGCGCCGCGGTGACGATGCGCGCCGGCAATCTGGGCAACCTCATCATCGGCGCCTGCATCGTGGTGCCGCAGGCCGTAGTGGCGCTGGCCTCGCCATGGGTCGGCCGCCGCGCGGCTTCCGTTGGGCGCCGTCCGGTGCTGTTGCTCGGCTGGCTGGCATTGCCTGTGCGTGGCGTATTGCTCGCCGTGCTGCCGGGGCCCTACCTGTTGATCGGCGCGCAGGCGGTGGCCGGGATCAGCGCGGCGGTGTTCGGAGTCATGCTGCCGCTGGTCGCCGCCGACCTGACGCGCGGGACGTCGCATTTCAACCTGTGCCTGGGGGTGCTGGGACTGGCGGTGTGCGCCGGCGCCGCGGTCAGCACCGCGTTGGCCGGCTGGGTCGCCGATGCCGCCGGCATGGACGCGGCATTCCTCAGCCTGGCGCTGGCGGGACTGGCGGGCACGCTGCTGGTGTGGGCAGTGATGCCGGAAACCAAGCCGGAGTGATCGCCGGCCTGCCGCGCACGGTCAGCGTCGCCCGGAGCCGTGCCAATCCGGATCAGGACTGCGCGGGAGCCGGGTATCCGCTGAACGCACCGCCGTCCGGCGGAACCGGCAGTTGCTCCGGCCGCGGCAGGCGCAGCAGGATCGTCGTGCCGCATTTCGGCCGGTACTCGGCGGTCAGCGTGGCGCCCGGAGGGACCGCGATCTTCGCGCCCGGCGGCGCGCCGGCGGGAGCGGCACCGTCGTCGAGCACGGCAATTTCCACGCCGTTCGCGTCCCGCATCGCGGTCACCAGGACGCCGCTGCCGGCGCGGCCGATGGCGCCAAACAGCAGATCGCGCAGGCAAGTCCGGTACGCCGCCGCATCGGCCTGCGCGACGAGCCGCGGCTCCACGACCATTTGCAGCTCGATGCAGCGGAGGCGGGCGAAATCATTGGCGGCGGCCACCACGGCGTGGGTTTCCGGCGCGACGGGGAACAGGCCGTCCGGCCAGACGGCGCACGAATCCGCGGCTGTCAGGCGGCTGGCGCGCCCGCCCGCCGGGCGCACCCCACGCCACCGATTCCACCCCGCGAACACCGCGGGAAGCAATGCTCCGTTGAACATCAGGCTCCTCCGCCGGATACTCATGTACACTTCTGGTTATCCAACACATATATAACAAGACTTCGCGGCGCCGCGGGCGCATCACGGTACAGTGTGAAATTTCTAGCCGTACGTTGCGATCTTTCGTTTATCTTGCACAGCTATTCAGCATCGTTGCGTGCGCAATTATGTATCATCAATCCAGCGTCAATGAATGGATGCAATACCCGCCGGCTGGGCGCGTTGTTCTGAAGCCAAATCGGCTTCAATTTTCGGGCGGGATCGGTGCGCCTCGAAGGCCGCCTTGCAGTGGACCGGCGGCGGTGGGCAGCTCCGTCTCCGCGGTGCTGAAGCCGGTGAACACGTAACCGACCGGCCTGGCGGTCTTGATCATGCGGCCCGACCTTGCGGGATCGCGCAGTTTGCGCCGCAGTTTCGCAACCAGGTTGTCGATGCCGCGGTCGCCCGCGCCGCGGCGCCGGCCGAGGACCGCCGCCGACAGTTCATCGCGGCTCAGTGGGCGTCCGGTATTCTCGACAAAGACATCAAGCAGACTGAACTCCGCGGCGGTCAGCGGGACGGGCCGGCTTTCGGGATCGGTCAATTCGCGCCGAACTCTGCGGAACCGCCATGATCCCGCCGCGCCACCCGTGCCGCGCAACGTTCCAAACTCTGCTTGCCGCGCGACGGACTGACGGGCGAGCAATCGCCGCACCGCTGCCCGGATGCGCGCGAGTATCTCCCGCCGGTCCGCGGTCTTCGGAATGAAATCGTCCGCGCCAAGTTCGAGCGCGACGATTTTGTCGGTGTCCTCCCAATGGCGGGAAAGGACGAGAACGGAGACGCCGGGCCCGCGCCCGATCCGGGCGATGCAGTCGAACAGGTGACGGAATCCGACCGTCAGTTCCGGAACGACCACGAAAAGTCCGCCTGCTGCCTCAACCAGTTCGGCCGCCGCGGCAAAACTGCCGAATTCCAGGCAGTCGAACCCGTTCGACCGGACATAGCGGGACAGCTCGGCACGATAGGTGCGATCGTCGTCGATCAGCAGCACCTTCGGCAACGCCGTTCCCCCGCCCTCATCATTCGCGCGTTGCCAATCAGGCGCGTGATCGCCCGCGCCGGAAGCCGGTGATCGATGATCCAATGTCGCGGCCATCGGCGATATCTTTGACTGTCGTTGCGCGCTTTTCTCGATCGCATCGGCCCGCTGCGCGCGGCCGTTGTCCGGCCGTTGCGGCGTGGCGCCTTTATCGCCGGCCTGGTCTGTCTTCCCGCGGCGCCGGCTACAATGCCGTTACGTGCGCAATCGAAAACGCCAACGCGATGCCATCGTTCGGTGACGCCCCATTTGCGGCGAACGGCGCGGCACGGCTGATCGGCTTTGCCACCGCGGCGTTCGCCGCGCAGAGCTTTGCCACCGCGGCGTTCGCCGCGCACGGCATCGTACGACCGACCGCGCCGGCGGCCCGCATTGGCCACGCCAGGTTGCGCACCGGCGCCCGCTGCACCGGCGCCTGCCGCTGCGGCACGCAACAACTTGCCGCAGGCAAGCGCGCTGACAACGCCTGCTTGAGTTCGACGCAACACCCGTCAGATTAACCCATCTTTGACACTCACTAAAAAAACTTCTGCAATATCAGCAATGTGTGCGGCAGATTTTCGCCGAGTAACACTACATTCGGGCATTGGGCGGGTCATGCGACGTATTTCCTGACCCCGCCCGGCGCCGGATC
>DATLQW010000027.1:0-23162 GCA_035535035.1 Acetobacteraceae bacterium
CCGAGGCCGGCGGCAGGTCCGGCCGGTCGTGCCACCAGGATGGCAGCCGGGAGCGGCCCGAGCATGTGGCGAGCATGCGCTCGAGCATGAAGCGGATGACCAGCGCGAGGAGATGGGCGACCCACTCGGGCAGGCGCGCGGACGCGTCCGGGGCGGCCCGATCTGCATCGGGGGCACAGGCGTCGGCCGGAGTGGTGAGTGGATCGTGCATCATGGCGGGACGGATAGAGGGTGGCCTTTCGTGGCGGGTTGCGTAGCGCGCACGGCGTGTAGCATGGCGGGGGGTGTGTGTCAATGGGAATAACTGGATATGTCAGAGATACGCACACGCGCCAGGGATGTGGCGAGGCTCGCCCGGTGGATTGGCCTGGTGGGGTGGTCCGGTGGATTGGTCCGGTGGACTGGTCCGGTGGATTGGTCCGGTGGATCGGTTCGCGCGGCGGCCCGGTGGATCGGTCCGTGCGGCGGCCAGGGCAGATCGGGCGGTTTCCACAGGCACTACCGGTGTTGCCGGAGCGAGCGGTTCAGAGATCGACCGCACAATCAATGACGGGCGGCAGTAGATCGAGCTGGCGTCAGCCATCAGCGTTAACCAAACGACGAGCGGCTGGTTTCGGAATGCGCCCGTCGAGCCCGGAAGAACCGCCATGGTGAAGGTTTTCGGATGCCGGCCATCGCAGGTCGCGCGTCCTGGGATGGGGCTGGCGTGCTTGGGCGCGTTGCATACATGCAAGCTGACCCACTACCCGCTGGACTCCTGCCGCGAAGCGGGCGGGGTCCATAGCTACGAACGCAGCAGTGCCTCGGCTTCCTGCCACATCCGTTGGACGACAAGGCCGGCGGGCTCGGCCCGGGCCAGGGCCGCGCCCTGCCCTGCCCAGGCCTGGATGCGGTGGACGTCGCGCGCCTGCTGTCCGGAATCCCGCATTGGCGCCGTGAGGCCGCGCTGCACCGGATAGGGTGTCGGCTTGGGCGCGCCCGGAGCCGACGCCGCCTGCACATAATCGGTGGCGATGGCGCGGCCGAGCCGGCCGGAGAAAGCCCGCGTCGGCATCGTGCCCTCGGGCTCCAACTCCGCTAGCGCATCGGCCCAGGCGGGATGGGTCGCGGCCTCCGGGCAGCGCAACAAGGTGGTGCCGACCTGTACGGCGCTCGCACCCAGGATCAGCGCCGCCGCCACGCCACGTCCGTCGGCGATGCCGCCGGTGGCGATGATCGGGACCGACAGCTTGTCGGCCAGCCTGGGCAGCAGGGCGAACAGGGTGGCCCCCTGGCGTTCGGCGGCGGCGTTGTCGAAGGCGCCGCGGTGACCGCCCGCCTCGATCCCCTGGGCGACGATGGCATCCGCGCCGGCGGCCTCGGCCTGCCGCGCCTCCGCCAGGGTGGTAGCGCAGGCGAACCAGGCGATACCGCGCGCCTTGAGCGCGGCGACGAAATCCGGCGGATAAACGCCCATGATCGACGACACGACAGCAGGCGCGGCCGCGAGCAGGGCCTGGCATTGCACGGCGAAATCCGGGAGTGGGGCGTTGCCGGCCTCGGGCGGCACGGGCGGGCCCCATCGCGCCAGGAAGTTCCGCATTGTCGCTTCGGCGGCGGCGTCACGCACCGGACCGGGCTCCGGTATCCACAGATTCACCTGCAGCGAGCCATTGCTCTGCGCGCGGAACTGCGCCGTCCATTCCGCGATGCCGGCGGGCTGCGTCGTCAGGGCACCCATCGCCCCCATGCCGCCGGCATTAGCAACGGCGATCGCCAGGCTTGTCGGGCAGGCGCCGGCCATGGGCGCCATCAGGATCGGCAGCCGCAGTCCGAAGCGCTCGCAAAACACCCACGCGCGCTGCCGGACGCTTGCCACTGTTCCGAGGGTCGTCATGTGCCGGTCTCCTGCATCACGCCCGATTTGCGGCGATAGCAGCAGGATACGGCCGATGCACCCCAGGGGAAACCGCAATGGAATACGGTGATCGGGCGATCGCTGCCGCAGATGGCATGGCCTGACGTTGGTCGATGGGACAGAAGAGGCAGGGCCGCGGAGCTTCGTCCAACTCATGCAGCCTTGCCGGTCCGCAGCATCTCGAACACCTCTGCACTGCTGCGCCGCTGCACCAGGTGCCGGTCGCCGCGCAGCACTTCGAATTCCGTTGCCTCGCCGTCGCGCCAGAAGCGAATGTCGAAATGCCGCCGTCCCAGGCGCAGATCGGACAAGGTGATGTCCGGCAGCCAGTGCGGCAGCACCGGATCGACGAACAGCCGCTCGCGCGGCGCGTCTGGCTGGATGCCGAGGAGCGCCTGCAACAATGCGAAGACCGTGCCCGCGGCCCAGGCCTGCGGCACGTTGGCACCGAGGTACTGCACCGGGAATCCGCCGTCGGTGCGTTCGATGCCGGCGTACAGCTCGGGCAACTGGTTCAGCAGAAAATGGCTTGCGGCTTCCGAGATGCCGCGCGCGATCTGCCCGACTTCGGCCGCAAAACCATAGCGTTTGAAACCGAGCGCGATGAGGCTGTTGTCGTGCGGCCAGATCGAGCCATTCTGATACGAATACGGATTGTACGCCGGATGCGCCGACGACAGCGTGCGGATGCCCCATCCGGAATTCATGTCGGGTGCCATCAGCCGCGCCACCACGCGCGCCGCGCGCTCCGGCGGCACGATCCCGGACCACAGCAGGTGTCCCGGATTGGATGCGACCGTCAGCACTTTGCGTTTCTCGCCGTCCAGCATGTAGGCGTAGAATCCGCTCGGCTCGTCCCAGAACGCCTCGTCAAAGCGGCGGTACAGCGTGGCGGCCTTTGCGCGCAATTCACGGGCGCGGTCCGGCTGGCCGAGCGCGTCGAACGCCTCCGCCATGCGCAGCCAGGCGTCATAGACGTAGCCTTGCAATTCACACAATGCCTTGGGCCCCTTTACCGGCGAGCCGTCGGCATAGACCATCGAATCTCCGGCATCCTTCCAGGCCATGTTCTCGTAGCCCACCGGCGATCGGGTCTTGTATTCCTGGAAGCCGTCGCCGTCGCGGTCGCCGTAGTCGTCGATCCACGTCAGCGCCGCCTCGGCATGCGCCATATGCCGTTGCAGCAGCGTGTCATCGCCGGTGGCGCGCCAGGCAGCGTGCAGCGTGATCAGAAAGAGCGGGGTGGCGTCAGCGGTGCCGTAATACGGTGTGTGCGGGATCAGCCTGAAATGCGCCAGCTCGCCGTAGCGCAGCTCATGCATGATCTTGCCCGGCTCGGCATCGCGGTAATCGTCGCGTTCCGTCGCCTGCCAACGGCCGAGCGTGTCGAGCGAGCCGCTGGCGAACTCCGGATAGACCAGCATGTTCTGCAGCGACACGATCAGGCTGTCGCGGCCGAACGGCGCCATGAACCAGGGCAGGCCGGCGGCGGGGACGAACACCATGTGGTCGGTGCCCTCGATCGGCAGGCGCAGCGCGGCCATGTCGTCGATCGCCTGGTGGTAGAAGCGGTAGAACTCCTCGTTGCTGGTCCGCACCTTCAGCACTGTCTGCTGCCAGGCGTGCCGCCCCGCCGCCTGGCCCGAGCGATGCGCGTGCGTCGCGCAGGCGTGCGGCGCCTGGAAGCGGCGGTCGCCGTCGGCCAGTTCATACAGCAGACAGCAGTGCCAGGTGGCGCCGGGGGCCAAAGCGACTTCGAAGCTGAGCCGGCCGTTGGCGTACGCGGCGTGCGACGTGGCCGCGCCGACCGATACCGAGACGGCTCGCATGAAATCGCGGTTGCGGTAGAGCGTGCGCAGGCACTGGTGCGCGTCCGACCATTCGGTGCCGATGCGGCCGCGGCGGACGGCACGGCCGGCCTTCACGTCGAAGATGTCGGCGAAATCCGAGCGGATGGCGAGCTCCAGGTTGAAGCGTACCGGACGCTGGCCGTGGTTGGTCAGGTCGAGGTCCTCGTGCAGGCCGCCGTCAATCGCGCGGCTGATGATAAAGGCGAGCGAATGGACCGGTACCGCGCCGTCCTCGGTGAGGAAGCCGCGATTGGTCAGGAAGATTCGGGCGGAATCGTAGCTGACCGCGCCGCCGCTGAGCAGATCCCAGGATTCGCCGTTGGCGTAAACGTTCCAGGCGCTGATCAGGCGGGTGTCGAAAAAGTACAGTCCCTTGTCGGTCGGCCATCCGACCTGCCCGTCCGGTTCGGTGACCAGCACGGTCATCCCCTGGTGGATGGCGATCTGCGGCGGGCCAACCTGGACCTTGAAGGGCATCTTACGGGAACTCCCTGGCGGTGGTCGCGGCGGAGAGAAGCCGGCCTGGCGGCGCCGCGCCACACGGTATAGCCGGGCTCGGGCGCACGATCACGTGAAACGCCGCGGCCGAAGTCCGGCGATTCGGTGCCGGGTTACCAACAACAGCGCGCTGATCTCCCATGAACCAGGCGCGAGCACCTGCACCGGCCTGACGGATGTGGCAGCCGGCACCTACGTCCAGGGCAACGGCGGCAATCTGCTGATCGCGATCACACCGGCCGAGGCGGCGGATTGGACGCATCCCGTTGCACGCTTTACGCTGACCGCGTGGGGAATGACCGCACATATCGGGGAAACGCCATGTCGAATCGACCCAATATCGTGTTCATCATGGCCGACGACCTCGGTTACGCCGATGTGGGCTGCTACGGCCGGCCGGAACTGGCGACGCCGAATATCGACCGCATCGCCGCGCGCGGCGTTCGGCTGACTCAGGGTTACGCCAACTCCGCGGTGTGTTCGGCGACCCGGCTCGCGCTGATCACCGGACGCTACCAGTATCGATTGCCGCTCGGGCTGGAGGAGCCGCTGGCGGGCAAGCTGGATGTCGGGCTGCCGCCAGAACACCCCACGTTGCCGTCGCTGCTGCGGCAAGCCGGCTATCGCACGGCGCTGGTCGGCAAGTGGCATTTGGGCGTGCCGCCGAAATTTGGTCCACAGAAAAGCGGCTATGATCGCTTCTACGGCATCGTCAGCGGCGCGGCGGACTACTACTCGCACCAGAACACCCGCGGCGGTCACGATTTGTGGGACGGCGACGAACCTGTCCGGCGGAGCGGCTACATGACCGATTTGCTCGGCGACCGCGCTGTCGCCACGCTGAACGATTATGCCGCGCGCGGACAACCTTTTCTGCTCAGCCTGCATTTCAACGCACCGCACTGGCCGTGGGAAGCGCCGGGTGACCGCGCGGAATCCGAACGCCTGCGCGGCAGCAATCTGCGCCACTACGACGGCGGCACGCAGCAGACCTATTTCCGCATGATCCAGGCGATGGACCTGCAGATCGGCCGCGTGTTGCAGGCGCTGGACGCGAACGGCATCGCCGACAACACGATCGTCATCTTCACCAGCGACAACGGCGGCGAGCGCTTTTCCGACACCTGGCCGTTCACCGGGATCAAGACCGAATTGCTGGAAGGCGGGCTGCGCGTTCCGACACTGATCTGCTGGCCGGCGCGCATTCCCGCCGGTCAGGTCAGCTCACAGGTGGCAATCACCATGGACTGGTTCCCGACCCTGCTGGAGGCAGCGGGCTCCGCGGCCGACGCCGCCTACCCACCCGACGGCATCACTCTGCTCCCGGTGCTTTCCGGCCAGCACCAGGCGGTGTCGCGCAAGCTGTTCTGGCGCTACAAGACCAACGCGCAGCGCGCGGTGCGTGACGGCGATTTCAAATATCTCAAGATCCGCGACAACACATACCTGTTCGATGTCGTCAAGGATCCGCGCGAACGTGCCAACCTGCAGGATCGCCGCCGCGACCTGACCGATCGCCTGGTGGCGGATTGGCACGCATGGAACGCCACCATGCTGCCGGAAATCCCCGACAGCGCCGGCGAAACCTATACCGCGGCACAGCTCGCCGATCACATCGGGATGGTTTAGAGCATTTCCAGCCTGATCGGAGTCGTCGGGGGCGCTGTCATTGCGAGGCGCGGAGCGGCAATCCTGTGGATGATGCGCGGCCTCCACAGGATTGCCATCTCCCGCGTCGGCGGGAGAGCGTAGCGTGAGGGGCGACCTACTTCGCGGTCACCGCCCATTCGTGGTTGTGCACCAGCCCGTCATCGTCGCCGCGATGCACGGCCGGCGTTGCCTGCGCGTCGTGGAACTGCGCTGCCTCGGTGCTGCCGGACAGCGCCGTGGTGGATGACTGGCCACCCGCCGCCGCCGTCGCCACCATGTCGAAATAGCCGACACCGACCTCGCGCTGATGCCGCGTCGCGGTGTAGCCGGCGGCCTCGGCGGCGAACTCTTCCCCCTGCAACTCCGAATAGGCTGCCATGCCGCGCTCCGCGTAACCGCGGGCAAGCTTGAACATCGACAGGTTGAGGCTGTGGAAGCCGGCCAGCGTGACGAACTGGAACTTGTAGCCCATGCGGCCGATGTCGCGCTGGAAGTTGGCGATGCGCTCGGGCGACAGCTTCTTCCGCCAGTTGAAGCTGGGCGAGCAATTGTAGGCCAGCATCTTGCCGGGGAATCGCCGGTGGATGGCGTCGGCGAAGCGCTCGGCTTCCGCCAGGTTGGGCTCGCTGGTCTCCCACCACAGCAGGTCGGCACAGGGCGCGAAGGCCAGGCCGCGGGCGATGGCATAGTCCACGCCCCTGCCGGGGACGATGCGGAAGAACCCCTCCGGCGTCCGTTCGCCGGAGATGAAGGGGCGGTCGCGTTCATCGACGTCGCTGGTGAGCAACTGTGCCGAGTGCGCGTCGGTGCGGCACAGCAGCACGGTTGCCACGCCTTCGGTGTCAGCCGCCAGGCGCGCGGCGTTCAGCGTGCGGATGTGCTGCGCGATCGGCACCAGCACCTTGCCCCCGAGATGGCCGCATTTCTTTTCGGACGCGAGCTGGTCCTCGAAATGCACGCCCGCCGCGCCGGCGGCGATCATCGCCTTCATCAACTCGAACGCGTTCAGCGCGCCGCCGAAGCCGGCTTCCGCATCGGCGACGATCGGCGCCATCCAGTAAGTATCGTCGCCGCCCTCGGACCGCGCGATCTGATCGGCGCGGCGCAGCGCGGCATTGATCCGCCGCACCACGTTCGGCACCGAATCCACCGGGTACAGCGACTGGTCCGGGTACATCTCGCCCGCGGTATTGGCGTCCGCCGCAACCTGCCAGCCGGACAGGTAGATTGCCGACAACCCGGCCTTCACCTGCTGCACCGCCTGGTTGCCGGTCAGCGCGCCGAGCGTCGGCACATAGGGTTGCGTCCGCAGCAAGTGCCATAGCCGGGCGGCGCCCATTTCGGCGAGTGTATGGCGGATGCGGAAGCTGCCGGACAGGCGCGCGACGTCCGCCGGCGTGTAGTCTCGGCGAATGCCGGCGAAGCGCTCGGGATCGCCGAGGCTGCCGCGGGAACCGTCGGGGGCGAGGACCGGGGTGGGATGGGGACGCATCGGGCTACTCCTGGTTCGGGCTTGCGATAAGTGAATAATTGACATTGCAGGTGCGAAGGTCACTCTGATTCTGCCAGAATGCCGTGCAATCCTGTCTCTGGTTTCACGACGGCGGCCGCAAATTTGTAAAGGATGTAAAGCATGGCCCGCGCCCTGATCGGCCGCACGGTGCGGCGGCTGCGCTCCGACCGAAAGCTTTCGCAGCAGGCGCTGGCGACGCGGCTGGGGATTTCCGCCAGCTACCTGAACCTGATCGAGCATGACCAGCGTGCCGTAACCGCCTCGCTGCTGATCAAGCTGGGCGAGACGCTGCGCGTCGATCTCGCCACGCTGTCCGGCCGCGACGAACGCCAGCTCGAAGTCGGGCTGCGCGAGGCGTTCGCCGATCCGCTGCTGTCGGCCGACACGGTGCCCGAGTCGGAGATTTCCGAAATTGCCGCCGCCGCGCCGAACGCCGCGCGCGCCATCCAGGCGCTGTATCGCGCCTGGCGCGTGGCGCGAGAGGATGCCGGCGGCATCGCGTTGCCGTCCGGCCGGCGGGTGCTGCTGCCGAACGAGGAGGCGCGCGACTTCTTCGACGACCGCAGCAACCATTTTCCGTCGCTGGAAATCGCCGCCGAAGCCATCGCCGGCGAACTGCGCGCCGCACCCGCCGAGATGAACCACGCCATCGCCGACCGGTTGCGCCGCATGCACGGGCTGACGGTGATGGTGCAAAAGCTTGAGGGCGCGCTGCGCCGCTACGATCCGGCCACACGCGGGCTGGTGTTGTCGGAGGCGCTGCCGCGCGAGAGCCGCGGTTTCCACCTGGCGTTCCAGCTCGCCTTGCTGGAGGCGCGCGAGACGGTGGAAGCCGTGCTGGCCGACGCCGCGCCGTCCTCGGCGGAAGCCGGCATGCTGATCCGCGTCGGATTGCTCAACTACGTGGCGGGGGCGTTGTTAATGCCGTATGCGGCTTTCCTCGACGCCGCGCGCGGGCTGCGGCACGACATGGAGGCACTGGCGGCGCGCTTTGGCGTGTCGTTCGAGCAAGTCTGTCATCGGTTGTCGACGTTGCAACGGCCGGGCGCGCGGGGGGTGCCGTTCTTCTTTCTGCGGGTCGATCCGGCGGGCAACGTGTCGAAGCGCTTCTCCGCCGCGGGATTCCCGTTTGCCCGGTACGGTGGGTCGTGCCCGCGCTGGGTAGTGCACACCGCGTTCGCGCGGCCGGGCGAGGTGCAAGTGCAGGTGGCGGAGCTGCCGGACGGCGCGGCCTATCTGTGCTTCGCACACGCCGTGACGCGGCCGTCGCGCGGCTGGGGCGAGCCGCGGCCGGGACACGTGGTGGCGATGGGTTGCAGCGTAGCGCACGCGGAGGAGCTGGCGTATGCCGACGGCATCGACCTGGAACGCGCCAAGGTGGGGATCGGGTTGTCGTGCCGGCTGTGCGACCGGCCGGATTGCCGCAGCCGCGCGTTTCCGCCGTTGGAGCACCGGCTGGCATTGGATCCGAATTCCGCGGGCGTGACGCCGTATCGGTTCGATGCGCGGAGGGGGTGAGCGTGGGCCTGCCTGGCGGTTGCCGCGGCCACAATTGCCCTCCAAGCCTGGTTGGTTCAGTGCGGCAGACATCGGCCAGTCGCCACCGCCCGACCTTCGCCGTCAGCCGGACGATTGCGCTTTCCCGAATGAAGTGTTCATGCGCGAGGATGTCCCGCAGGCCGGCGATCTGACGCCATGGAATGTCCGGATGCCGCTGCTTGACGCCGTCATCCAGGCGCTTCGCCGCCGCGTCCTTTGCCAGAGGCCGGCAGGCGGTGGCGTTCTCGACATCCGGGCCCGCGAGGAACCCTGCCTCGGAGAGATTGCCCGGTCATGGAATTCGGGGTCGTGCTGCCTAAGAAAGAGATGACCTGGCCCCGCGTCATGCTTGGCGCCGCTGAGGCAAACGAAAAATGACGGTCCAGACCTCGGGGGATACGCACCAGGGCAATCGCTTGAACGGGGGCGGCCGTGGGCGGCTTGTCCAAGGGCAAAGGCCGCAGTGCCCGTGCGTGTGGCAAGTGCGCGGGCTTTTGACACGGAGGAGGATCGAGAGCCACGGAATGCCGCGGAGCGAAAACTTCGACGCGCTTTGCGCGAGGCAAAATTCCATACGGCTCCGCGGCCCTCCGTGGCTCTCGATCCTCCTCCGTGTTAAAAGCTTCCCGGATTGTGGGAGACACGTGTTCCTGTGCGCATGCTCCGACGCGCGACCGCGACCGATTCAAGCGATTGCCCTGGATGGAATTTGTCGGTCGGTCCGGTTGTGTGCCGGGTCGGCGCGACGCTGTGCAGGTTTGAGGCAAGACAAGGGTGACATCGGCATGCTGCCGTTAGCGGACGCGCTCGGCCCCTGGCGTGAATTCTACACGATGCTTGGCACGGCCTCGGCCACGATGGTCGGATTGCTGTTTGTCGCCGCGACCGTCGGGGCCGGCGTCTTCAGCAACGACCGGCGCGCGGCGTTGCGCGTGTTCCTGTCGGCAAGCGTAGTCAATTTCAGCCTCATCCTGGCGGCGTGCCTGGTTGTTCTGGCGCCGGTGCGGAGCTGGGTATTGCTCGGCGTTGTGATTTTGGGTTGCGGGCTGTTCGGCCTGGCGCATTCCTGCGTGGCCTGGCGCGACACGCTGCGCGACGGCCTGATCAAGGCGATCGATTTGGAAGATCGGGTGTGGTACATAGTGCTGCCGATTGCCGGCTACCTGTTCGTGGCGGCGTCCGGCGTCACGCTGGCATTGCGGTTGGACGTGGGATGCGCGGCGCTGGCGCTGTCGATGGGAGCGCTGCTGGCGGTCGGTCTTCACAACGCCTGGGACATCACCGTGCGGAGCATCACGCGGCGGCGGGAGTGATCGCGCGGTCGGGTTGGCTGGCGGACGCGTCGCTCGGTAAGCGGAATATGCCTGGCAGTCGGCTGATCCCATCCTCCACCATGCCGCTTCGTAGATGGCTTTGCGAACCTCCGCCACCGCGCGTTGGCCGACCTTGTCCTCCGGCGCGGCGATGCCGGGCGGGCGTTGCCGTCCGTCCGGTTTCGGGATGCGGGCACGTAGCCACGGCTGTGCCCGGCAGGAGCTCCGGTGGATGCGGCCCTCGAGATCGCGCAACCGCGCGTCCAGATCGACCCACAGGCATCCCATGTCATTCCGTCCACACCGGGCGCGGCAGCCCGCTTCCGTCAGAGACAGGTCGAGGTCTGACGTCTCGTCTCCGTTCATCACGGGCCGCGGGTCTGACCCCTCCACCGCGCGGACCAATCAATAGTCAACGTCAGCGCCGGATGGCACTAACCCTCGTGCGCCAGGCGCAGCCCCGGCTCCGGCCAGTCCATCGCCACCAGCTTCCCGGTCCCCGACAGTGTCATGTAGGCCGTGCGCAAATCAGGACCTCCGAAGCAGATATTGGTGCAGAACATGTCCGGCATCGCCACCTGCCGCAGCAGTTTCCCCCCCGGTGCGATCACGCTCACCGAGCCGTTCACCAGCGTGGCGACGCACACGTTCCCCGCCGCGTCCACCGCCAGGCTGTCGAATCGCTGGAACCCGCCCAAGCCCGCCACGATCCGTCCGCCATGCGGCGATGGAAACGGCGCCTTCCGCACCACACCCGGCGCGACGATGTCGAACGCCCAGAGCCGCGCCGTTTCGGTTTCCGCCACGTACAAGACACGCCCGTCGGGCGACAGGCCAATGCCGTTCGGCGTCAGGATCGGGTGCGCTACCTCGACGATCCTCGATCCGTCCGCCAGCGCGTAATACACGCCGCCCCAGTCGCGATCGCGCGCCCGCGCCTTCCCCAGATCGGTGAAATAGAACCCGCCTTGCGCATCGAACACCAGATCGTTCGGGCCGAGCAATCCGTGCGGCCCGCAATGGTCGTACAGCACGGACACGGCACCGGTCGTCGCGTCCACCCGCTCGATCCGCCCACCGACATAGTCCGACGGCACGCCCGCCGGACGCAGCATGTTCATCTCGGTCCGCCACAGGAAGCCGCCGTTGTTGCAGACGTAGAACGCACCGTCGGGTCCAACCGCCAGCCCGTTCGGCCCGCCGCCGGTATGCGCCATCACCGTCACCGTGCCATCGGGCGCGACGCGGCTGACGGTCTGGCGCTCGATCTCCACCAGGACCACCGAGCCGTCGCGCATCGCCACCGGCCCCTCCGGAAAGCGCAGCCCGCTCGCCACCACGCGGATGTCGTTCATGAGTCGCATTCCTCCCCCGGGTTACCCGGCAAGGCGGAGCGTAGGAGCCTGTCCGAGCAATGGGAATGGCCCGGCCGGAGCGCCGGCAGCGCCACTGGCCACCGCGGCGTGGTGGAATTCATGCCTGCCAGCGGCCGGTTGATGCCCGGGCGTCAGCCGATGCGCGTGTCACGTGAGACATGCGAACCGGTGCGGGCGATTGCGCGCCAGATCCGGGCCTGACAGGCACCAGCCCTGGCGACACACCGGTCGCCGCCGCCCGATCAGCGGCCGCACGCTCCATGCGCCGCGACGAAGCGCAGCGTTGCCTGGCGCACCGGCGCAAGGAACGACAGCGCTCCCGAGAACGCCGCGATCAGTGTCTTGTGCCCGATCATCGGATACAGCCGGCTCTCGACCATCGCACCGGCCGCACGCAGACGCTTGGCAAGCCGGAGCGTATTGCCTGGATCCACCGTGAAGTCGTCGCGCCCCGCCAGCAGCAGCATCGGCGGGGCCTGCGGCGAAACGTAGTTGATCGGCTGCGAGCGCGGCCATTCCGCTTCGGCTCCGAAGATCGCCTCCAGCGTCGCGTCATGCAGCGGCAGGAAGTCGTATGGCCCGGCCAGGCCGATGACGCCGCACAGGTCGCGTCGGGGCGACAGCCGCACCGATCGCAAATAACTGGCGTCGAGGGCGAGAAGCGCGGCGATATGCGCGCCGGCCGAGTGGCCCATCAGGAACAGCCGATGCGGATCGCCGCCGTAGCGCGCCGCGTTCGCATGGGTCCAGGCCACCGCTTCCGCAGCGTCATTGACGAACGCAGGAAACCGCACTTTCGGATACAGCCGGTAATCGGGGATCACCGCCAGCACACCGCGCGCGGCCAGAGCAGCGCCGACAAAGCGGTACATCGCCTTCGATCCGGACGCCCAACCGCCGCCATAGAAAAATACGACCACCGGTGCCGGCGAGGCGGCCGGGCACGGGACATAGACGTCGAGCGTACGGCGTGGGTTGTCGGCGTAGGCAATGTTGTGGGCCGGCGTAACACCGTCGCGCGGCGCCAGCGCATTCAGCACCGCCGTCGAAGAACAAAAATGCAACAGCAGCACCATCAGCAATGTTGCGGTCTGGGTGCCGCGCACTCAGAAACCGATCCGCGGCGGCACCGTCAAGACTTCGCAGCCAGTCAGCACAGAGGTGGTTCCGCGTATCCGCACCATGACCGCGGCATACACGCCGCGGATTAACAAACCCCGAACGTCCTGGCCCTCGGCGCCGACAGGTTCCGCCCCTGGTATGGCAAAAGCGTGCGCGCCTTGGGACGCACCAAAGGCCCGCCGGCGATATGCGGCCTCACCCGGTCGGCGGCACACCTGCCTGTGCCAGCGCGCCGGCCTGCCGCGCCGCCAATGTCGCCTCGTCGAAATCGGCAATCAGGCCGTGGAACAGCCGGCTCCAGTTCAGCTCCGCCTTCAGCCGCACGAACACGCCGCCCAGGCCGATCGCCGAGCGGTCCATCAGCACGAACTCGCGCGGCGGCTTCACGCCACCGGTACGCTTCAGCCCCGCATGCACGCGCTCGGCCACCTCACGGCCGAATTGCGGATCGTCGGTCTCCTGGATGCGCCGCACGCGGTCCTCGGTCAGCGGTTCGTAAAGGAAGCGCGCCCAGAGGTTCAGCACCGCCATCTTCTCGTCCGACAGGTCGGTGAAGCCCCAGGTGGCGTAGGCGCGATGCGCCTTGGCGTCGTCGTTGTCGCGCACCGCCTCGAACAGGTCGATCACGCCGCGCACGAATTTCGCACCGAACACGCGGATGGCGCCGAAATCCAGCAGGTTCACCGAGCCGTCCGGCCGCACCTGGTAGTTGCCGAGATGCGGATCGCCGTGGATCACGCCGTAGCGGTAGAACGGCACGTACCAGGCGCGGAACAGTGCCTCGGCGATGCGGTTGCGCTCGTCCTGCGGCGGGTCTTCTTCCAGGCGGTGCATCAGCGGGCGGCCATCCAGCCAGGTCATGGTCAGCAGCCGGTTGGTGCAGAAGCCGGGCATCGGCAGCGGCACGTGCACGGTGGGGCTGTCGGCCAGCATCAGCCCGTAGAGCCGCATCTGCGCCGCCTCGCGTTCATAATCCAGTTCCTCGCGCAGGCGTTCCGCCAGTTCCTTGTAGATTTCCTCGTGCTGGATGGCATTGTCCATGCGGTGATAGATCGCCATGGCGAGGCGCAACTGGCGCAGGTCGGCGTCCACCGTGCTGGCCATGTCGGGATATTGCAGCTTGCAGGCGACGTCGGTGCCATCCGGCAGGCTGGCGCGGTGCACCTGGCCGAGCGAGGCCGCCGCCGCCGCTGCATGGCTGAAACTGGCGAAGCGGCTTTCCCAATGCGGCCCGAGTTCGCTCGCCATGCGGCGGCGCACGAAGCTCCAGCCCATCGGCGGGGCGTTGGATTGCAGGTGCGCGAGTTCCTCGGCGTATTCCGCCGGCAGCGCGTCGGGCACGGTGGAGAGGAACTGCGCCACCTTCATCAGCGGGCCTTTCAGTCCGCCGAGCACCATGCGCAGGTCCTCCGCGTGCGCGGCGCGGTCGGTCTTGATGCCGAACATCCGCGCCCCGGCGACGCGCGCCGCGATGCCGCCGACCGCGCCCGAGGTGCGCGCCAAGCGGCGGATTTCGCCGAACAGGTTGCTGCGGTCAGACATCGCACAAGTCGGAACAGCGGCAGAACACTCCGTGTACCGCACCAAGCGACGCCACACTCAGGGTTGAATCGATCACTGCCGGTTCCAAAGCATTGCGCTGATCTTCCAGGTGCCGTCCGGATCAGGTTCGGCTTTGATCTCGGTCGTGCCCGAGTCCTTGAAGTCCTGGGTCACTTCTGCCAGCACATTGATGGGAACGAGATCGATCACTTCCGTGCGAATTGCTCTCGCCGTCACCGGATCGCCTTGCATTGTCATCTCCTCAGTCTTGCAACGATAAGCATGACACAACCCGAGAGCGATCGTCCGCCGTTCCGGCGTTGATCAGCCAGGCCACGCTACCGCCGATACCCAACTGCCGCATACGGGTTGTGATACGGGTAACGTTCGCGCGGTTGACCTTGCCGTCCGGCTTCCAGAAGTCATGCAGCCTCTGACGGGTCGCGTCCAGGTTCAGTCTTCTCTGGGCCGATGCCTCGAAGCCGGCACCCTTCAGCCGGACCTCGCTCAAGGTTGCGAGGAACTCGCGAACCGACGGACGCAGCAGAAGCAGTGCAAAAATCAAAACAGCGGGCCAGGCCAGTGCGCTGATGAGTTTCGCGATGGCCTCAATGAGCCTTGTCACGTCGTCTGGCTGCATCGCTGTCTGCCTCTCGGATGCCTTTGGTACCGGCCTGGCCCTCCACCATCCCGCGTCATCACCCTGCGGCTTCCAGCTCGTCGATGAAGCCGGCGATCACGTCCAGCCCCTTCGTCCAGAACGCCGGGTCCGACGCGTCCAGTCCGAACGGCGCCAGCAGTTCCTTGTGCCGCTTCGAACCGCCGGCGCGCAGCATGTCGAGATACTTGGCCTGGAATCCGGGGTGACCGCCCTGGAACACCGAGTACAACGCGTTCACCAGGCAGTCGCCGAACGCATAGGCGTACACGTAGAACGGCGAATGGATGAAGTGGGGCACGTAGGCCCAGTAAACCGCGTATTCCGGGGTGAACTCGAACGCGGGGCCCAGGCTCTCGGTTTGCACCTGCAGCCACAACGCGCCGATCCGGTCGGGCAGCAGCTCGCCGCCGCGGCGCTCGTCGTGCAGCAGCGTCTCGAATTGGTAGAACGCCACCTGGCGTACCACCGTGTTCAGCATGTCCTCGACCTTCGCCGCCAGCATGATGCGCCGCTGCTTCGGGCTGGCCGACTCGAGCAATGCGCGGAAGGTCAGCATCTCGCCGAACACGCTGGCGGTTTCTGCCAAGGTCAGAGGGGTGCCGGACATCAGGTAGCCTTGCGCCGCGCCGGCCAGCACCTGGTGCACGCCATGCCCTAGTTCGTGCGCCAGGGTCATCACGTCACGCGTGCGGCCGTGATAGTTCAGCAGCAGGTAAGGATGCGCGCTCGGCACGGTGGGATGCGCGAAGGCGCCGCCCGCCTTGCTGGGCCGCAACCGCGCATCGATCCACGGCGCGTCGAAGAACCTGCGCCCCACCGAGGCCAACTCGGGACTGAACGCGCCATAGGCGGTCAGCACCCGATCGCGCGCTTCGGGCCAGTCGATGTGGCGGTCGTCGTCGTCCGGCAGCGGCGCGTTGCGGTCCCAGTGCTGCAGCTTCGCCAGGCCGAGCCACCGCGCCTTCATCACGTAGTAGCGATGCGCCAATCTCGGGTAGGCGTCGCGCACCGCGGTCGCCAGCGCGTCAACGACCTGGTCTTCCACCATGTTGGCGCGGTTGCGCGCACTGCCGGGGCGCGGATAATGCCGCCAGGTGTCGATGATCGCCTTGTCCTTCGCCAGCGTGTTGGTGAGCAGTGAGAACAGTTTTACCCGGTCACCGAACGCCGCGCCGATGGCGCGTGCGGCCGCCTCGCGCGCGGTGCGGTCCTGGTCCGACAGCTTGTTCAGCGCGTCGGTGACGGTCAGCGACTGGTTGCCGACGGCGATGCGCATCCCGGCCATCGTCTCGTCGAACAGGCGGCTCCAGGCCGAGTGGCCGGTCACCTCCTTCTCGTGCAGCAGCTTTTCCAGTTCGTCCGACAACTGGTGCGGGCGGAACACGCGCAGGTCGCGCAGCCAGGGGCGCCAGCGGGCCAGGGCCGGGTCGGCCAGCCTGGCCTCCAGTACCGCCTCCTCCAGCCGGTTCAGCTCCAGCGTGAAGAACAGGAGCTGCGCGCTGATCGTGGTCGCCTGCTCGTTGACCGACTGGTAGAATCGACCGATCGCGGGATCGGCGGAATCGCCGGCGAACAGCAACTGGGCGTACGACAGCAGCCGGCCCAGCATCTCCTCGATCTTCTCGTATTCGGCGATGGCGGCGGCCAGCGTGGCGCCCGGCAGCCCGGCCAGCTTGTCCGCATAGGCGGCGGCGAAGGCCCGCGCCCGGTGGTCGGCGCGCGCGAAATCCGCCGCGACCTCCGGTGCGTCCGGCGCCCGGTAGAGATCGGACAGGTCCCAGGCCGGCAGCGCTTCCGTGGCGGATGGAACTTGCGTGGCGTCGGGCATCAGCTTCCTCGGATGGCTGCACTGCCTGTCCATGTAGGCTAGTAGGGGCGGCCGTCAAAGGGTTGCGGCAGCCGGGGACGGCCGTCATAGGCCGGCGCCCCATGGGCGTCGGGATCAGCGGGACGTGGAAGGTCGTCTCCCCCTCACCCTGCGGGAGGGGGAGAAATACGGAGGCAACTTGGACAGCTACCCGACCTGGCCCAACCTGGCCGCGATGATGTTCGGCCTCGCCCGCATTTGGCCGGACAAGCCATTGCTGCGCGCCTTTCGCGACGGGCGGTGGCAGACCACCACGTGGGGCACGTTCGGCCGTCTTGCCGCCTCCTGCGCCCGCCAGCTCCGCGCGGCTGGGGTGGCTGCCGGCGACCGGGTGGTGATCGCCGCGGAAAACCGCCCGGAATATCCGATCGCCGAAACCGCCCTGATGGCGATCCGCGCCGTGCCGGTGCCCGCCTACACCACCAACACCGCCGAAGACCATGCCCAAATCCTGCGCGACAGCGGCGCACGCGCGGCGATCGTCTCGTCCGCCGCCCTGGCCGGCAAGCTGCGCGAGGCGGCACACCGCGCCAACGGCCTGGACCTGCTGGTGGTGATGGACGGGTCCATGGCGGACCTCTCGGGCGAGGCCGCCGGCGGCTCCCCTCGCCTGCTCCCCTGGTCCGCGCTGGTCGCCGACACCGCGCCGGCCGACGACATCGCGCTGGAGGCGGCCGGCATCCCGGCCACCGCACTGGCCTGCCTGATCTACACCTCCGGCACCGGTGGCGTTCCCAAGGGCGTGATGCTGCCGCACCGCTCGATCCTGTCCAACTGCCACGGCGCGTTCGAGCTGCTGCGACCGCTGCGGCTGCGGGATGAAATCTACCTGTCCTACCTGCCCGCCTCGCACAGCTACGAGCACACCGTCGGCCAGTTTTTTCTCCCGAGCATCGGCACCGAAATCGTCTTTGCCCGCGGCGTGGAGCATCTGGCGGCCGACCTGCTGACCGTCCGCCCGACCATCATGACGGTCGTGCCGCGCGTGCTGGAGGTGATCCGCAACCGCGTGCTGACCCAGGTGTCGCGGGAAAAGCCGCTGCGGCAGCGCCTGTTCCGGTGCGCCATGGCGATCGGCCTCAAGCGGCTGGACGGCACGAAGCTGACCCTGGCGGAGGCGCTGGCCGATCCGTTGCTGGACCGGCTGGTGCGCGCCAAGGTGCGCGCCCGTTTCGGCGGCCGCCTGGTCGCGGCGTGCTCCGGCGGCGCCAGGCTGGAGCCGGAGGTAGGGCGGTTCTTCCTCGCCCTCGGGCTGAAGATCCTGCAAGGCTACGGCCAGACCGAGGCCGGCCCGATCGTCAGCGCCAATCCGCCCGACGCGATCCGCATCGACACCGTCGGCCGCGTGCTGCAGGGCGTCGATCTGCGCATCGCCGATGACGGCGAGATCCTCGTGCGCGGCGACCTGGTGATGGACGGCTACTGGGGCCGGCCGGAGGAGACCGCATCAGTGATCCGGGACGGCTGGCTCCACACCGGCGATGTCGGCGTGCTGGACGATTCCGGCTACCTGCGCATCACCGACCGCAAGAAGGACCTGATCGTGCTGTCCGGCGGCGAGAACGTCTCGCCCGCCAAGGTGGAAGGCAGGCTGATGGCGGAGCCGGAGATCGCCCAGGCGGTGGTCGCCGGCGACGGCCGCGCCGGGCTGACCGCGCTGGTGGTGCCGGCCGACGGCTACGACGACGTGGCGGTGGCGCTGGCGGTGAACCGCACCAACCACCGGCTGTCGGTGACCGAGCGCATCCGCAAGCACGCTATCGTGCCGGCGTTCACCGTGGACAACGGCCTGCTCACGCCGACGCAGAAGATCCGCCGCATGCTGGTGATCCGCGCCAATACGCCGATTCTGGCGGCGCTGCACGGTCCGCTCGACTTTCCGCATTTTCGAGGTCCGGACGATCATATCGGGACCCCGGGTGCCCGCCATATGTAGCCGCCCGCACAGCAGTTTCAGTGCGTTTTCGTTCTTATACTTCGTGTCCGTTCCTGTATATCATGTGGGTCTGCCGCGGCCTGCCGAGCGCCGGGCGGCACGGGATCGCCTTGGTCCGCGGCGACGCGCGCCGCCATGAAATCGCCAAGGACGGGTCGCTTTCCTGACGTCGTTCCGATCGAAAGTCGCCAGCCCGGCGAACCTGGCTGTCATCGCAATTTGGGCTGTTACCAGTGCAACAAAGGCGGGAGTCCGATGATTTTGCGCAATCGCTTGCCTCCGTCACCCGCTCGGGCCAGACGGTCCGCCCGGTCGGCGCTGCTGTCGTTCGCCGCGCTTCTGGTCGCGTCCGCCATGCTCTGCGGATGCATTGTGGAAGCGCCGGGCCATTATCACGGTGGGTGGTGGTGGCACCATCACGATCATGACTGACCGATACGGCCGTCGCTGAACAACCCTTCAGCCGGCAATTGCGACTGCTGAACCCTCCCTGTCGTCGCGCGAAGCGAGGCGGCAATCCTCAGCGTCGCGGAACGCTCACCCCGGGGAATGTGGCGTCGCGTCGCTCTGCGCAGTGACTGGGCGGGCCTGGCGGCGCATGCCGCGGGCCACAGGGACCCAGTGCAACGCTGCAATGCAGCATGATCGGCCCCCGCAGGTGCCCTTGCGACCCGCGCCGCCCTCTGCTAGACGGCGCCCCTCGCGTTTGTGTCCAAAGAATGACCGCCCCTCGCCCGATCGCGGGGCCAACCATCGACAAAGGGGCGCTGTCCCATGGCTGTTCCGAAGAGAAAGACCTCCCCGTCCCGCCGCGGCATGCGCCGTAGCCACGAGGCCCTGCCGCATCAGGCCCACGCCGAGTGCCCGAATTGCGGGGAGCTGAAGCGTCCGCATCACATCTGCCCGCATTGCGGCTTCTACCATGGCCGTGAGATCGTCGCTGCCGGCAAGGCGCTGAAGGGCGCTGTCCGGGTCTGATCTCGGGCCGCCCTGTGCCGCCCGCCCGATAGTGACCGCAACCTTCTCGCTGGCGGTGGACGCCATGGGCGGCGACCGCGCCCCGGCGATGGTCGCCGCCGGGCTGGAGATCGCCGCCGAGCGGCATCCCAAGGCCCGTTTCCTGCTGGTCGGCGACGAACCGCGGATCGTCGCCCTGCTGGCCCGGCATCGCCGCGCCCTCGCGGCCTGCACCATCCGTCACGCGCCGGACGTGATCAGCGACGACATGAAGCCGACCGCGGCGTTGCGTGCCCGGCAGTCCTCCATGCGCATCGCTATCGACTCGGTGGCCGCCGGCGAGGCCTCGGGTGTGGTCTCCGCCGGCAATACCGGTGCCCTGCTCACCCTGGCCAAGATCGTGCTGAAGACGCTGCCCGGCATCGACCGGCCGGCCATGGCCGCCATCGGCCCTTCGGCCCGCGGCGACGTGGTGATGCTCGACCTCGGCGCCAACGTGCAGTGCGACGTGCGCAACCTGGTGCAGTTCGCCATCATGGGCGACGTGTTCGCCCGCACCGTGCTCGGCCTCACCGCGCCCTCCATCGGCTTGCTCAATGTCGGATCGGAGGAACTGAAGGGCGACGACACGCTGCGGCAGGCCGCGGAAATCCTGCGCGCCAGCCATATCGGCCCGCAGTTCCGCGGCTTCGTCGAGGGCCACGACATCGCCGCCGGCACCACCGACGTCGTAGTGACCGACGGCTTCACCGGCAACGTCGCGCTGAAGACCGGCGAAGGCGCGTTGCGCCTGATCCTCGACCTGCTGCGCCAGGTGTTCTCCAACAGTTGGTCAGGCAAGCTCGCTTACCTGCTGGCGCGCCCGGGGCTCGAGCGGCTGCGCGAGTGGCTCGACCCGCGGCGCTACAACGGGGCGGTGATGGTCGGGCTGAACGGCGTGGTGGTGAAATCGCATGGCGGTGCCGACGCGGAGACCTTCGCCCACGCCATCGACGTGGCCATGGACATGGTGGTGCACCGGTTCAATGACCTGATCCGCCAGGATCTTGCGCGCAGCGGGCTGGACAAGCTGGCGCCGCAGGACAAGAACGAGGCGAAAGACAAGGGTGGCCCGCGACTCGCGACCGCCTGACCCTGCGATTCCGCCACACAGGTTGCCGATGCACATCCGTTCCATTCTCGCCGGGGTCGGCGCCTACCTGCCCGAGCGCATCGTCAGCAACGAGGAGCTGGCGGCGAAGCTGGAAACCTCCGATGCGTGGATCCGCGACCGCACCGGCATCCGCCAGCGCCACATCGCCGGGCCGCACGAGACGGCGGCGTTCATGGGTACCGCGGCGGCGCGCGCCGCGCTGGCCGATGCCGGCGCCGAACCCAAGGAGGTGGATGCCATCATCCTTGCCACCTCCACCCCCGACCAGGCGTTTCCCGCCACCGCGTTGCGCGTCCAGGCGGCGCTCGGCGTGCCGGGCGGGTTCGGCTTCGACCTGTCCGCCGCCTGCGCCGGCTTCATCTACGCCCTGGCCATCGCCGACAGCCTGATCCGCACCGGCGCGGCGCGCGGTGCGCTGGTGATCGGCAGCGAGGTCTATTCGCGCATCCTGAACTGGCAGGACCGCGGCACCTGCGTGCTGTTCGGCGATGGTGCCGGGGCGGTGTTCCTGCGCGCCGGCGAGGGGCACGGCACGCTCGACCGCGGCATCCTGTCCACGCACCTGCATGCGCAGGGCACGCTGGGCGATATGCTCTTCGTGGACGGGGCGGTGGGGCGCCCGGACCGGCCGGGACATCTGGTGATGAACGGCCGCGAGGTGTTCCGCCACGCCGTGACCCGCCTGGCGGAAGTGGTGGACGAGGCGCTCGCCGCCGACGGCCTGACCCGGCGCGACGTGGACTGGCTGGTGCCGCACCAGGCCAACCTGCGGATCATCGACGCGATGGGCAAGCGGCTCGGGCTGGCATCGGAGCGCGTGGTGGTGACGGTGGACCGGCACGCCAATACGTCGGCCGCCTCGGTGCCGCTGGCGCTGGCCGAGGCCTGCAAGGACGGCCGCATCCGCCGCGGCGACCTGGTGCTGATGGAAGCGCTGGGCGGTGGACTTGCCTGGGGTTCCGCGCTGGTTCGCATGTAGGCCAGGGCGCTGCGCTGAAACCCGCCATTGGGCGGAGCCCCTTGGTGGGATTCCAGAGCCTGCCCCGGGCCAGCTTGCGGCAATGCCCGCAACCGTCTGATCCTGGCGGATTTTTCGCGTGATCTTGCTTGACGCCGGGCGCGACGCTGCCTAGCGTACCGGCATGCAAACGGTCACGCGCGCACACTTGGCCGAAACCATCTACGCCCAGGTCGGGCTGTCGCGAAACGAATCCGCCGACCTGCTGGAAATCGTGCTCGAGCGGATGGCCGCAACCCTGGAACTCGGAGATTCCGTCAAGATCAGCGGCTTCGGGACATTTTCAGTGCGCCAGAAAGGTCGCCGCATCGGCCGCAACCCGAAGACCGGCGAGGAAGTACCCATTCTGCCCCGCCGCGTCCTGGTATTCCGCCCCAGCCACGTGCTGAAAGCCCGCGTCAACGCCGCCGAGTCAGGCAGCGCCGAGGGCACATGAGCGATCCGGCGGACGACGCCGGCCTCGACCCGCGCTCCGGCCGCGACCGGCCGAAGAAAGCCCCCAATGCCTTTAGAACCATCAGCGAGGTGGCGGACGATCTTCACATCCCGCAGCATGTCCTGCGCTTCTGGGAAACCAAGTTCCCCCAGGTGAAGCCGCTGAAGCGTGGCGGCGGACGCCGCTACTACCGTCCTGACGACATCGCCCTGCTCCGGCGCATCTCCGACCTGCTTTACATCCAGGGATATACGATCAAGGGCGTGCAGCGGCTGCTGCGCGAGGGCGGCGGGCGCCTGTCGGACGACATTCCTCCGCCCACCGAGGATGAACGGGCCGCCGCCGCCGCGGAAGCCCGGCCGTCGTCGGATCCGGAGCTGCCGCTCCCCGGCCTCGCACCGCCGCCGGGTGCCGCGCGCATCAATGTCCGGCCGAAAATTGACCCTGAAACCGAACGCCTGCGCGCCCTGTTGGCCGAGGCCCTGCGCGAGTTGGAGACGATCCGCGCATTGCTGCGCTGACCGGCGCGGCGCCAGGCCAAGCATGCCGACTGGCCCAGGCGTCGCCCCCGCGAGAGCGGGGCCCCACCCTGGGACGTCGCTGAGTAGAAGCGGCCCGGCCCCCTGTGTTTGCACGGGTGACGGATCAGTCATCCTAAATCCGGCAGTTAAACCACTGTTGAGCCTGTCAGCCCCGATGGCCCGCAACCCAAGGTTGGCCTTCAGGCCGGGTTGAGGCGGATTGGCCGCCGCAGCTGCTCCCCTTTGAGGAAGTACCGCAGTGCCTCACTGAGGATGCGATACCACCGTTCCAGCGGGTCCAACTGCTCCGCAG
>DATLQW010000028.1:0-10340 GCA_035535035.1 Acetobacteraceae bacterium
CCGGTTCGAAGTTCTCTACTGGTCGCTTTGGAAGGAGCGATGGGTCGCCACCGGCGCCTCCGGACGCACCGTCCTGTCAATCGATGACGGGCTACGATTTATCGCCCAGGAAGATATCTTCTGGGTCATGACATGATGGCCTGGATTTGAAATTGCGGAAAGTCGAGGTGAGGCCCGCGACAAATACGGCACCTGCGAAAATCCGCTCCCTGGAATGGCGGATAAGCGGTCGGATGACCGCCATGAGCGCGAAGCAGCCGGTCCTACCGACCGGGGAGCTATGGCAGCTTCGTCCCCGAGACCGGGCCTCGGTCGGCCGGCTCTGAATGTTGCAGTTGGGTTGCAAACTGCCGTCAGCACTCTTCATCGATGAACGTTTGACTGCCGATATTGCAGACGTCGAAACCGCCATCCCGCCTTCGGCCAAGTAGTCCAACCCAGCCGCCCAGCGCAGTGCCAACCACTTGCGTGGTGCCGCCACCAGCGCCGTGATCCGTCCGGATAGCCCGCTTTCACCCCACCCACTCCCCGAACCCCGGTAAAATCGCCGCCCAGCCACTTGAATCCGTTAGTTAGACTTGTTATCATCCCACGTCGGTCACACTAACCAACCCGGAGCCACGCCAATGTCCGCCTTCTCCCCCACCGCCAGGCACGAATATTACGCCGAACTCGGCAATTCCCTGCCCCCGCCCGTCCTCGACCAGCCCGAATACCGCGAACGCCGCCACATCACCGCGGTCGAGACGTTCGAAGCCCTGCGCCCCGGCGACGCCTACGAAGCGAGCCTCGCCATGAAGATCGTGCTCTGCGGCGCCCGTGCCGTCGAGGGTCTGCGCCTGGCCGGCGTTCACCGCGACGACTTCGCGAAAATGACCCGTTGCTGTGCCCAGGCAGCCAGCATGATGCGCGCGGAAAGCGCGGCCAAGCGCGCGCTGGAGCGGGAGCAGAAGGTGCGGCTGGCGACCGAAGCGGTGGCGAACACCCCACAGGCCCATCCCGCCACCGCGTCCGCCCCGCCGCCACAAGCCGAACCGCAAGCGCCGCCCCCCGTCCAGGCCACGGCCGCCGCGCCACCGCCCGCCGCCGTGCCGCCGCCCGCCGCACCGCCGCTCCTGGCAGTCACCCAGTCCGCGCCGCCGCCCGCGCAGGCCGGGTCCACACCGTCCCCTTCGCCCGAGGCGATCGCCAAAGCCGAGGCCTTCGCGGACGAGGACATTGTGGCCGCGGCGCAGATCCGCCACGACCGCGGCGTCACGCCGCAGAACAAGGCGTATTTCCGCCACCTGGCGCTGCCCACCGATCCGGCCATGATCGACGCGCTGGTCCGCGGCACCAGCGCCGTCCTGAACCTGCTCGACGAGGTCGGCGGCGAGACGCTGCACGACGCCGCCTGACGGGCCCGGCACGGAAACAGAGCACGCAGTCGCATGAATCGGGATTTTGAGACGGCAGTAAGACGGTCCTGGCGCTCGGTACCCGGCCGCGACTGGACTTCGCGCCAACCGTTTGAAAGGAGCGTAATGGGTCGGACCCGGCGGTTCGGGCCAATCAGCTCGACCGCCGCTGCTTCAGATCGGCAGGTGACGTTGAAGCTGACCCGCTACAAGCAGGCGAGCGAGGTTTTCGCCGCGCAACGGCGGGTGAGGATGACGCGAGACGCACGGTGCGGTTGGCGGCACCGTCACCCTCGCCGCTAACGCGTCTTGACCTCTCCCGCTCCCGCGGGAGAGGTTTGGAGGACGTCAATTCGCCGCGTCAGTTCATCCGCCGCAGGTGCCGCTTCGGGCATCGTCCCGAGGAGCAGTACCCGCGTCTTGTCCGCCTTCGCGACGCCGGAGCGGAACGCCTCGCGCAGCCACGTCCGATCCTTCTCGCGCCAGGCACAGAGTTTGGCGATGGCGATGTCCTCCGCGCTGGGACAGACCGCGGTGGCGAGGCCATCCGGCGTCGCGTACTCGACGGCGCGGCTGCGCCAGTCCAACGGCATGACCGCCGTGCGTTGACTGACCCCGTCGCCGTAGTAGCCGAACGTCCGGTGGAACAGCGAGTACCGCCCGATCGACCCGTCGATCAGGTCGGAGATCCACTCCGGGTCCGCCACGTCCTCGACATAGATGTCGATTTCCTCGGTCAGCATCATCGCGACGGGAATGTGCCTGGCGGTGGCGATGACCGCGCCGGTGCCGACCATCACGAACCGCGCGTGGCCCGACAGCGAGGCGGCGGCGCGCAGAATATGGTCGATGTCAGGCCGCCGGAGCATCCGCGTGCTCGATCAGTTCGGCCACGTCGCGCGAGGTCAGCCCCTTGCCGAACACCGGCGCGGTTTCCCGCAGCAGCCGGCCACGCGGGCTGTCCTCGGTCAGCGCCGCGGCGATCGCGGCGGGCGGGTGCGACAGCAGCTCCTGCCACATCAGCGCGTAGTCGCGCTGGTGCGGATCGGGCAGCATCCGGGTTACGACGAACCTCCGGGCGTCGGCGACCATCGAGGGATCGGCCACCAGCCGTCGCGCCACCTCGCATGCCTTCAGGTAGTCGATCCACTCGTGCCGATCGTGAAAGTGCTTTGCCATGGCAGCAGCTTAACGGTTCGCGAGGACGCGGCGCAACGGCGTGGACGCGACGAGACCGAGATCCCCGCGCAAAGGCCCCGGCAATGCGCCTGCGCCGCGGACCATACGGCAAGGGCTGCTGGCCAGCACAACGCCGGTGCCGGCGGGCGAGGCATGAGTCCCTCCCTCCACTCACTGGCGGCCAAGGAAAGCCTGCATGTGACCCAACACCGAAGCCGCCGCCTCACCGGCCGTGGCGTACAGCGGAACCACGTCCGGCACGGAGATCAGGCGCTGGATATGCGTGCCGATGTCGGCACCGGCCGTGGGCAACTGCACGGCCAGCGTGCTCAGGCTCCGCTGCAGATTGTTCGGCGGCTTGGCGGCGGCACGCGCGACTTGTTCCGGCGCCGGCGGGATGGCAGGCGCGGTGACGAAGGCAGGCCCGTCATTGTCGGCCTCCGCATCCAGCGCCGCCAGGAGGTCCGGTGCCGCGGCGTCGCGCCGCGTCAGCGGCGCGAGATTGAAGAGCCTGCGCAGCGTGGCAATGATGGACGTATGGTCGAATGGTGTCGTTCCAGGCGGCCGCATGACGCTGCCGGCCCGCACATAGGGCGACACGATGACCGCCGGCACCCGCACGCCGAAATAGCTGAAGTCGAACCCGTCCGGCCGCAGCACGTCAGGCGGCGTCGCGGCCGGCGGGGGCACGTGGTCGTAGCAGCCACCGTGCTCGTCGCAGGTGATCACCAGCAGCGTCTGCCGCCACCCCGGCCCGCCGCGCACCGCGTTGTACACGCTGGCAACCAACTGCTCTCCATACGCAACATTGTGCGGTGGGTGCGCATCGTTCGGGATCCTGTTCAGCACGCTGTCGGTGAAATAGCGAGGTTCTATGAAGCTATAGGCAGGCAGCTTCCCGCCGGCGGCGTCGCGCGCGAAGTCGGTCTCGAAATTGCTGAAATTCGTCAGCACGTTGGCCCAGAGCTCGGTGAGCGTGGCGGACTGCGGGATGTCGTGGAAATAGATCTGCCAGGTTTGCCCGGCCTTCGACAGGAGGTTGAATACCGTCGGCATCTCATAGGGAAAATGCGTCGGAGAATTGTTGACGTAACCGGCAGCCGTTCCGGCGTGCACGAAAAAGCGGTTTGGCCAGGTCTGGCACGGCGCGGCGGCGTGCCACCTGTCGGACACGCCAAAGGCACGCGCCAGTTGGCTGATGACCGGTACCTGGTCCGGCGTGAAGTAATGCATGGGCGAGTATGGATCGGGTGCCGGAGTCGTCGTCGGCTGGCGCATATAATTGTCAACGAAGCCGCTCATGGTCGGCGCACCGGTGTTGACCGAACCGTCGTCGGCCAGCCCGCGGAGCTGCATCTGGATGTCAGTGAACAGCTCCCCTGGATCCGGGTCAGGGATGCAGACCGTCTGCGCGGTCAGCGCCGGATCCTTCCAGACCTGGATGTTCTGCCGCGTTCCGTCCGGCTTGTGCCAGGGGTTGAACTCGGTGCCGATCAGCCCGTCGAATGCCGCGCTGTTCGGATAGAGCATGCCCAGCATGCAATCGAACGAGCGGTTTTCCAGCATGAGAACCACGACGTGCTTGATATCCATCGTTCCCTCCCGGTGCCGGGCGCGTCCCGGCGTTGAGCGTCACCGGCATGGTAAACCTCGCCTGGCCGCAGCGGGAGAGACGTCCGGTCGCACACCAGCCGCGCCGGGCCGGCCGGCGCACCGGCGAACACGTCACCTGCACCGGTGGCGCGATAGATCACGTGCTCGGCCTCGGTCATCTGCAATGGCGCCATTGCCGCGGCCCGCGCCAGGGACACGTTCTTCCCAGCGAAATGCTGCAGCCTGAAGGCACGAAGCACCGGGCGAGGATGCAGCGGGGCGACCCGTTCACCCGCGTCGCTTCGGGCCTCGATCTCTCCCGCGCGTAGCGCGGGCGAAATGTTGAGGCGGATTGCTCCCCGACCCGCCGACCCGCTAAACCATGTCCCAATCGCCAACGGGAGGGCCCCAGCCGATGGACATCGAGACTGCGCCGACAACCGCAACCAACGCCGACAGGCAGGCGCGCGTCGATCTCGCCGCCGTGTATCGCCTGCTGGCGCATCACGGCTGGGGCGACGTGATCTTCAATCACGCCGGCATGCGTTCACCTTCCAACCCACGCCATTTCTTCATCAAGCGCCACGAGCTGCTCTACACCGAGGTCACCGCGTCCAACCTGGTCGAGGTCAGCATGGACGACGACCTCGACGAGCGCGCCGGCGTCAACCGCCCCGGCTTCACGCTGCACAGCGGCGTGCTGCGCGGCCGGCCGGACGTGCAGTGCTCGGTGCATGTCCACCCCGAGGAAGGCGTCGCGCTGTCCGGCCTGAAGCACGGCTTGCGGCCGCTCTCGCAGAACGCCATGCGCTTCTACAACCGGACCGGCTACCACGAGTATGAAGGCATCACCGACGGCTTCGACGAACGCGAGCGCATCATCGCCGCGCTGGGCAAGAACCGCGCGCTGGTCATGCGCCACCACGGCATCACCACCGTCGGCGCCACCGCGCGGGAGGCGTTCAGCCTGATGAAGGGGTTCGTCAGCGCCGCCCGCATCCAACTCATGATGGAGGCCACCGGCGCCGAGCTGTCGGAGATCCCGGCCGAGGTGTGCGAGCACGTCGCCGCCCAGTACGAACAGCACGACAGGGGGCGGGCCTCGGCCGAGTGGCCCGCATATCTTCGCTTGCTCGACGGCATCGACGACAGCTACCGCACCTGATCCGGGCAGTGCCGGCCTGGTGCCGGCGCGTGCACGATGAATCCGCGCTGGAGCCTGCGCACGGCGCGGCTGGTGCTTACGCCGGTGGGCGGGGCGGACCTGCCCGACCTGATCGCCATCAAGGCCGATCCGCGCGTCTTCGCGGTGATGCTGGGCGGGGTGCGCACGGCCGCGCAGACGCAGGAGGAACTGGCACGCGACGTTGTCGCATGGGGCGCCAACGGCTTCGGCATCTGGGCGATCCGCGAGGCGGGCGGCGGCGGACCCCGGCGGCCCGGGGCAGGTTTGGTCGGCATCACCGGCCTGGAGCGCCGCCCGGATGGCCGCGGCGTCGCCCTGCGCTTCGCGTTGCGGCCGGACGCGCAGGGCCGCGGCCTCGCGCGCGAAGCGGCCGGCGCCGCGCTGCGCTTCGGTCACGACGAGGCGGGCCTCGCTCGCATCGTCGCGGTGGCGCGCGCCAGCAACTTCGCCTCGCGCATGGTGCTCGGCGGCGTCGGCATGACCGCGTGCGGCAGCTTCATCCAGAACGGATGGCCGATGGTGCTCTACGAAAGCCTCGACTTCCGCTCTCCCACCTCGCCGGTACGGGCAGTGTGAGGGTTCGCCAGCGACGCCGCTCCCTCACCCGCTCGCCTGATTCTGCTCCACCTGCTGCTGCATCGCCTTGATCAACGCGTCGATGCTATAGTTGTTGTGGCTCAGATAGGAGGCGTAGTCGCTGCGCTGGGTCAGCCGAAGCGAGGTGCCCTCGGCAACCACGTCAACGATCTTCGGATTGCTGCCGGGGTCGCCAATCACCCACTGCACGTTGGTGGGCGGGTTATTGGGCCGGTTCACGACCGTGTTCACCTTGGTGTTTTCGCCGTCCGGCTGGGTGCGGCCCATGGTGAACGTGAC
The DNA here is from genome assembly GCA_035535035.1 of Acetobacteraceae bacterium. Taxonomy (GTDB): domain Bacteria; phylum Pseudomonadota; class Alphaproteobacteria; order Acetobacterales; family Acetobacteraceae; genus JASHVB01. Next base: position 6,232 of record DATLQW010000028.1, read on the forward strand.
CCCCTTGTACTCGCCCAGCTTGGAGGTGATGTTGGTCACCAGCACCTGGTGGAAGATCGCCATGTAGCGCTTTTGCTGCGCGGGCGATGCCTGCCGCCAAAACCGGCCCAGGCAGAACCGCGCCACCCCGTCCACGTCCACCGTGCCGTCGATGATCCGGATCAGCATCTGGCGCTTTTGCCGCGCAGAGCCGGGGCCATTGACCACGGCTGCCATCTGGTCCCCCGTCGCCTTGACGAAGGCGGCGGCATGGCCGGCGGCGGACTGGGCGCGTGCGCCTCGGCCGATGGCGAGCCACGCGGCGGAGACGGTCAGCAGGAAGCGGCGAGAACGCATCGGTGGCCTCGTTGTTTGCTCGGTGGGCCGGGGTGGCTTAATGGGCCGGCGCGGGTTGCGGGAACCAAACCGGAACCGTTGCCCGGTTGTCATTCTCCATTTCCTCGATCTGCGAGTGCCGGTGCTGGCGGTACAGGCTGCGGAACGTCGCATAAGGGTCGAGGGCGGTCTTCTTGATGCTGTCAATCTCACCCAGCAGCCGCGAGCGCGTGTCGAGCGCGCCCAGCGCCCATTTCGAGTAGCCAAGGACCTGCACGGTCGTCCCCTGCCCTACCCAGGTGAACGGGTCGGCCGCGATGTCCACGCCAAACCCGGCGAAGTCGCGCGGGTCGGTCGGGCCGAGCACCGGCAGGTAGAGATACGGCCCCTCGCCGACCCCCCACTTGGCCAGCGTCATGCCGAAATCGGCGTCATGGTCCGGGTAGCCCCACCGCTTGGCGACGTCGAAGAAACCCAGGACCCCCACCGTGCTGTTAATCAGAAACCGCATCGTCGTGTCGCCGGCGCGCCGCGGCTTGCCCTCCAGCATGTCGTTGGAGAGCTGCACCGGGGTGCCGAGATTCCCCAGCATGTGATGGATGCCCGTGCGCACCGCCTCCGGCAGCAGGAATTTGTATGCCTGCGCCGCCGGTTTCAGGATCGCCGTGTCGAGCCCGTTGTTGATCGCGTAGAACACCCGGTTGGTCGGCTCCAGCGGATCGTTGGTCTGCCGGTAGTCGGCCAGCGCGTCGGGGTCGCTCGCCGGCGGCGGCGTGGCGCAGCCGGCGAGGACGATCAGCAGCAGCGACGGCACCCAAACGCGGTGGCCAAGCCTGGGCGTGGAGCGGAAAAAAGCGCGCATCAGTTCCCTCGGGTGGGTGGTGGGACCACAGTCACTCGCCGGAGCAAAGGCCATAGGCAAAGGAGATCGCAGCCCCGTCGCCGGATTGGAACACGGGCTGGTTGAGGTTTGCGTGACCCTGGTTTACCACGCGGACCGGGTTTTACCACGCGGACCGGCCGGCGCAACGGAACAGGACCACAACGGCGCGTGAGATGGGTCCGCGTTCGTGCTAGGGTACTGGAATGAGCGCGCCGACCCCTGCCGACCAATTTCCGCGCACGCTGGAGCGCTGGCTGACCGGCCCGCGCTTCGCCGCGTTGCCCACCCGCGACGCGGATCACCCGCCGCCGCTGCTGTCCTTCGAGTTCTTCCCGCCGCGGACCGAGGCGCTGGAACAGCAGCTCTGGACCTGTATCCGCCGGCTGGAGGCGCTGCGGCCTCGCTTCGTCTCGGTCACTTATGGCGCTGGCGGGGGCACCCAGGCGCGCACCCATGCCACGGTGGCGCGGATCGTGCGCGAGACCACGCTGGTGCCGGCGGCGCATCTGACCTGCGTCGGCGCCCCGCGGGAGGAAGTGGATGCGGTGGCCCGGCAATACTGGGAGGCCGGGGTGCGCCACATCGTTGCGCTGCGCGGCGACGCGGCGCCAGGCACCAGTTATGCGCCGCATCCGGGCGGGTACCCGTTCGCCGCGGACCTGGTGGCCGGCCTGCGGCGCGTCGCGGATTTCGAGATTTCCGTCGCCGCCTATCCGGAAACGCATCCCGCGGCGCTCAGCCCCGATGCCGACCTGGACAACCTGAAGCGCAAGCTGGATGCGGGGGCGACGCGGGCAATCACCAACTTCTTCTTCGATACCGAGACCTATCTGCGGTTCCTGGACCGCTGCCTGGCGGCCGGGATCGCCGCGTCGGTCGTGCCGGGCATCATGCCGGTCACCAACCTGGCGGGGCTGCGGCGCATGGCTGTTATGTCCGGGGTGGGCGTGCCGGCCTGGCTCGCGCGCATGTTCGAGGGAACCGACGACGATCCGGAGCTGCGCCGCATGATCGCCGCCGTGGTGACCGCGGAGCAGGTGCGGCTGCTGCAGGCGAACGGGGTGGACGAGTTCCATTTCTACACGCTGAACCGGCCCGAGTTGACCCATGCGATCGCGCATATCCTCGGCGTGCGGGCACAGTAAAATACTCCCCCTCCCCTTGAGGGGGGGTTGGGGGGAGGGGTGCGTGCGACGATTGTTGTTAGCTGCACGCACCCCTCCCCCCAACCCCCTCCCTCAAGGGGAGGGGGCGTAAGGGCAGCACTCCTGTGACCCGCTTCCTCGCCGTGCTGGCGCGCGAATTGCGCCTGTCGGTGCGGCATGGCGCCGACACGCTGGCGGCGCTGCTGTTCTTCGTGCTCACCGCCTCGCTGTTCCCGTTGGCGATCGGCCCCGCCCCGGAGACCCTTGGCCGCATGGCGCCCGGCATCATCTGGGTCTGCGCCTTGCTCGCCGCGCTGCTGCCGCTGGACCGCCTGTTCGGGGCGGACTTTGAGGACGGCTCGCTGGATCTGCTGCTGTTGTGCGGGCTGCCGGCGGCCGCGATCGCCGCCGCCAAGGCCGCCGCGCACTGGCTGGTCACCGGGTTTCCCCTCCTGCTGGCCGCGGCGCCGCTCGCGGTGATGCTGCGGCTGCCGGACGGCACCATCCCGATTCTGATGGCCGCGCTGCTGCCAGGCAGCCTGCTGCTGTCCTTGCTGGGGACCACCGGCGCGGCGGTGGTGCTCGGCGCCCGGCGCGGTGGCGTGCTGCTGCCGCTGCTGGTGCTGCCGCTGGTCACCCCGGTGCTGATCTTCGGGGTGGCGGCGGCCGATGCGGTTTCCGGCGGCCTCAGCCCGCGCCCGCATCTCCTGTTTCTCGGCGCGATGCTGGCCGCGGCCCTGCCGCTGTGCCCACTGGCTGCCGGCGCGGCATTGCGCGCCGCCGCGGAGTGATGTTGCGAAGCGACGTTGGGGCGGGATATCGGACAGGAGACTCCGCCTCCCACAAGGGGACGGGAAGTGTCCTTCGCCCCGGCACCATGGCCAGTCTCATTGCCGTCTCAGAATCCCGATTGGTGCGACGGCGTCCGCCATTTCCGCGTTGATTGCGTCAGGCGGCCGTGTCCAGGTGCTCGGCGCCGACGTCGTCCAGCAGGGTCAGCAGATCGCTGGTGCCGCGGACCAGCGCGTCGATCACCGCCGGATCGGCGGGCAATGTCAGGTGGTGGAAATATGCCTCGCTCTGTGGCGTGACGCCGCGATCGTGGCGGATCTGCGCCGCGGCCACCATGTCCTCGTCCGCGAAGGCCTCGGCTTTGGCGATCGCCTCGGGCGAGGGCGGCGGGACGGCCGGTGTGACCGCCGGGTGAAGCGGCGTGACCGGGGGCGGTTCGGGGGCGGGCGGCGGCGGTGCGGCTGTGGCCTGGACGGGCGGCGGCGCGGCCTGGGGTTCGGCGGATGGCGGCGGGGCAGACGCCATAACTGGCTGCGCCGGCGCGGTCGCCGCCACCGATGCTGCCGCCAGCCGCAGCTTCTGCTCTTGCGCCAGCATGCGCCTGGTGGCGCGCTCCTCGCGCATCATGCTGGCCGCCTGGGCGCGGCAGAGGGTCATTTTCGGGAAATTTTCCCGGTTGATGCCGGCTTCGCGCAGGCTCTCGGCGGCGTGGGCGCCGGTCAGCACGATCTGCACGGCGAGGCGGCCTTCGTAGGAGTCGCCGGGGCGCAGGGCGTTGAACGCCTCGATTGCGGTTGTCAGGCGGCGTTCGCGGTATTCGGGCTTGTCCTGGACCGGGGGCGGCAAGGAACTGCCGAGTTCGACGTAATATTCGTGCCGGCTGGTGGCGGAGAGGGCGGACATTGGTGCGGCTCCGGGTTGGTTAATACGGCAGACGGTGTTGGATAGCATAAATAACTGACGGGTTCAAGTGG
>DATLQW010000029.1:0-72351 GCA_035535035.1 Acetobacteraceae bacterium
CGGCCTGCGCCTGCGCAACGCGCGCTTCCAGTACTCGGTGATGAATGAGACCGAGCCGAGCGCACGTGACCTGGGCCGTTTCGAGGAGGATCTCAGGCGGCACCGGGTGAGGGCCCTCATCTACAACAAACAGGTTTCCGACCGGCTCACCCAACAGCTGCTCGGCATCGCCCGGGAGTCCGGGGTGCCCGTCGTGCCTGTGACCGAGACTCAACCGGAGGGCCTGTCCTATTCCGACTGGATGCTCGGCGAACTGGATGCGCTCGCCGCGGCGCTGGAGGGCCCCCCGGCATGACGGCCGTCGAATTGGACCGCGTCACGCTCAGCATCGGCACGCATACCGTGCTGGCGGAGGCGAGTTTCGCCATCCACCCCGGTGAATTCATCGGCGTGCTGGGGCCGAACGGGGCCGGCAAGACCACCCTGTTGCGCGCCGTTCTGGGTCTGCTGCGGCCGGGCGCCGGTTCGTTGCACGTGTTTGGACAGGCGCCCCGGCGCGGCGACCGCACCATCGGTTATCTGCCCCAAGTGCGCACGGTGTTGCCGGACCTGCGCCTGCGCGGGATCGATTTCATCGCCAGTTCCTGGCACGGCGGCCGATGGGGCCTGCCGTCGCTCACGCGCGCCGAGCGCGGCATGATCGACGAGACGCTGGACCTGGTCGGTGCCCGCGAGCTCGCCCACCGCCCCTTCGCGGCGATGTCGGGCGGCGAGCGCCAGCGGCTGCTCCTCGCGCAGGCCCTGTTGGGGTCGCCCCGCCTGCTGCTGCTCGACGAGCCGCTGATCAGCCTCGACCCGCATCACCAGCGTGCGGTGGTGGAGCTCACGAAGTCGCTGCAGACCGAGCTGGGCATCGCGGTGCTGTTCAGTGCCCACGAGCTGAACCCGTTGCTCGGCGCGCTGGACCGGGTGCTGTACCTCGGCGGCGGCCAGGCGGCGCTTGGCACCGTCGATGACGTCATCAGCGGCCCCGTGCTGTCGCGCCTGTACGGGTCCGACATCGACGTGGTACGCCTGCACGGCCGGATCTTCGTCATGTCCGGCAGCCACGATGTGGAACATGACGAACACCGGCACGATGACCACCGGGACGATGACGGCGCGGCGCATCGGCACGGCCATCAAGGGGTGCATCCCGGCCATGCTTGACTATGATTTCATGCGCAACGCCTTCGCGGCGGCCACCGTCGTCGCGCTGGTCGCTGGGATGGTCGGCTATTTCCTGGTGCTGCGCGGCCAGACATTCGCCGGCCACGCGCTGGCGCATGTCGGCTTCACCGGCGCCACCGGTGCGGTCCTTCTCGGCATTGCGCCGCTGTGGGGGATGGTGCTGATGACGGTTGCCGCCGGACTCGGCATGGGACTCATGGGCGAGCGGCTGGCGCAGCGGGATGTCGCGATCGGCCTCGTGCTGGCGCTGTCGCTGGGCTTCGGCCTGCTGTTCCTGCATTTCTTCACCGCTTTCGCGACGCAGGCGACGGCGTTGCTGTTCGGCAATGTGCTGGCCGTGGATGTCGGCACCGTCTGGACATTGCTCGGGCTGGGTGGGGTGAGCCTCGCGGCGCTTGCGGTCGTCTCCCGCCCGTTGCTGTTCGCCAGCCTGCAGCCGGAACTGGCCGAGGCAAAAGGTGTCTCGTTGCGGCTCCATGGCGTGCTGTTCCTGGCAATCGTCGCGCTGGCGACGGCGGAATGCGCGCAGATCGTCGGCGTGCTGCTGGTGTTCACGCTGATGGTCGGCCCCGCCGCGGCGGCGCAGCGGCTGACCGGTGGCGTCGGCAAGGGCGTCGCGCTGTCGGCCACGCTGGCGTTGTTCGAAGCCTGGGGCGGCATCGCGCTTGCCTACGTCACGGATTGGCCGGCCAGTTTCTGGATCACCGTGCTCAGCGCCGCGATCTACCTGCTGGCCACTTTGCCGCGCGCGGCCTGGGCGCGGGGCGCGACGCCGGCCGGTTGACCAATGGCCGGATACCGAAAAAAGCCGCGGAAAAAGCAGTCGTCCCCGGTCAAAAACCATGCTACTGACGGGTAAGCGCTGCGCGGCCCAAACAGCAGACGCGGCCCGAGGGAGAGACAAGGCATGCCGCGAGTCACCTATATCGAATTTAACGGAACCGCGCATGCGGTCGAGGTGGCAGTTGGGCTGTCGGTGATGCGCGGCGCAGTGGACAACAACGTTCCCGGCATCGACGCCGATTGCGGCGGCGAATGTGCCTGCGCGACCTGTCACGTCTATGTCGATGCCGCCTGGCTCACCAGGACCGGCCTGCCCGAGCCGGGTTCGCAGGAGGCCAGCATGTTGAGCTTCGCCGCGGTGGCGCAGCCGGATTCGCGCCTCTCCTGCCAGATCAAGATGTGCGAGGAACTCGATGGCCTGGTCGTCCGCATGCCGGAGGGCCAGCACTGAATGCAGACGTCGTTCCCGCGCAAGCCGGGACCCATGCGGCGCGGGTCTCCGCATTCGCGGGGATGACGACGTGAACGGCCGTTTCGTGCCAGCCTGACCGAACGCGGCCGCCACGTGCCGCGCGGCGAAACCAACCAGGGAGGACGACGATGAACGCACCGGTGAATGTCGATCCCAAGGCCCATGCCTGGTCGCTGCCGCTCGACAAGATCGACGTGAGCGATCCGCAACTCTACTACGACGATGCATGGCAGCCGTATTTCGAGCGGCTGCGACGCGAGGACCCGGTGCATTACACGCCCGACAGTCCGTATGGCCCGTACTGGGCAGTCACCCGGTATCGCGACATCGTGCAGGTCGAGGTGAACCACAAGGTGTTCTCCTCATCCGACGAAGTCGGCGGCATCATGATCGAGGATCCGCCAAAGGGCATGGAGCGCACCAGCTTCATCCGCATGGACCCGCCGGAGCATGACGAGCAACGCCGCGAGGTCAGCGGCACAGTCAATCCGGCCACACTGGCGAAGATGGAGCACCTGATTCGCGAGCGCACCAACATGGTGCTGGACCGGCTGCCGCGGGGGGAAACCTTCAACTGGGTGGAGCATGTCTCGATCGAGCTGACCTCCATGATGCTGGCGACGCTGTTCGACTATCCGATCGACGAGCGGCGCAAGCTGATCCGTTGGTCGGACATCGCGATCTGCAACATCCACGCGCCGGATGCGCCGGTGCGGTCGGAGGAGGAGCGGTTCGCCGAGCAGCTCAGGTTTGCCGAGCACATGAACGCGCTGTGGGAGGAGCGGGCACGGAAGCCGCGCTCGTTCGACGTGATCTCGATCCTGGCGCATGGCGAGGCGACCAACCGAATGACGCTGCGGCAGCGCATGGGCATCCTGATTCTGTTCCTGGTCGGCGGCAATGACACGACGCGCAATTCGATGTCCGGCGGCTTGTGGGGGCTGAGCCAGTTCCCCGATGAGTTCCGCAAGCTGCGCGAGAATCCGGAGCTGGTCGCCGGCGCGGTGCCGGAGATCGTGCGCTGGCAGACGCCGGTGATCCACATGCGGCGCACCGCGGTGGCCGACGCCGAGATCGGCGGCAAGCCGATCAAGGCGGGCGACAAGGTGGTGGTCTGGTACATCTCCGGCAATCGCGACGAGGACGCGATCGAGCGGCCGAACGAGTTCATCGTCGATCGCCGCCGGCCGCGCGAGCACATGTCGTTCGGCTTCGGCATCCACCGGTGTTTGGGCAACCGCCTGGCCGAGCTGCAGTTGCGCATCCTGTGGGAGGAGGTGCTGCGGCGCGACCTGCGGATCGAGGTGCTGGACAAGCCGGTGTACGCGTATTCGAACTTCCTGCGCGCGATCAGGTCGCTGCCGGTGCGGGTCGGGTAAACCTCTCCCACGCGCGGTGCGCGGGAGAGGCAATTTCATATCAACCGCCCGAAAGGCTGACGCACGCGTGCGGGAACCGAGTACCATGTCATTGTTGGGGTGGACGGCCCCACGGCGATGGGAAGGCGAGGATGGCGCGTACTGATTATCCTCCCAGGATCACGCGTTCATGCAGGAGCGGAAAATGGCGGAGCGACGTCACGCTTACGCGGCCCGGGTCGAGTGGACGGGCAATCAGGGATCCGGCACCGCGTCCTATCGCGGTTATTCCCGTGCCCATGACATCAGCGCGCCGGGCAAGCCGACCATCGCCGGCTCTTCCGACCCGGGTTTCCGCGGCGATCCCGCCAGGTGGACCCCCGAGGAGTTGCTGGTCGCGTCACTGTCGGCGTGCCACCAGCTTTGGTATTTGCATCTCTGCGCCGACGCGGGAATCGTCGTGCGGGCCTATCGCGACGACGCCGTTGGCGTGATGCTTGAACAGATCGATGGCGCCGGGCAATTCGAAATTGTTACATTGCGCCCGCACGCAACGCTCGCGCCGGGATCGGATGAAGCAACGGCGCGTCGCCTGCATGGCGAAGCCGCCCGGATGTGCTTCATCGCGCGGTCGGTGTCATTCAAGGTGAGCCACGAGCCCAGCTTCGAGCTCGGCCCCTCGTAGCGCGGGCGTCCTTGCCAACGAGCGGCGCGGCACGCCGAAGCGGCAGACGGATGCCGTCGAACGCAAGTGCCGGCACCCCGGACCGTGGGAATCAGCCCTGCGGCCGCAGCCCTGTAAACCCTCCGGCAACCTTGTCGGCGCATACGGACGGGTCTATTGCGATCTGCAACGGAGTGGCCGCATGCCCGACACCCCGGTTGATCGCCCCAATCCGCCCGCCTACGATCCCGACCACGAGGTACGGATCAGCCGGCTGGAGGACGACGTGCGCGATGGCAAGGCAACGCTGGCGCAGATGGTGCCGATGCTGGTGCGCATCGACAGCATGTTGACCGCCACGCTGCCGCATCTGGCCACCAAGGCCGAATTCGCCGAGTTGCGTGCCGAAGTTAAGTCCGACATCGCCGGCCTGCGCACCGAGGTGAAGTCCGACATCGCCGGCCTGCGCACCGAGGTGAAGTCCGACCTCGCCGAGTTACGCGCCGAATCTAGGTCCGACCTCGGTGGGTTGCGCGCACAGGTGAATTCCGACGTCGGCGGCCTGCGCACCGTGGTGAAGTCCGACACCTCCGCCATCATCGCCACCCTGGCGCACCTGGCGACAAAGGCGGAACTCGCGGAGAAGCCGAGCAAGGCCTATCTCTGGGGCGTGCTGGCGGCGCTGATCGCCGCCTATGCGACAGGCCTCGCGGGACTGGCGATCCTGCTGCGCTGAGGCCGGCCTACGCCACGCATCCGGCGTCGCGCAGCAGTTCCGTCACCGCCGCCATCGGCACGTCGGCCGCGGTGAACGTCTGGCCGATGCCGCGCGCCAGCACGAAGTTCAGCGCCCCGTCGCGGACTTTCTTGTCGCGCCGCATGTGCCCGACCAGCGTCGCCGCGGAGAACCGCCGGTTCAGCATCGCCAGTTCCGCCGGCAATCCCATGGCGGCCACGTGCGACACCACCCGGTCCGCATCCGCGCTGGAACAATACCCGAGCCGCGCCGACAGCCTGAATGCCAGTCCCAGCCCGACCGCGACGCCCTCGCCATGCAGCAGCCCGCCGTCGTAGCCGTACTCCGCCTCCAGCGCATGGCCGAAGGTGTGGCCGAGATTGAGCAAGGCGCGGCCGTCATTGGGCTTTTCCTCGCGCTCGTCGTCGCCGACCACCGCGGCCTTGAACGCGCAGGCGCGCTTCACTGCCTCGGCCTGCGCGTCGCGATCGCCGCCGACCACCCCGGCACCGTGGCGCTCGCACCAGGCGAAGAATGCCGCGTCGCCGACCAGGCCGGCCTTGGCGATCTCGGCGTACCCGGCCCGCAACTCCCGCGGCGGCAGCGTGGCGAGCGTCGCGGTGTCCGCCAGCACCATGCGCGGTTGGTAAAATGCACCGACCAGGTTCTTTCCGCGCGGCGTGTTCACCCCGGTCTTGCCGCCGACCGACGAATCGACCTGCGACAACAGCGTCGTGGGAATTTGCACAAACGGCAAACCGCGCAGCGTCGTGGCGGCGGCAAAACCGGTGAGGTCGCCCACCACGCCGCCCCCCAGGGCGATGACCGCGGTGCGCCGCTCAACCCGCGCCTCGAGCAACTGATCCACCACGGACAGGTAGGATTGCAGGTTCTTCGACGCCTCGCCGGCCGGCACGACAATGCACTGCGTGGCGATCCCGGTCGCGGCGAGGCCGCGTTGCAGGGTGGCCAAATGCAGCTCCGCCACCGCCGCGTCGGTCACCACCACGGCGCGCTTCTGCGGCAGCACCGGCGCCAGCAACGCGCCGGCCCGCGACAGCAGGTCGTCGCCGATCACCACGTCGTAGGTAGCGGACGGCAGCACCACGGACAGCCGTCGCGGCAATTGCCAGGCCAGTAGCGCGTCCAGCACCTGCGCCGTGGTAAAGTCGGGACTCTCGTCGCCGCAATCGACGATGACATCGGCCTCGGCATAGATCGGATAACGCTGTTCGATCAGCCGCTGCAGGATCTCCGACGGATCGCCGTCCGCCAGCAGCGGGCGGTGGTCGCGGCCCGACACCCGGCGCACCAGCGTGCTCAACGGACAGCGCAGCCAGACCGACACCGCGTCGGCGCGGGCGGCGGCGCGGGTTTCCGGATCCATGAAGGCGCCGCCGCCGAATGCCAGCACCAACGGGTCACCGGCCAGCAGCCGGCGGATCACCCGCCGTTCGCCGTCGCGGAAGGCGCGCTCGCCATAGCGCGAGAACAGTTCCGGCACGGTGCAGCCGGCGGCCAGCTCGATCTCCGCATCCGCGTCGCGGAACGGCAGCCCGAGTCGCGCGGCCAGGCGGCGGCCGATCGAGGTCTTCCCGGCCCCCATCAGCCCGACCAGCACGATGCTGCGCCCGGCCAGGGTTTCCGGCAGCGAAATGGCTTCCTTGAGGGCGGTGTTGCTTGTCATGGCGGGCAAGGCTAGCACAGCGCCACGCGGGCGGCCACGACGGCCGCTTGCGCAACGAATAGAGGAGCGGTGGCGGCGTCCATGATCCGCGTATTCCTGTTCGTCGTGGCGCTCGGCGTGGTGTTGCTGGCCGGGGGCGTCGTGTACCTGGGGATGTTCCCGCCCAACGTGGTGCAGCATCCGGTGGAGAAGACCCTGCCGAACGACAAGTTCCCGAGCCACTGAATGGATCGCGCCGCCTTGGATCGCGCCGCCTTGGATCGCCACGTCGAGGCGTTCCTGGAGATGCTGGCGGCCGAGCGCGGCGCGGCACGCAACACGCTGGCGGCATACGAAGCGGACCTGACGGACTTTTCCGCTGTTGCCGCGGCGCGCGGGCAGGCGGTGGCCGAGGCGGACGCGGCGACGCTGCAGGCCTATATGGCCGGCCTGGGCCAGGCCGGGCTGTCGGCGCGCACCGCCGCGCGACGGCTGTCGGCACTACGGCAGTTCCACCGCTTCCTGCTGCGGGAAAATCTGCGCCCGGACGATCCCACCTCGCTGCTGGACACGCCGCGCCTGCCGCGGTCGCTGCCGAAATACCTGGGCGAGCAGGAGGTGGATGCGCTGCTGGCCGCGGCGGGCACGCGGGCGGGGCGGCCGGGGGCGATCGCGTTGGCGGCGCTGGAAATCCTCTATGCGAGCGGCATGCGCGTGTCGGAGCTGCTGGGTCTGCCGCGCAGCGCGCTGGCGGGCGACGCGGCGCTGCTGCTGATCCGCGGCAAGGGCGGCAAGGAACGCATCGTGCCGCTGACCGAGTCGGCGAAGCACGCGGCGGCGGCGCTGGTGGCGGAGACCGGCAAGGACAGCCGGTTTCTGTTTCCGGGGCGCGACAAGCGGCGGGCGATGACGCGGCAGGGCTTCTTCCTGTTGCTCAAGCAGGTGGCGCTGGCGGCGGGCCTGGACCCCGCGCGCGTGTCGCCGCACGTGCTGCGGCACTCGTTTGCCTCGCATCTGCTGGCGCGCGGCGCGGACCTGCGCAGTTTGCAGACGCTGCTGGGGCATGCGGACATCGCAACGACGCAGATCTACACTCACGTTCTGGCGGAGCGCCTGCAACGGCTGGTGGAGGCGCACCACCCGTTGGCACGGCCGGGGTAGTATTGTCATTGCGAGGAGCGGAGCGACGAAGCAATGACGGCGGGGGTGGCAACAGGAGGCGAACCATGCGGCCCGAGGACGTCATCGCTGACAGGCGCCGCCCCTATACCGGCGCCGAATACATGCAGAGCCTGCGCGACGGCCGCGAGGTGTATATCGACGGCGAGCGTGTCGCCGACGTCACCGCGCATCCGGCATTTCGCAATTCGGTGCGGTCCATTGCCAGGTTGTACGACGCGTTGCATGACCCCGCGCGCCAGGCGGTGCTGACCTGCCCGACCGACACCGGCTCGGGCGGTTATACGCATCGTTATTTTCGCGTGCCCCGCTCGCGGGAGGATTTGGTCGCGGCGCAGGGTGCCATCGCCGAATGGTCGCGGCTCAGTTATGGCTGGATGGGGCGCACGCCGGACTACAAGGCGGCCTATACCAACACGCTCGGTGCCAACGCGGAGTATTACGGGCCGTATGCGGGCAACGCGCACGCCTGGTACAAGCGGGCGCAGGAAACCGTGCCGTTCATGAACCACGCGATCGTCAATCCGCCGGTCGATCGGCACAAGCCGGCCGAGCAAGTGAAGGACGTTTTCGTCAGCGTGGAAAAGGAGGTGGATGGCGGGATCATCGTGTCGGGCGCGAAGGTGGTCGCCACCTCGGCGGCGATGACGCACTATAATTACATGGGGCAGAGTTCCAAGACGGCGACCGAGGACCTGGACATGTCGCTGATGTTCATCGTGCCGATCGACGCGCCGGGGCTGAAGCTTTTCTGCCGCACATCATATGAGCATGCGGCGGTGCGGAACGGCTCGCCGTTTGACTACCCGCTGTCGTCGCGGTTCGACGAGAACGACGCGATTTTCGTGCTGGACAAGGTGTTCGTGCCCTGGGAGGACGTGTTCATCTACCGCGATCCGGCGCGCGTGCTGAGCTTCTATCCCCGTTCCGGCTTCATGCCCGGCTTTCTGTTCCAGGGTTGTACCCGTTTCGCGGTAAAGCTGGATTTCATTTGCGGCCTGTTGAGCAAGGCGCTGCGCTGCACCGGCGGCGACGACGCGCGCGGCAACCAGGTGCTGCTGGGCGAGGCGGTCGCGTGGCGCAATCTGTTCTGGTCGCTGTCGAACGCCATGGCGAACAATCCGGACCCGTGGAAGGGCGATGCGGTGCTGCCGGAGTTGCGCGCTGCGCTGGCATATCGGGTGTTCGCACCGGATTGTTATCCGCGCATCAAGGACATCGTCGAGCGCACGGTGACCTCGGCGCTGATCTACCTGCCGTCGTCGGTGAAGGATTTCTCCAATCCGGCCATCGAACCGTATCTGCGGCAATATGTGCGCGGGTCGTACGGGATCGGCTACGAGGAGCGGATCAAGGTGATGAAACTGCTGTGGGACGCGGTGGGTACCGAGTTCGGCGGACGGCACGAACTGTACGAGCGCAACTACGCCGGGGGGTGGGAGGATATCCGGTTACAGACGCTGACCGGGGCGCAGCGTGGCGGCGACATGGCCGCGATGGAGGCGTTGGTGGATCAGTGCATGGCGGATTACGACACGAAGGGATGGACGGGGGAGACCTGGGTCGGGCCGGATGACGCGGGATGAAAGCCGCCGGTACGGAAGCGCCCGCATTGCGTAACGTTGCCGTTACAAACCGAGATGCACTACGTAGTGGTGGCCAACGAGATGACGGGTGCGGTCAGGCAAAGTGGGTGGAATGAAATCTGCAGCCGACCCAGCCAAGGAGCCGATGGCACGGACCGCCCATGCCTCGCGGTGTTCCCGCGCGCTCTCACGAATAGCGAGCGTTCGTTGCCCGGCCACCGACCGTAGAGTCGTCCAGCGCTTTGGATTGAACGGTTTCCAGGCGCCATCCAGGCTTTCGAAGTTGAGCCGCGCCGCAGCTTCGCCCCGGCCGGTCTTCCATGCGCGCACGACGCCCGGGTGCCGCTCCGCCACCGGCTGGTTACCAATGATCCGGGTGTTCATTGAACGCTATCCGTCGGGTGCCCTCGCTCGGCACGCGTCAGGACTGCCACAGCATGATGTAGCCATCGCTCATCTCCAACTTTCCGGGCAGTTCGAGGAACTCCTCCATGGTAACCCGCCGCGCCGGACGCACCGCGTAGCCCCGCATGATGTACCAGGCTTCCAGCGGCGTCAGCGGAAACTCCTTGTCCTCAGGCCAGGGTTGATAGTCGATGCGGAAATCGACCTTCGGGGTTTCGTCACTTCCACTGTTGGTCATTGTTCACCCCGCTGCTGTCCAACGCATCGCATCCAATAAACGTCTATCCCGGCCCGCTGTCACGCGCGGGCGCCACCATGCGCCCGATAGCGCGCCACCTTGATTTCGTGTTCGCGCCGGCGTGCCTGCGCCAGGTCATAGGCCGTCTGTAACCGCACCCAGAGATCGGCGGATGTACCGAACGCCTTCTCCAACCGGATCGCCATCTCGGACGAAATGCCGCTTCGTTCGTTGACCAGACTGTTGAGTGTCTGACGGGTGACACCGAGCACCCGTGCACCATCGGTGACCGTCAGGCCCAGCGGGACAAGGCATTCTTCGCGGACCATCTCCCCGGGGTGTGGAGGATTCTTCATCGGCACCGCCAGCGCGCCTCAGCGGTAATCAACAAGATCGACGTCGAACGCATCGCTACCCTCGAATCGAACTACGATCCGCCAGTTGCCGGACACCGACATCGACCATAAGCCGGCGAGGCCCCCACCGAGGCGATGCACTCGCAAGCCTGGAATCCGGTCGATTTGATCAGGGCTCGCCGCGTTGTCGAGCAGAAACAAGGCCCGCGCGATGCGCTTCACCTGATCCTGCTTCAACCCGCTTGCATTGTCCTGCTCAAACAGTCGCCGAAGCCCTCGATGGCGGACGCTTCTGATCATCCGCCCGGATGTGTAGCCTGACAATCGTCACTTGTTAAACGGATCGGCGTGCGACAAGGGATCGGCGTGCGGCGCTACTCCGCCGCCGCCATCGCCGGCTGCCGGGAGATGCGCAGCACCAGCAGCGAGGCCAGCAGACACGCCGCGCCGCTGGCCAGGAACGCCAGCATGTAGCTGCCGGTGGCGTTGCGCACCGCGCCCGCGGCCAGCGCCGCCGCCGCGCCGCCGATCTGGTGGGCGCAGAAGATCCACGACACGATCACCGGGCCGTCCTTGCGGCCGAACACCTCGTTGGTCAGCGTCACCGTGGGCGGCACCGTGGCCACCCAGTCCAGCCCGTAGAACACCGCGAACACCGACAGGCTCAGCGTGTCGAACTGGGTGAACGGCAGCACCAGCAGCGCCAGCCCGCGCAGCCCGTAATACCAGAACAGCAGCACCCGCGGATTGTAGCGGTCGGTCAGCCAGCCGGAGCAGATGGTGCCGAACAGGTCGAACACGCCGAGCGAGGCCATCAGGCCGGCCGCGGCGACCTCGGGGATGCCGTGATCC
Organism: Acetobacteraceae bacterium; assembly: GCA_035535035.1. Classification (GTDB taxonomy): domain Bacteria; phylum Pseudomonadota; class Alphaproteobacteria; order Acetobacterales; family Acetobacteraceae; genus JASHVB01. The sequence goes on from DATLQW010000029.1 coordinate 11,466, forward strand.
ATGCAGTAGGCGATCATGTGCGTGCCGACCAGCCCATACGTGGAGAAGCCGCACACCGCGAAGCTGCCGGACAGCAGCCAGAAATCCGCCGAGCGGCTGCCGCGCGCCAGGCCCTCCAACGCGATACGGAACGGATTGGCCGATGTCGGCAAGGTCGGTGCTTCCGCGGTCTCGCCATAGGCGCCAATGCCAACCGACCCGGGGCTTTCCGCCAGCAGCAGCCAGACGAACGGCACCAGGGCGAGCACCAGCAGCGACACCGCGATCGGCACGCTGACCCAGCCGAACGACGTCGCCAACCACGCCAGCGCCGGCAGAAACACCAATTGCCCGCTGGCGTTGCTGGCGGTGAGCAACCCGATCACCAGTCCACGGCGGCGCACGAACCACCGGTTGGCGATGGTGGCGGCGACGCCGAAGCCGGTGGCGCCGGAACCCAGCCCAACCAGCACGCCCCAGGTCAGGTAAAGCTGCCAGGGCTGCCGCACGAAGGCGCTGCCGCCCGCGCCGGCCAGCAACAGCACCAGCGCCCCCAGGATGGTCCACCGGATGCCGATCGTCTGCATCAGCGCAACAACGAACGGCCCCGTCACCCCAAGCAGCAGGATATTGAGCGACACGGCCCCGGAAATCGTCTCCGTGCTCCAGCCGAAGCTGCGCTGCAACGGCACCAGCAGCACGCTCGGGGCGGCGCGCACGCCGACACCGACCAGGATCACCGTGAAGGCGATCGCGACAACGATCCACGCGTAGTGGATGCGGCCGGCGAACAGCCGGGCGAAGCGTTGCGCGGTGGGCATCGGGAACGGCACTCCTCGGCGCTTGGTTGCATTCAGCATGACGATCGTCATATGGTCAAGCAAGCGAATATCCGACGCTCGTCATGCGCCCGGGGAATGCTGCGGATGCGAAAAGCGAATGACCAGAAGGCTGAGACAAGGCAGCGCATCGCCGACGCGGCGGGGCGGCTGTTCCGCCAGCATGGGATCGACGCGGTGGGCGTCGATGCGATCATGCATGCGGCCGGGCTGACGCATGGCGGCTTCTACGGGCATTTCCCGTCCAAGGAGGCCCTGGTGGCGGAGGTTGCCGCCGCCTCTCTGGCACGCGCGGCGGCGCGCTGGCAACGCATCGCCCGGGCAGGCGCGCCGGGCCCGGCGCTGCGGCAGATCGTCGGATCCTATCTCGACCCGGCACACGTCGCGGAAATGGAACGCGGCTGCGTGCTGACGACGCTGGGGCCGGAGGTGGCGCGCCGGCCAGAGGCGCGGCCGGCCATCGCGGCCTCGGTGCGCGTGATGGCGGATGCGCTGGGGCGCTGCCTGCCCGCGGGGGACGAAGCGTGCGCGCTCTCGGCGCTGTCCACCATGGTGGGCGCGGTGGTGCTGGCGCGTCTGGCCGACAGTCCGGAGCTCGCGGCGGCGATTCTCGCGGCGGCGCAGGGCGCGGTGCTGCCGCACGACAGCATCTCTCCGGCGCCGCCGGAGAGATCGGCGCGCAGCGCCGGGTGACGGGCGAATCGCACGGAAAGCCCGGGCGATCCGCACCTCGCCGGCGTCGCGCCGCTCCGCGACCTGTTGCCGAGACGGTTTTGGACCGTTGCCCCGAGCGCTCGCGTGCCCCACCTTGGCCGCATGACGGAATCGTGTTTGCCGGGCGCCGGGCGCCGTTCGGGGGTTGCCCTTGCCCTGCAAGGTGGCGGTGCCCATGGCGCCTTCACCTGGGGCGTGCTGGACCGGTTGCTCGAGGACGGGCTGCAGGTCGGCGCCGTCTGCGGCGTGTCGTCCGGCGCCATCCTCGGCACCCTGCTGGTGCAGGGTCTGGTCCGCGGCGGCAATGCCGGCGCGCGCACCGAAATGCGCCGCCTGTGGCAGCGCGTCGCCCAGGCGCACCAGCTCAGCCCGCTGCAGAACGGCCCGCTGGAGCGCTGGCTGTTCGGCTGGGACCTCTCCAACTCCCTGCTCTGGCAAGGCTGGGAGATGGCCATGCGGCTGTTCAGCCCCGCCCAGCTCAACCCGTTCGGCCACAACCCGCTACGCCATCTGCTCTTGGATCTGATCGACCCCGCACTGCTGACCCACCCCGCCGCGCCGCGCCTGACGGTCGTCGCCACCGACGTCGAGACCGGCGAGGCGATGATATTCGACAATGCTTCGGTCACCGTGGAGGCGCTGGTCGCCTCCGCCTGCCTGCCCTTCGTGTTCCCCGCTGTGCGGATTGGCGAGCATGCCTGTTGGGACGGCGGCTATGCCGGCAACCCGCCGCTCGGCCCGCTGCTGATGCCCACACCGCCGGACGAGCTGGTGCTGATCCGCGCCCAGCCCGGGCGCCGTCCCGGCGTGCCGACGACGCCGATGGAGATCATGAACCGGCTGAACGAGATCGCCTGCCACAACGTGCTCACCGCGGAACTCGCCGCGGTGCCGCCGTCGGTTCACCTCACCAGCTTCAACGCCGACGCCGCCCTGCGCGACCTGCCGATCTCTTCGAAATTTAATGGTGAGGCCGGGTTCCTGTCCGTGTTATTCGAAGCCGGCCGCGCCGCGGTGGCGACCCACCGCCCCGCTATACGTCCCGTTGGACCCACCGCCCAGCGCACCGCCGCGGATTGAGCAGCATGAGCCCGCTTCCCGCCCCGCTCCGGCACAGCCTGTCCACACGGCTGTTCCGCCTGACCATCGTCATCGTGCTGGTGGTCGAGGTGCTGGTGTTCGTCCCGGAACTTGCCCATGAGCGCCTGCAATGGCTGCACGAGCGGCTGGACGACACGCGGATCGCGTTGCTGGCGGCCGGCAGCCGTCCGGACCAGCCGATCGACCCGGCCATCACCGCCGAACTGCTGCGCCGGTCCGGCACCGACTCGATCCGGCTGCAGCGGCCCGGCCACCCGGCGGTGGTGCTCACCGGATCGGAGCCGATGGCGCCCGACCAAACGATCGTGCTGCGGCATGAGGATTTTGTCATGCGCACGCTGCGCGCGCTGCGGGCGCTGGCGATCGACCGCCCATCCCGCACGCGGGTGCTGGACAACAGCGGCGCGCCGCCGGGCACGCGGATCGAGTTCGTTTACCGCGCGCACCAGGAGACCAAGGCCCTGCGCCGCTTCGCCCGCGACTTCGTCTGGGTTTCACTGGCGGTCGCCTGCATGACCGGCGCCCTGGTCTATGTCGCCGCATCGGTGCTGCTGGTGCGGCCGATGCGCCAGCTCATCGGCAGCATCGCCGCCTTCCGCGCCGCGCCTGAGCGCTGCCTGCCGCTCGATCCGCGCAACGTCGGCCCGCTGGCGAGCGACGAGATGGCAATGGCGGGCCGCGAACTGGCGGCCATGCAGGAGGAGCTGCGCGACGCGCTGTGGCGCAACGCCCGCCTCGCGGCGCTGGGCAGCGCGGTCGCCAGGATCAGCCACGATTTGCGCGGCATCCTGGCCCCGGCCCTGCTGACGGCGGAGCGGCTGCAGAACCACCAGGACGCGGCGGTGCAACGCGCCGGCGACATCCTGGTTCGCACCGTTGACCGGGCCACCGACCTGGTGCGGCGCACGCTCGACTTCGCGCGCGAAGGCCCGCCGCCGCTGGACCTGGCGCCGGTGGAACTGGCGGTCCTGGTTGATGAGGCGAGCGAAGCGGTGCGCGCGCCCGGCCGGCCGTTCGCCGTGGTCAACCGGGTGCCGCCGGCGTTGCTGATCGAGGCGGATCGCAACCAGTTCTTCCGCGTGCTGGCGAATCTGCTGCGCAACGCCGCCGACGCGGGCGCGCGCTCGGCACTGGTGTCGGCCGAGGCCGGCCGGGGCACCGTGACGATCGATGTGGCGGATGACGGCCCGGGTCTGCCGGATGCGGCCCGCGCCGCGCTGTTCCGGCCGTTTGTCCGCAGCACGCGGCATGACGGCGCCGGGCTGGGCCTGGCGATCGCGCGCGACCTGACGCTGGCGCATGGCGGGGAGATCACCCTGGCATCGTCGGGTCCCGCGGGCACCGTGTTCCGCCTGACGTTGCGCGCCGCGCAGCCGCCCGAGGCGAAGGACCGGGACGGGAAGTGCCAGGACCCGAAGGACCGGACGACGCCGGCGCACGGCATTGCACCCGCGGCGGGGGCCGACGTATAGGGCGGCGAGGCATGCCGCGGGAGGCGATCGATGGAACTCAACGAGTGGCTGGTGCTGGTGCTGCTCACCCTGGTCGCCATTGGCGGCCTGTTGTTCTCGGCCGGCTCGGCCGGCGGGTCTGCATCCGACATTGGCTTACTTGTGGCGGTTGCGGCCGTGGCCGGTGCCTTCATGCGCATCAAGCAGCATTTCGACCGGATCGACGCGGGCCGCCACTAAGATGGCGATCACGGCGGCAAGCTGGGACCCGGCGCAGTATCTGCGCTTCTCCGATGAGCGGCTGCGCCCGGCGCTCGACCTGCTGGCGCAGGTGAAGCTGGCCGCGCCGGCGCGGGTGGTGGACCTGGGCTGCGGGGCCGGCAACGTCACCGCCATCCTGCACGAACGGTTCCCGCGGGCCTCGGTGCTCGGGGTGGATGGGTCGCCGGCGATGCTGGCGCGGGCCCGCGAGGCGGCTCCGGATTGCCGCTTCGAACAAGGGGATTTCGCGGCCTGGACGCCGCGAGCCGACGAGGCCGCGCCCGACCTGATCTATTCCAATGCCGCGTTGCACTGGGTCGGTGGCCACGAGACGTTGTTCCCCCGATTGGTGGCGCTGCTGGCGCCGGGCGGCGTGCTGGCGGTGCAGATGCCGGCGATGCACGACGCGCCGCTGCGGCGCTTGCAGAACGAGGTGGCGGCCTACGGCCCCTGGGCCGAGACGCTGCGCGACGCCGGGTTTGCCCGCGGCATCCTGCCGGCGGCGGCGTATTACGACCTGCTGCGGCCGCGCGTGGCGGCGCTCGATCTGTGGGAGACGACCTACCTGCACGTGCTGAGCGGCGAGGACGCGGTGGTGGAATGGGCGGCGGGAAGCAGCCTGCGCCCGTTCCTGGACAAGCTGCCGCCGGAGCTGCGGGCCGGGTATCGCGCGGCCTATGCCGCGGCGCTGCGGCCGCATTATCCACCCCGGCCGGACGGCGCGACGTTGCTGCCGTTCCAGCGGCAGTTCATCCTGGCGCGGCGGTAATGTTGCGATGCCGGCGCCTCGGCGCGACCGGTTCCAAGGCACCTCGCGGGGGTTGCGATGCCCGTGCGGGATCGAAACTCCAGGCCTGAACCCGACCGGGATTGCCTGATCTCGTATGTCGGCGTGCGCCGGACCGTCGAAGCCGGCTGCGATCGGCCCTTGGAATCGGGCCCCGTCAACAATTGACGCAAGCATAGCCCAAATGCCCTTGGGTGGTATCACCGGGCGCCCGAAAGACTGACGTACGCGTGCGGGAACCGACTACCATGCCGCATGACACGGATGTCACATGACATGGATGTCACGCGGCTGGTCGCCTGACGAGTCAGCCTTTCAGGTGGTTGGTCTCACTCCGCTCCGCCCTGCGCCAACCGGAACGGCGCCGCGGGATAGACTCCCAGGACAAGCACCTCGGAGGAGAAAAACGTCAGCTCCTCCAATGCCCGGCGCAGCGCCGGTTGCTCCGGATGGCCTTCCGCGTCGCACAGGAACTGCGTGGCGACGAACTGGCCGGAGATCATGTAGCTTTCCAGCTTGGTCATGTTCACCCCGTTGGTGGCGAAGCCGCCCAGGGCCTTGTACAGAGCCGCCGGCACGTTCCTCACCCGGAACACGAACGTGGTCATCAGGTTCTGCTCTGTCGGGTCGCGGTCCACCGGCCGTCGCGCCATGACATAGAAACGCGTGGTGTTGTGCGCGGCGTCCTCGATGTTCTCGCGCAGGATCCGCAGGCCGTAGATTTCCGCGGCCAGCGACGAGGCGACCGCCGCTTCCTCCGTCCTGCCCCAGTGCGCCACGAGCTCCGCCGCGCCCGCCGTATCGGCCTGCACCACCGGCGTCAGCCCGAGCGAACGCAGGCTGTGGCGCACCTGACCAAGCGCCACCGTGTGCGAATGCGCCCGCTTCAGGCCGCCGAGCGTCGCCCCCTGCACCGCCAGCAGGCAGTGCTCCACCCGCTGGAAGTGCTCGCCCACGACGAACAGGCCGGATTGCGGCAACAGATAGTGGATGTCGGGCACGCGGCCGGCGAGGCTGTTCTCGCAGGGCAGCATCCCCAGGCCGGCGCGCCCGTCGCGCACCGCTTCCATCGCCGTCTCGAACGATTCGCAGGGCAGCGTGGCCATGTCCGGATACGCGGTGCGGCAGGCCAGGTCCGAATAGGCGCCCGGCTGGCCCTGGAACGCGATGGTGCCGGTCATCTGCGCCCCGCCGCCGGCAGCCGCGCCGGGGTCAACAGGCGGCGTGCCCGCTCCAGGTCCTCCGGCGTATCGACCCCGAACGGCCCGTGTTCGATCCGCGCGCAGCCAATGCGCATGCCCGCCTCCAATGCCCGCAATTGCTCCAGGTTCTCCCGCCGTTCCAGCGGCGACGGCGACAACGCCACGAAGCGGGCGAGTGCGGCGCGACGATACGCATAGATGCCGACATGGTGCCAGCGCGGCCCGTCGCCCCAGGGGATCGGCTGGCGCGAGAAATACAGCACCGGCGCGACTGTCTGGCCGTCGGCGAACGCGCAGGCCGCCTTCACGAAGGACGCGGTGTTGGCCTCGGTGTCCGAGGCGATCGGCACCACCAACGTGCCGATATCGATGGCGGGATCGGTCAGCGGCGTCACCACCAGGCGCAACTGCGCGGCGGTGATGGTGGGAAAGTCACCTTGCAGGTTCACCACGACGTCGTGCCGCCCGTCCGGGTCGAGCGCGGCCAATGCCGCATGCACGCGATCGGAGCCGGACGGCAGGCCGGGATCGGTCAGCACCGCCCGTCCCCCGGCCGCGCGCACGGCGTCGGCGATCGCGGCGTCGCCGCATGCCACCGCGACCGGCCCGAGCCCCGCCTCGCGCGCGCGCTCCAGCATGTGGACGATCATCGGCCTGCCGTGGATTTCGGCGAGCGGTTTGCCGGGCAGTCTGGTGGAAGCCAGCCGCGCCGGGATGACAATGATCGGATTCACGCGCGAGGTCCGGCCTGGGTGGGTTGATGGGGCTGGGTCGATTCCCTATGGTGCGCGCACCTTATGGACGCGAACGGCCGCGCGCAACGGCGGGCCGGAGGGTCCTGTTGCACGTTGCGCCGCCGATCGACGAGGAAGCCACGCCGCATGGACAGCATGGAAGTCAACAAGGGCATCGCCGCGGTCCTGGTCGCGGGCATCGTGTTCTTTCTCACCGGCATGGTCGCCGACAACCTGGTGCAGGAAACGCCGCTGGAAAAGTCGGTGCTGAACATCCAGGGGGCGCCGGCCCAGTCAACCGCCGCCGTCGCCCCCAAACCGGTGGAGCTGCCGCCGATCGCGCCACTGCTCGCCAAGGCCGACGTCCCGGCCGGCGACAAGTTCGTGCACACGGTCTGCACCGCCTGCCATACGTTCAACGATGGCGGCAAGCCGATCATCGGCCCCAACCTCTACAACGTGGTCGGCGGCCCGCACGACCACGAGGCCGGCTTCAACTACTCGTCCGCGCTGGAAAAGTTCAAGGGCCAGCCCTGGACCTTCGGGGCGCTGAATCGCTGGCTCTACAAGCCGGCCGCGTACGCGCCCGGGACGCGCATGACCTTCGTGGGAATCCCCAACGCCAGGCAGCGGGCGAACGTCATCGCCTACCTGCGGACACTGTCGCCCCACCCGGTGCCGTTGCCGGCACCGGAAGCGGCGAAGCCGGCTCCCAAGGCGGCCGCCGCGAAGCCCGCCACCGCGGCGCCGGCCGCCGCGAAACCGGCTACCGCGACGCCGGCCGCCGCGACGCCGCCCGCCGCGACGCCAGCCGGCGGCACGGCAGCGCCGGCGCCCAAGGCACCGGCCCCCGCCGCGGCTGGCGCTCCCGTCAAGTAGCCCGGGCGGCCGGTCGGGCGGGCAGGCTTCGCGCGTGATGGCGACGATGCGGCACCGCCCCGATTATCTGGCGCACGCCATCCTCGGCCTGGGGGTGGTGCTGTTTGCCCTGCCGGTCTGGCTGGTGCTGGCCGGATCGACGCAGGACTCCAACGCGATCGCCCGTGGCGAGCTTTCCCTCGTGCCGCATCCCGCGGGTCTGGCGGTTTACTGGCGGGTGCTGACCCAGGGCACCATGGGGACCGAGCCGGTCTGGCACATGCTGCTGATCTCGCTCGGCATGGCGCTGGCGATCGCGGTCGGCAAAATCGTGATTTCCGTCCTGTCGGCCTATGCCGTGGCGTTCTTCCACTTCCCCGGGCGGCAGATCGCCTTCTGGCTGATCTTCGTCACGCTGATGCTGCCAGTGGAGGTGCGCATCATCCCCACCTACGCGGTTATGGCGGATTTCGGGCTGATCAACCGGTTCAACGGGTTGTGGATTCCGTTGATCGCCTCGGCCACCGCGACGCTGCTGTTCCGCCAGGTGTTCGTCGCCATCCCGGACGAGCTGGTGGAGGCCGCGCGCATGGATGGCGCCGGGCCGCTGCGGTTCCTGTGGGACATTGTTTTGCCAGTGTCGCGGGCGAACATCGCTGCGTTGTTCGTGATCCTGTTCGTCTACGGCTGGAACCAGTATCTGTGGCCGCTGCTGGTCGCCACCAGTCCCGGGCTGGACACCATCGTGATCGGCATCGTGAAGATGATCGGCGTGGAAACGCAGACCGACTGGTCCGCGGCGATGGCCACCGCGGTGCTGGCGCTGCTGCCGCCGGTGGTGGTGGTGCTGGTGATGCAGCGCTGGTTCGTCGCGGGGCTGACCGAGGGGGAGAAGTAGTGGCCGGGCGCAGCAGCCAAGCCTGAAAGGTCGTGGGTCGGTTTGCGTGGGCGCAACGGGTCGGATGCGACGGTCCACGCCAGTGGATACTGCTACCGCCGCTTTGGGTGGAGATGGCGTCTTCACGACGCATTGCGTCTTGGTCCGCCTTGCGCCCATCAAGATTGAGTTCCCCGAAAGAGGGCACCCTAATGAAAAGCACCATTGCCCGCTTCATTCCATCGGCCTGGGTCACTGCTCGGAGATTTCTCGCGCCTCATCCCGCGCGAGCCGTTCCAAGGTGGCCTCGACGTGCTGCGCGTATTGCACGTGACCGATCAGCACACGACGGTCCGTCGCCCCTTCGCCACGTGTCGAGAGGATATGCGCGTATGCGCGCAACTTGTTCCGGTAGCCCTTCGTCGTCCTCACGCGCGGCCCACGCACAACGAGCCCGTAAATCTTGATTCGTCCCTTGAGAGGTTGAACACTCTCCTTCTCGGGCGCTAATTGCCAGGGTGTCGCCTCGAACACGCGGCGGAGTTCATCGCGAAGCTCGGCCGGCATGCTGCCTTGCCCTGAGAGGACAATGTCGTCGGCGTAGCGGGTGATCCGGCAGGCGTGGCGTTCCGACAACCGGACCAGCATAGCGTCTGTCTCCGCGAAGCAGAGATTCGAAAGGGCAGGGCTCGAAGGAGCTCCCTGGGCGAGGAAGCCGTGGTAGCAAGTGAGCGACGTGAGCAGGCCGGCCGCCGGCTCATCGTACCCCAACTGCTTCAGAGTCTTCCAGACCAGTGCCGCGGGCGTCGTCTGGAAGAAGCTCGCGATGTCCACAGAGATCGCCCACTCGGCCCCGCGGTGCACGTAAGCAGCTCCAATGTGAGACCGGCCAGGCACGAAGCCGTAGACATGCGGCGGGGAGGGGATGGCGCGCGCGAGGTGAAAGCCGAGCCACTTTTGGATGATCTTTAGGGCGACGCGCGGCGCAGTGATTCTGCGAGTCCCTCGGCCCTTGGGGATGTCGAACGTGCGGTAGTAACGCTGGGGTCGGTTTGCTAGCGACCACACGACACCCGGGTTCACGCCGAGCATCGTCGCGAGGCCGTGCTTGGACGAAACTGGCGGTAGCCGACGCTCGCTTAGAGCATGAATCTGTTCCGTCTCTGGATCACCCGGCGCAAGGCCGAGCGCCTCGACCAACTCCTCAACCTTGGAGAAAAGAAAGAACGGCGACACCAGGAGCTGTTGTGGGAGCCTCATATAGCAAAGTCAGCTTTCATACAGCGGCCGTCGGTCCCGGCGGCGATTCGAAGGAGCGCCGACGGGACCGACGGCACCCTTCTGTCTCTGGTCTTGGCGCGGTGGGCGTGCTACACGCCCTCGCCTGAGGCCCCCACGAACTCAAGCTTACATGCCCCGCCGGGCGAGCGCAAGGAATCGGGACACGTCGGGGCTTCGTGGACCCTTGCGCGTTCCGAGTTTCGCGAGGGCCTCCCTCGTCAGGACATAAGTTCCGTCGGGTCGACGCAGGACCAGGTTGCTCTTGCGTAGCGCATCGAGGCGCCGGTTCGTCCAGTCGGGAGAGGGGACGTCGTGGCCTTGCGCGGCGAGCTCCTTCGCGAGCGACGGCGGGTCGACGGGCGCGAGTTGGCGGATTGCGGAAAGGATCTCGATCCGCGTCGCTGTGTTGGCCTCTCCGATCGGGGTCATGCGGAGGCTCGGCAGGGAGAATAGCTCCGCGAACTTCCGGAGGTGTTCCTCCAAGCGGCGCACAATTTCCGTGTCGGGTTTCCTCTTGAACTCGATCCAGGCGTGCGGAGACCCTTTGTCATCAGCGAGGAACGAGTTACGAACGTCGGCCGGAAAGGAACTCAACAAGCTGGCCCTCAGGCTCTCCTCGACGAGTGGTGTTTCCTCATCGAGGAGGATGAAGTCGATCACATAGCCGAGTTCCGCGAGGCTCGACCGCGTGAGCGCGAGGGTGCGCCCCGACGGGGACTTCCCGCCACCGGCCGTCCGCGTTAGGCGTAGGGGGACAAAATAACCCCCGGGTGTTGAAGGATTTGGAACGATCTCACCCACGACGGGGAGATCTTTATCCCTCAGAAGAGCAGCAATCCGTTCCACCTCACTCATCGGCGGAGCTCCAGGCGCGCTCTATTGCCTGCCCATGTTGCCGGGCACGGGCGAGCCAGTTGTGCGCAGTAGTGACGGACACCTGGTTCAGCCGAAAGCGATCCCGTTTGTCGGGCACGACAGGGATGTCGGGGTGGTAGTCCGCAGCAACGCGCACCGCGTAAGCTTCCCTCATGAGGTTGGCGAGTGCATTGGCTGAGCTCGCCGCACGATGGCAGATCTGCACGGTTTCGTTGTCACCAAGCCTCACTGCCCGGAGTCGTTGGCGCTTGATCTTGACCAGAACCTGCCCTGTAAGAAGCTCCGGGATGCTCGCGTGCTGTGCAGTGGCCCACGTCCCATTAAGGTCGCCAAGCAGGGATCGTACGTGGAGGTAAACAGCGTAGTAGTAGCGATTGAACGAAGAACGGCCGAAGAGGTCGAAATCGTGAGAGTCAGGTGGGCAGCTGATGGCCTTGGTTTGAAGGAAAAGTGCGACGTTCTCCATGGATCAAAGGTACACGACCGCCGCGCGCGGAGCAACGCCATAGGTGCCGACCGACGTCGAAGCGGGGACGGCCCGGCTGTCGCCGGCTCTGCGTACGGGCGCCTCGCCCTCCTGGAGTAGGCAATCTCCATGCATGACCGTCTGCTGGTCGCGGCTGCACACCCCAAAGCGGTTGTTCCGATTTCGGCCAAAAGTACTCCGAAGCGGTCACCGGGCCCGAGGTGCGGGCTATTTTCATGGTAGGACGTGCGGAGAACACTGTGAACACGGAGAAGCAGCGGACCCCGCCAGCAAAGGGTTGCACAATGGCGCGACGGAAGCCGTCCAGCCGAGGCGGCCGCTGCTTCTCCGTGAACACCGTGCTCTCCGCACGTCCTCCGTGCTGAAGATCAACCAGACGTCAACGCACCGGCGCCGCGGGACTGGTCCCGGCAACGCGCCATACCGGCAGCGACTGCCGTCCGTCAGGTTGATCCCGCTTTCAATCAACCGAGTCCGCAATAAGCGCGAAGCGTTCAACCCCCCCCGCATCCGCCCACCGCCGGCGCGGGCAGTGCGTGGCGCACCGCACCGCACCGCAGCCCGGTGCCGCGACAGAAAAATTCCCTATTGACTCTCCTCGCCACCTATGTTCTTGTTCCGTTCATGTCCGCCGCGCCAAATGCTGCCGCCCCACCCGACCTCCCCGATCCCCAACCGGATCGGCCGGCCGCCGGCACGCCGGCGCCCAGCCGCACCGGGCGCTTGCTCGGCGTCCTCCGCAAGCTCATCGACTACGGCAAGCAACTCGCCGCCTCGCTGCAACAGCACGCCTCCCCCGCCAACCTCGCCGTCGTCACGCGAAACTTCGGCACCGCCGACATCGGGCTGATCCTCGCCTACATCACCCGCGCGCTGCTGCGTGCCGCCGCGCTCGAAGCCAGGCTCGTCAGCCGCGGCGACCGCCCGGACGAGGCACCCGCGCGCGCCAGCACCGCCTCCGAACGCCGCCGGCCGCGCCCCGGCCGGCCACCGGCGGAGCAATCCGACAAGGACGCCGATCCGCGGGTCGTTCGCATGCCCACGCCAGAGAAAATCGCGGCCCAGATCCGCCGCCGCCCAGCCGGCGCGGTGCTCGCCGATATCTGCCTGGATCTCGGCATTACCACGAGCCATCCGCTATTGCAGGAGCTGAGGGCGGTCATCAATGCGAACGGCGGCGACTTTACCGCTCTGCTGCTCGCCATATTCAGGCGGGACCGCAAGGCAATGGCCGGTGGGCGCACCGGCGTCTGGTCGTCCACCCCGGCGCAACCCGCCCTCGCGCCGCCCGCCCTCGCGCCGCCCCCATGGCCGGCACCGTGTGCGCCATTGGCTCCGGCTTCCGGCGCCGGGCCGCCCTGAACCGGGGGGCGGACGATCGAGGCGTGACGCACGGGGCCGCCCAGCGGCGGTCCCGCCGTCGCGATTCCGGCGGCGACACCGCGGTGCTGGCGCTGCTGCCGCCGGTGCTTGTCGTGCTGCTGATGCGGCGCTGGTTCGTGACGGGGCTGACCGAGGGGGAGAAATAGGCCCGCCCCGGCCGCGATGTCCCGGCGCCTGCGGGCCGGGTAAGGCGGATATCAGGCGATTGGCTGGGGCGATCCCCGGTACCCGGCCGCCTGGCGACCGACGAAACCGGACCGAAATGTCAGGGTTGCACCAACCGCCCGCGATGCCGACGGCGCGGCCGCACGTGCCGCCGGTCACAGGTCGGACGGGCGATACGCGCGAGCGTCGTCATTCGCCAAACCCGGTCACGCTGACGCTGATATTGGACGGTGCCTGCGCGGTCGTGCCCGTTGCTCCCGCCTGCGCCATCTGCTGGGCCGACTGGGCCGCTGCCGCCGCCGTCGCGGACGCTGCACTGATGGCGCCGACATTGGGGGCCGCGACGGTCGGCACCCCGCTCGTCTTGCCGCCGATCTGCACATTCGCGGCGTTCGCAACCGTCAGCGCCGTAAGGTTGGCGTTGCCAGAGGCGCGGATGCCCGCCTCGCCGGCGTCGATGATGCCTTCCGGCGCCACCAGGTTCAGGTTGCCCGGGGTGGTGCCCGCCAGTGGCGCCAGCGTGGCGATGCCGGCGCCGGTGACTGTTGCGCTGGGCGCAAGGGCTACGTTGCCGAACTGATCGTAGGCGACGCTGACCGGTGTAGAGGCGCTGGTCGTATTGGCGCCGCGGCCGGCGTTGATGTTGCCGGTGGCGGACCAGATCATGATGTTGCCGCTCAGTATGGTGAAGATGCGGCTCTGTCCCAGCGCCACGTCGCCCAACGCGTAGATGTCGATGTTGCCGCCGCCTTCGGTCAGAACGCCGGTACCGGCCGGTGGCGGCGCCCCGCTGGCAAGGCCCAGCGTCGTGTCGCCACCGGGCGTCAGCAGCGTGATGTCGCCGCCATGCAGGGTCAGGATGCTGGAGGAGATCGGCACCTTCTGGCCACCGGCGTTCGTCCCATAGCCGGAAGACAGGGTGATGCTGCCCTGGGACGTCGTGCCGGACGGGAACAACGCGGCGATCGCTTCCCGCCCCCTTGCGTAGCTCTTGTAGAGCACGCTGGTCGGATCGGGGAACTCCAGCCCGCTGTCGTTCAGTTCATCGAAATAGACGCCGAGCAGGAACTGCCGGCGCTGCTCCACCGGCAACGCCTGGAAGAAGGCCAACGCATTGCTGGCGCTGCCCTGGTAGGCGTCATTCTGTTGCAGGAAAGCCAGCAACTGGTCGGCGTAGGTCGCGGCCACCACTCCCGTGCCGACGCCCACCGGCGTGCCGGCGGACGCCTGGTTCGCCGTGTTCAGGTACAGATCGGCGAAGCCGGTCCAATCCGGGCCCGGCGCGCCGACCCCGGCCAGCACTGTGACGCTGGCGCCGCCGCTGCCCACTTGCGCGTTCGGATTGACGCCCAGGCTCTCGATCGTACCCTGGTCCGCCTCGTAAACGTTGCCGCCGGCCTGGACCCAGAGCTGGCCCGGCCCCGCGATCGCGGCACTGGCATAGATGACGTTGCGTCCGGCCTCGATCTCCGACACGTCGGAGGCGTTGGCGTTGTAGATCAGGTCGCTGCTGCTGGTGCTGGCTCCGTCCGACTGCACGGTATTGTATTGCTCCGGCAGTGCGGTTTTGAGCGCGCCGATTTCCGGCTCGACGATGTCGCCGCCGGCCAGCATGCGCACCGACTTGGCGGCGAGATACCAGGTTCCTGTGATGGTGCCCGCCGCGGTCTCGAATGCCAGCGTTTCTCCCAGGTGCAGATCGAGAATGTCGCTGCCGGCATAGACCAACGCGGGAGCCAGGTCGCCGGCATGCAGATCGGTCGCCGTGTCCGGCCCAAACGCAAACAAATTGTCGTTTATCGTGCCGGCGGACTCAGGTGTCCCGCTGATGCGGAGCGGCAGCGCACTCGGCGCGAGGTTGCGTCCCTCCCCTCTAACCGACGTATGACCGCGCGTGGTCGTCACGCTGAACAGCGCATAGGCCGGGGTCTGTGGCGTCGCCAATGCGCTGAGGTTGGCGCCCGAGATGTCAAATACCGCCGGAATGGCATTTCCCTGCGTGCCTACGTACTGGTCGGCATTGATCGACTCGCCGGCAAGCAATTCCAGTTGTCCGGTCGGCGAGGGCGCCAACTCGATCGACGCCGCCCCGAACGCGACGCCCTGCAAAACACTGCCGGCGAAGATGTTGCCGCTCGGCGCATCCACCAGCAGGGTCGGCGGGTACATCCAGATACCGTTTGTCGGCACGCTGTTGGCGAGAAACGCCTCGGCGTTGCCGCTGCTCGCCGCGCTGGACTGTGTGCTCGGCGTGACATTGCCTCCCGCCGAATAGAGCGCGATCGACGTGTCCGGCTGCCACAGCGAAAACCAGGTGTAGCCCAGACAGGTCCCGGCACAGCCTGAAGACGTGGGAACCGGCGTGGCGTTCGCCTGCACCAGCCGCGTCGCGTCGCCCACCCCGCCCAGCACGAGATCGCCAAGCGTCGTCAACTCGACGCTCGCATCCCCGGGTACCACCGTGAGTCCGCCCAGCGAGTTGGCCGAGACGGCGATCAGCGGGCTCGTTGCATTCAGGTCGAGCGGATCCGCCCGCCCGTAAACCAGGTCCACCTTGCCGATCGACCCGGCCCGCACGTTCAGCTTCCCGCGCAGGTCGGTGATGGTGCCATTCATATCGTCCTGACGGGTCGAGGCGCCGTTGATCTGGCCAGCCACCTGGATGGTGATGTCACCGCCGCCCGTCAGCGACGTCGTACCGCCGCTCACCTGGCCGGTGGACGCCACGGCCACGTCCAGGCCATGGCTGCCGGTGTAGCCGAAGGCGGGATTCGTGACCGGGGTCGTCACGCCGGCATTGCCGCCGGCCACAATCGTCACGTTGCCGCCGCCGAGCGCGCCGATGCCGGCGAAACCGGTGAGCGCGGGCACCTCGCTTGCGATGCTGGTGTTCGCGGGCGACGGCAGCGCGTAGGTGCCGAAATTGATCCACCAGGCGGTCGGCTGCCCGTTGGCGCCGCCCTGCCGCCACAGCCATGACCCGACACCATCGAGCGCGACCGGATCGCCGCCATTCGTCGCGTTCGAAGGGTTCACTTCGATGTCGCCGGTCACGTCCCCTTGTGCCGCGATCAGGACGTTGCCGCCGTCATTCGGGTAATAGGCCTGATATGTGCTGCTTGCGACCAGCGCGTTGTATGCTGAATAGGTGGTTCCGAGGGCGGTCCCGCCGAGCGGCGTCGCGCGCGGCAGATCGAATGCCGAGGTTGTCGCGGCTTGGGTTCCCGCGGTGTAGATCCCGAACAGCGACGCCTCCTGCACGTCACCGCCGGCCTGCAGCGACAGATCGCCGGTGCCGGTGCGAATCACGCTCCACGATGCCTGCAGCATGGTGCTGTTGGGGAGCTGATAATGCGGATCGCTCAACACGATCGAGCCGGGCGTCGGATTGCTCGCCGTGGCCGTCGTCGCCAGCGCCGCGGGCGCGAGCAGCGTGGCCTGGTTCGCCGCCGCCACGTCGGCGCCCGCCACCAAGTCCAGCGACCAGGACGACGCGCCGGCCGGCAGCATCGGCGCGACGGCCCACACTTGGCCGCCCGACGGGCGGAAATTGCAGGAGCCGGTGCTGGCGCAGGTCGCCCCGCCGGCGACCGAGGACGCGCTGCCAAGTTGCAGCGTTGCGCCGCCAGGAATGATGTCGCCGGCGACCAGCGCGGCATTCGCGCCAAGCGTCACCGTTCCGGCAAACGCGGCGAGGTTCGCGCCGGCCGGCCAGAGCGCGCCGGCATTGAAGGTCAGTTGCACGGGCAATTGCGTGCCCGCCGCCAGCGTGCTGCCCGCGGGCAGGGTTGTGCTCGTGCCGAGGATGGTGCCGGCGGGATAAACGATGCCCGTCGGGTCGGTGATATCGGCCCGTAGCGCCGTCCCGGCCGGCAGCGTCACCGGCGAGAACAATGCAAGCGTGGTCGGAACCACCGCGTTCGCGGCCAGCACCGCACTCGCCTGGGTCACCGTGATCGCATAGTTCAGCGCGACGTTGGCGTTCTGGAATTGGGTGTTGGCAAGCAAGGTCACCGCCCCGGGCAGCACGAGATTGCCGCCGTCCAGCGTCGGGGTTGATTTCAGCACCCAGCCCTGGTTATCGGGGTTGCTGCTGTAGGCCGCCGTGCCCGGCAGGTAGAACCCGTCATTGATGCTGCCATAGACGTTCAGGTTGCCCGCCGCGCGCAGCAGCAGGACGCCCGGCTCGCCCGAACCAACGGAAGAACCGACCTGCAGGCCGTAGCCCGACGGATCGGAGTAGCGGTAGCCGGAAAGGTCGATGTCGCCCGAGACCGTCAGATTGCCGTTGCTGTCGATTTCGACGCCGGGGCGCAGATGGAACGCCGGCCCATAGGTTGTCAGCCCCTGCAGGTTGGATTGCAGCATGGCGTCGGTTCCGGCGATTGCCATGAAGGCCTGGCTGCTTGCGTTGACCTGGTTGAGGCCAACAAAGCCGGCATCGGCGCCGCTTGCCGCCACCGCCGCGCCCGTCGCGCCGCCGCCATTGTCCTGCACGATGGTGCCATTCGGATCGGTCGGCACGTAGGTCCAGAACGCGTTGACCGCGATGGTTTCGGCGCCCTTGATCGTCACCGGTCCGCCGGCGACGATGTCGGCGTTGCCGCTGGTCTCGCCGGTGCGGGGAACGTTGATCTGCACATCGCCTTGCGGTGTCGTGTCGGGCGAGCTGACGTTGATGGTGGCGCCTGTGGCCAGCGTCAAACGACCCCGCCTGACGCTGAGATCGACCATCGCCCGGTTCTCGGCGGCGATCGGCTGGCCGGAGCTGTCCGCCTGCAACACGCCGCCATGCGCATCCAGCACCGCGGTGGAGTCCAGCGTCAGCCCGTCGCGCGCGGCCAGCGTGATGCTGCCGGGGGTGCCGCCGCTGGCGTCGATCATGCCGGCCACCTCCAGGCTGCCGGCATCGACCGACACACTGACGCTGTGGGCCCGCACGTTGCTGCCGATCGTCAGGCTGCCGGTTTGGACGTCGAACGAGCGCGAACCGAACACCCCGCCGGCGTTCAGCGAATCATTCAGCGCTGAGAATGCGATGGCGGGGTCGAGCGCGGTCGCGCTCAGGTCGAACGATCCGGCGGTGGACCCCGCGGGGGCGCTGCCCAGGATGCTGCCGCCCAGCGACACTTGGCCGGCGGCTGCGCCGGTCGCCGTGACGGACAGGCTGCCGGCGTCGTTGCCGGCGGCCGAGACGTCGATCACCGCTCCGGCCGCCTGCGTGACGTTGCCGTTCGCGCTCTGCAGCACCACGGCGCCGCCGAAGCTCGGCAGCGACTGGTCGAACAGCGAGGGCGTCCGCCCGGCAAGGTCCAGATGAGAGCTGCTGTTGAGGTCGATGTCGCCCGCGGACTGCATGACCAGCCGGCCGCTCGGCAGCGCGATGGCCGTGGCGTTGCTGATGCTGGCGGCAGCGAGGTCGATCTCCGCTCCGGGTGCGCCGGCTCCTGCGATGGCCGCGGGTCCGCCGATCGGTGCGACGATGCTGAGCGCTCCGCCGGCGGTGATGCTGTTGAACGACCCGGCCCCGCCTTGCAGCACCGGCGTCACCAGCGTCAGGTTGCCCCCGCTGTAGGTCGTGCCGGTGCCGGTCCGGTAGCCTGTCGCCGCCTGGTACACCGCGAGCGATCCCCGATTGGCGGTGGTGATCGATTGGCTGGCGCTCAGGGTCACGCCGGAGAACCCCAGCATCAACCGGCTGAGCGCGGTCTGGTTCTGCGATGGCTCGTTCGGGCCGTAACCGAGCACGATCCGCGCGGCGCTGATCGTCAACGAGCCGCTGCCGGTACCGGGACCCCCGGCGAGCCACGGTCCGGCAGACGCCGAAGCCGTGGGCGTGAGGGCGCTGCTCAGGCCGGTGCCGACGCCGTTCCAGATCAGGGTGCCGGTCGTGGTCAGCGTCGCGGTAGCGTTTGGTCCTCCAGCGCCGTAGATCGCCGGGGCGTCCAGTTCGATCTGCGCCAGGCTGGTTGAGTCGAGCGCCGCCGAACCGTAGAAGTTGATCGACTGGTTGGCGGTCAGCGTAAGCTGGGCAAGCGCCGGAATGCCAGTTGACGGATCACCGGCCAGCAGCGTCGTCAGGGTCGCCTGGTCCAGGTTCAGTCCGGGTGGCACCGGCTGGGCGGAGGCCGGCGTGCCGATATTGATCGACGACACGCTCAGATCGAGGGTCTGGGCGCCGAACCGGGCTGCGCTGCCGATCGCCACCGTGTCGGTGGTGACGATGGCAACCGTGCCGTCGCCGTAGAGCGCGCTGGTTCCGCTGCAGCTCGTTGCCGGGCACTGGCCGATCGTCACCGGGCCGATTGCCGGCGTGGAGTTGTAGCTCGCGGGGAGAAACGTGAGGTTGCCGTTCGACACCGCGACCAGCGAATAGTTATTGTTGGCAAACACCAGGCCGTTGCTCGAATCGAGCGTCGGGGCGCCGCGGCCCAGCGTGTCGATGCCGGCGCCCGGCTCGATTGTCACGCCACCCCCGACCAGGAAGACCTGCGACGCGGCCAGCGTTGCCCCGGCCTGCAAGGTGACGCCGGTGTCCTGTCCGGTGAAATTGATCTCGGGCGAACCGCTCGATGGCGGGGCAACGGTGCCACCTACCACCATCGTCTCCGCGTTGAGCGCGTCGAGCGCCGACGCGGGCACCGCTATCGCGGTGGCCGACGGAGCGGCGCCGTCGGGCGTGATCGCGATATTGTTTCCGCTGCCGACGATCTGCGCGATCCCGCCAAACCCGCCCGTCGCGGGCTGCATGTTCACATAGCCCTGCATGACCAGCGACGGGCCGTTCGGGTTCGGCGCGGGGAACGCGAAGGTCAGCGTCTTCGCGTCATTCGGGACCGGGGTGGCGAACAGTGACTCGCCCGACAAGGCCGCCTGCGCAGCGATGAACTGGCCGTAGGTTTCCTCATCGTACTGCGCCAGCGACCGCACGGCGCTGCCGGAGGTGACCGTGACCACGACCGGCAGCCCGGCGTGGAAGCCGGTGCCGGCGACGGCGGTGTATGCGTCCACCTGGTAGGACCCGTCGCCGATAGCGACGGCACCCGCCCGCCAGGCACTCGGCGTATAGGCCGCGGTGTTCATCTGCACCCGGAACGCGCCGGGCAGCAGGGCATCGCTGCCCGGCAGCAGCGTGTAGGTACCGGCCGCCAGGCCCGGCACGCCCGCTGGGATGGTGATCGCCTGGCCCGGCTGCGGCAGCGGCCCGGTGAACGGCGTTGCCGTGGCGGGCGGCGACGCGACGCCGGCGTAACCGGGGATGATGGCGAACACCTGGTTTGTGTTGACCGAGGGCGCGGTGATCTGGGCGGAAGCGTTCAGCGCGAGCAGAGGGTAGCTGAGCACATCGGTCGAGCCGCCGCGGCCCGAAACGAACCCGGCCCCGGCGAGGCTACCACCGCCGCTCAGGTCAAGCGTCGCGCCGGACGCCACGGCGACCGACTGGCCGTACAAGGTAATCTGGGGGATCGGCACCAGGCCCTGGCTCGGGTTCAAAGGCGGGGCGTTGCCGTTCACCGTGTAGGCGACGCCGTCGGCGGTGCCGCCATAGGGAATTGTCGCGCCGTCCGCGCTGACCGAGGTGATGCTGCCCGGCAGCAGGTCGATTGCGAGCGTATGGGAACCGCCGGAGATTTGCGGTCCCTCGTTGCCGTTGTTGCCGACCGCGCCGAGCGCGATCTGGCCCATTGGCGCGCGCAGCACGCCGCCCTGTGCGATCGTGCCGGCCGCGAGCTGCAGAAATCCGCCGGCCGTGAGCGGCACCGCCGGCGTCGGCCCGTCCGCCGGTTCGATGCTCAGGATGCCGTCCGGCTGGAAAGCGTTGCTGGCCGAGAAGTCGAACCCGGCCGTCACCAGCGCGGTTGCCCCGGCCACCGGATAGATCTGGCCGGCGACGAACGTCAGGTCGCCGGGGGTGGTCAGCGTCGTATAGGCCGTCGCGCCGTTCGCGGCGGCCCCCGGGAGGAAGCGGATGTCGCCGGTGCTCGCCAGCGTTATTTGCGCGAAGCCCGGCAGGTCCGCCGTGCAGATGGCGCCGGCGCAAAGACTTAGCGGTGTCGGGCCGGTGCCGCCCTGCGGCACCTGGACCCGCGCTCCGACAAACATGTTGCCGGTAATGTCAACGTTCCCGGCGGCAACCGAGAAGCTGGCGTCGCTGATCTGGGCCGAGGGAAGCCACTTGCCGCTGTTGGTCACGGCGCTGGAGGTGCCGGTCAGTTGCGCGGCGAGCCCGCCGGAATAGATCGGGTTCGCGGCACCGTTGAGGGTCACGTAGGGGGCGGCGATGGAAACGCTGCCGGTCGCCGTGGTATCCGCCAGAATGCCGGCATTCAGCGTGATGGCGCGGCCGGCGGTCAGTGCGACGCTGCCATCGAATGCGATCGCGTCGCTGGATGTCAGGGTGACCGCGTCGAAGCCGCCGGTGCTAAGCAGTCCGGTCGTGACGTATGCTTGGCCGATCGCGCTGTCGGGCAGGGCATCTCCAGGCTGCGCGCCGGCCGGCAGCGTGATGCCGCCGGGCCCGGCACCCACGCCGAGTTCGCGCGGCACCAGCAGGCGATTCTGCGCGTTCGCGGTGATCAGCTCGCTGACGTAATCCGGTGTGATCAGCGCTACCGAGAGTGTGCCGCCCTGGGCGCCCGGGCCGCCGGCGGGCGCGGCGATGCTGCCCGCCAGGAGCAATCCGCTCGCGGAGTCGAGCGCGACGCTGCCGCCGTTGCTGGCGACCAGACGTGTGCCGGCGGTGGAACCGGTGCCGGCCGCCGGGTCGATCGACGCGCTGGTCCCGGCCGCCTGCATCACCGAGCCGGGCTGGGCGATGATGTAGGCGTCGGTGGAGTTGGCGCCGCCGGAGCTGCCGATCTGGATCGTGCCGCCCGCCGGCACCACGCCGAACGGCCGCCCCTGCCGGTTGGTCGCGGTGAACGCCTGAGCCGAGACGTCCAGCACGCTCGCCGCGCCCAGCCAGATCGACAGCCCGGGCTGGTAGCTCGGCGAAGCGCCGGGCCCGGTCTGCTGCGTGTCGTTGGTCAGGCTGATCGAGCCGCCCGGCGCGGTGATGCTGCCGTCCACGGTGATCTGCCCCAGCGCCTCGATCTTCACCTTGCTGCCGGGATCGACACTGATCGACGCGCCGTTGCCCAGGTCGATCGGGCCACCGAACGTGCTGACCTGTCCGGCGCCGCGCGCCGCCAGCAAAGTCAGGCTGGCGCCCTGGCGCTGGATCACCTGCGCAATCGCCGGGTTCGCCAGATAGACCGGCGGCAGTACCAGTGCCAACGCCGCCGAAGGGTCGCTGCCGGTCGGCGCGGCCAGGGTCGCCGCAGTGAACTGGTACACCGGCTCGACCACCGCCACCTGAGTGTTGGGCGCGACGCTGATTCCGTCGTAGCTGGCGATCGTGTAGCTGGAGAACCCGGCGGCGAAGAACGCCGAAGGCAGCACCAACTGGCCCGACGCACCGGCGCCTGGCGCATCGCTGATCAGCACGTTGGGCAGTTCGATGGTCAGCGCCCCGCCCTGCGTCGAGCCATAGGAGCGCAGTGTCCCGACGATGGCAGGCGGTGTCCGCACGGGCGGCGAAGCACCGCCATAGGCATTGGGATCGTACGCGATCAGGCTGATCGCACCGCCCGCCGCGCCGATGGCCTTGCCATTCGTGAGCACGGTGCCGCCGGCCGAGGCGTCGATCACGCTGCCTGGCGCAAGGTCCACCGCCTGCGACGAGTCGATGCTGACCGGACCGCCGGCGGCGAACGCCTGGGTGGCCACGTCGCCCGGCGTCAGCATCAGATTGGTGAACAGGCCGCGCGTATCGATGGCACCGCCGGCGCCAAGCGTAACGCCGATGCCATTGCCGCCGGCGGGCAGCAGGAACTCGATGCCGCCGGACGACGCCTCGGCATTGTCGGTAATCGACACGCTGCCGCTGCGCGTTACCAGCGGTGCCGCGATGTCGGTGGTGGGTGCGAGCAGGCTGACCTGGCCACCATCGGCCAGCGACAACGGCGAAGCGATGGTAATCGCGCCGGAGGTGGCGATCGACAGCCCGCCAAGCCCGGCGCTGTCCAGCAGGCCGGCGGAGAACCAGGCGGTATCCTGGCGTGCGGCGGGCACTGCGGTGGCGCTGTCGAGCGCGGCGGCCAGCGGCGCGATCGAATCGCTGATTTGCACATCGGTCGCAAACGGCAGGGCACCGACCACGAGATTGGTCAGCACCAGGCTGCCGGGCAGCGGCACGGTCGCGTTGGTTAGCAGGAACGGGTCGATAGTGCCGTTTGGCAGCAGCGGTTCGGCGGCGCCGGCTGGCCGCGCGGCGCTCTGTTCCGCCCCGGTGACCACGCCAGCGTCGATCGCTGCCTCGAATACGTCGGTCGGGGCGCTGATCGTCAGCGTGCCGGCGTCGCGGCCGACGGTGTAGGCGCCCTGATAGATCGTCGCGGGCGCGATCAGCGGATTGCCGAACGTCTCGGTGATGCCCCAGCGCGGGTGGGTGACCGTGTAGCCGGAAAACACGCCCGTATAAGTGAGATCGGATGGCGCCGTATTGACGTTGTAGAGGCGGCCGTCACTGCCCATCAGCCAGGTCGTCGGCACTTGTCCGGCCTGGTAGTTCAGCGTGCCGCCGGCGAGGTTGAACGTCGCCCCCGGCTGCGCCACGACCTGGGAGGCGGACAAAGTGATCGAACCGCCGGGCGCCGCCCATTCCTGGACCGTGTGCGCGACATTGCTGAGCTCGCCGCCGACTTCAAGCAACCCGCCGGCCGTGTAGTAGCGGTCCTGCGCGTATCCGCCGGTGCCGGCGGCGATCAGCACGAGCTGGCCGATGTTGACGTTCACCGTCTGGCTGTTCAGCGCGCCGCTGTCGCGATTGGCGGGTGCGTCGCGCAGCTGGAACGGTTGCATCTGGACGGTGAGCGCGTTGGCGCTCGCCGGCAGTACGACGTTGACGGATCCGGCCACGTCGAGTAGCGAGCCGGCTTCGACGAACACGCGGTTTTTGGCATAGACCGCGATCTGCCCGCCGGTCGCCATGGTCAGCGACCCGCCGGCGAAATCGACCGTGCCGCCGGTGGTGATCTCGATGCGCGACTGGTCGAGCCGGTCGGGCAGCAGAATCTGGTCGTTCAGCAACGAGGCCACCGCCTGTTCGGCGGGCAGCGCCGACTGGTCGATCAGGGTGGCGCGTTGTGCGTCGCTCACGGCGGCGCCACTGGTGTCGGGAAGGATGGTTGTGACGCTGCCGGGCGCCAGCGTCACGCCGGTGGTGGGATCGGTGGCGTTGGTCAGCAGATGGATGGTGCCGCGTTGCGCGACGGACGTCGTTGCGTAGGCCACGCCCGCCTGGGTGACCGACTGGCCGACCATGGTGATGTCGCCGGTGGTCGCCTGGATCAGCCCGGTGTTGGTCGCGGCGCCACCGGCTGTCGTCACCGCGACTTCCGTGCCGAGCGTGGTCGAGGTCTGTGCGTTGCCGGTGCCGGCGCTGTTGCCGTACCCCTGGCGCAGGACGAACGATTGTCCGGCAGCCAGGATCGTCTGGCCGTTCGGGGTACTGATGGCGCCGTCGTTCTCGACGCTGGAACCCAGCAGCATGACGAAGCCGCCGTGATTGGTGGCGCCGGCCGGCGCGTTGGTGGCGATCGAGGCGCCTTGCGCGACGGTGACTCCGTTGGACGCGCCGGTGAAGCCGGGTGAGCCGTAGATGCCGTTGCCGATGAAACTAGCGACGAAGTCGGCGTCGGCAAGATCGGCGGTGGCGGCGACCAGTGCGCCGACATTGATCTGCGCGCCGGCACCGAAGATGATGCCGTTGCGATCGACCACCAGGACCTGGCCCGGCGCGGTGATGCTGCCGAGGATCTGGCTTGGCGCAGCGGTGGGATCGTTCACCCGGTTGAGCACCACCCAGGTGTTGGCTGAAGCGCCGCCTTCACTCTGATCGAACGTCAGGTTGGTGTGCTGGCCGACATTGAAGCTGGTCCAGGTAAGGATCGCCTGTTGCGCCGTCTGCTGTATGGTGACGTTGGTGCGGCCTGACGCGCTCGATTGCGCCGGCAGAGCGGCATTGGTCCAGGCTGTCGGGTCAGGCTGCAATGCGCCGGGGCCAAGCCCATCCGGCACCGTGGTGGACGCAGCCGCGGCGGCCGCCTCGCTTGCCTGACTTTGCAGTGCCTGCGCGTGCGCAATGGCCATCGCCGCCTGGGTGAAGTTCGCGATGGATTGGTTGACCGCCGGGGACGTTGCGGACGTGTTCGGCGCAACCACACCGCGGGCGCCGGCGTCGGTTGCCGCAGCGGCACGCTGCGCCGGTGCGGCGGCGAACCAGCCCGTACTGAAGAGGCGTGGACTGTCCGCCTGCGCGCGGTGGTTGCTGCCGGACAAAAACAACAACGTGGTCGCGGCAAGCGCGACGCGACCGGCGCAATCGCGCGGCGCCGCGTCAGTTGCGCGTGACCGGCGCACTGCTGCATGGCGGCTTCGCCTGGGTATCGATTCGACACTGTCGGCACGAGGCATGCCGCGGCGAGTACCACAGGCGGATGCGGCGCGTCCACCGCGGATAATTTCATGCAGACTTCATTGACTTGGGCAAGATCGTCACCGAAATCTGGTGCGCCTTTGTTGGTTTGATGCGGGGTCCGGGCGAAGGCGGCGAATTTATTGCGCGGGGCGCCTCACAATTGCGACCGGTCTCATTTCCCTCGGTTAACTGAAACTATTCTTTCACTATTCTATCATCTTTCGATCGGAATCCTGTGTTACTTTGGTTCTATCGAAGTTGCTTTGCCAGAATACTTACTCTGGTCGGAGGAGCGTTAGTGGTTGTCGCGAGAAATGCGCGCGCAGCCGCGGACGCTGCCTGACCGCGCCGCCAGAAAGGAGTCGCAAATGGCCATCTCCGACGTAGTCAACGAGCTTATCACTGTCGGCACGATCGACAGTCACGACGTCTTTTCGGTTGCCGCCACCTCTGTCGTCACCGGTGGGACGACGACCTGGACGGTCACCGAAAACCGTGACCTGTACAGCCTCACGGATGAGAAGTTCCGCTTTCAGGTTGACACCGGCGTTCCGACCTCGGTCAATGTGGCGACCTACAGTTCGAAGTCGGGTCAGTTCAGCGGCAACACGGTCGTGCAGGCGCTGGCCTATGACGGCACCGATGTGCTGTTGGGTCTCTCAAATGGCAGTGGCGGCTTCAGCACGTATTATCTGGTTTCGGACAGCGGCACGAAGACGACCTTTCCGATCACCGATATGGGCACAACGGGGTCGTACACCCCACCGCCGCCGGCCTGCTATGTCGAGGGCACGCGTATCCGCACCGCGCGGGGCGACGTTGCGGTGGAAGCGCTGGCCGAGGGCGAAGGCGTCGCGGTGCACACCAGGCAGGGCGTGGCCGAGCGGCCGGTGGTTTGGGTCGGTCGCCGCCGCGTCGATATCGCCGCGCATCCCGACCCGGACGCCGTGCTGCCCATCCGCATCCGCCGCAACGCCTTCGCCGCCGGGCAGCCATCGCGCGACCTACTGGTGTCGCCCGATCACGCGATCTATGTGGACGGCATGCTTATTCCGGCCAAGCTGCTGATCAACGGCGGCAGCATCGTGCAGGAGGCCGAGCGGACCAGCGTCGTCTATTACCACGTCGAGTTGCCGGAACATTCCATTATTTATGCCGAGGATCTGCGCGCCGAGAGCTACCTCGATACCGGCAACCGCGGCGTGTTCGAGAATGCCGGCGCCCTGATGATGCTGCATCCGGATTTCTCGATCAGCGCGCGGCTGCAGCGGCGCGAGAACGGCACCTGCGCGCCGTTCGTCGTGGCGCCGGCGATGGTGCGGCCAATTTGGCACAGTCTTGCGCAGCGTTCCGGCCGGCTCGGCTATCCGGTGTGGGAACCGGAAGCGGTCAGCGAGCCGGTCCTGCGGCTGCGCACGCCGGAGCGCGAAGTGCGGCCGCTGTCGGTGTCGCACGACAACTACCTGTTCGTGCTGCCGCCTGACGCACAGGAAGTCCAACTGGTGTCGCGGGCCGCGCGGCCTAATGAGACCCGCCCCTGGATCGACGACGTTCGCCGCCTGGGTGTGCGCATCGGCCGGATCACGGTGAAGGATGGCAGCGCGCTGACCGAGATCGCGCTCGACAGTCCCGCGCTCGAGTCGGGCTGGTGGGCGGTGGAAATGGAAGGCAACGCGATGGCGCGCTGGACCGACGGCGACGCGCGTCTCGCGCTGCCGGCGGGTCGCGGAGTTGGCCGCGTGCTGGAGCTGAAACTCGTGGGATCCACGACCTACCCTGCGGCGCGGCCGGGCGTTGTGCTGCCGACCCGGATGGTTGCCTGAGCGCGCAACGGCTCGCCTGAGGGGCTGAAAATCGATTGGTTCTTTGGTCGATTCCCGAAAACCGCACCAACTGGTCCGATGAGTTGGAGGCGTGAGGGATGCCAATATCCGGTCGGTTTTCACGCTTTGAGTTCACCTGGGCTTGTCGGGCGGCCGAACGCCGCGCGACGGCTCTGACCGATCAGCTTTTCCCGCCTGAAGGGGTTCCAAGCTATGGCCAGTGTCACGGTTTTCGGTGCTCACGGGAGCACGGTCAGCCTCTCCTACGACTCCGCCCAGAATGCGTTGCTGGCGCAGCAGATCGCGGGGGCGTTCTCCGCCGCGGTATCGGGCGGAACCGTGCAACCGGCCGACAGCAAGTACGGGCCGCCGCCGCCACTGGCACCGGGCGCAACCGGCGAGTTCGTCGCCAGTACCAATTCCGTCACCTTCCTGCCGCACGGCTATACCGATGTGGTGAACGCGGCGGCGGCGGCGGTGGTGTTCGGCTCCGGGGGCGCCAACCAGCAGATACTGTCGGGTAGCGGCAATCTGAGCTTCGTGACGACGGAGGGCAACGGCACGGTGGTCGCCGGCGGCGGGAACAACCAGATCGTGGTGGCCGCAGGCGACTCCGGGGGATGGCAGATCGACACCGGCAACGGCAACGACATGATCCGCGCGCTGGGTGCCGGCAACGACACGATCGCCGCCGGCGGGGGAAACAATTACCTCCAGCTCGGCGCCGGCAAGGACCAGATCATTACGCAGGGCGCCGATACGATCCTTGGCGGCACGGGTGCCGAGACGGTGGTCGCGTCCGCAACTGGGGGCCAGCACGCCACGGACCTGATCTACGGCAACGCCAGCATGCTGTTCCTGGTGGCCGCCAACGGCGCGACGGTGCTTGGCGGCAGCGGCAGCGATACGGTGTATGGCGGCACCGGACCGGACCTGCTCTACGGCGGCACCGCGGGCAGCAATTTTTTGCAGGCCGGCAGTGGTGCGGCCACGTTGTTTGGCGGCGGCAACAACGACCAACTCTATGCCGGCGGCAGCGCGGCGCAGGCGCTGCATGCCGCGACCGGCAACGAGTCGCTGTTCGGCGGCGGCGCCTCCGGTCAGGACACATTCTACACCGGCAGCGGCGCGGATCAGGTCACCGGCAGTGGCGGCCAGAGCACGTTCGTTTTCGGCACCGGCGCCGCTACGGTCACAGCGCTGCCCTCCAGCAGCTTCCAGGCGGTGTTCGAGGCGATCAAGGGCCAGGCCGGCGGCACCGATCTGGTGCAAGGGCTGACGAACGCGAGCCAGTTGCAGGTGGTGCTCAGCGGCTATGGACCAAACGAGGCAGCCAGTGCGCTGGCCGGCCAGACCACCAACGGCTCATCCGTGACCATAACCTTGTCCGACAACACGCAGATCACCTTCGCCAACATCGCCCATCTGACCACCAGCAACTTCTCCTGAGGCGGATGATGGCAAGGGCATGACGGGAGGTGGCGGCAAGCCGCTGCTTCTCATTGGTGTCAATTTCATCGGCGTGTCATGGGCGCGCGCGGGCGGTGCGGCGGGCGGGCTGGTAGCAGAGGCTCACCGCTGCCGCCTGGGGAGCCGCCATGACATTCGATACCTCGTGGGTTGATGGCCTGACTTTCGACGCTCACCACGCCGCCACGTTGGGTGGTATCACCAACAACGGCGACGGCACCTTTACCGAGGACGGCACCACCTATACCGGGGCCTACTCCGACTACTGGGGGACAGAACCCGACGCCAATATCGCCTCGATCACGCTGGCTGCCTACAACCCGACAAACGCACCTGGGATTATTACGTTCCAGTTCGCCTACCAGAACGGATTCACGCCTCCGCCCTTCGGCGCGCAAGTCATCGCCTGGGATGCCAACGCCATTGTGGTGGAGGTCCTTGACGGTTTCGTGCCCAACAACCAAGCGGCGGGAACCTATGTCGGCACGCCCGACCCGGGCTATCTTATATGGTTCTCCGCCAACGACGTCTCATACGGTCCCAACGACAATGGCGGCGCCGGCCCGACCTTCCCATTAACGTTCGGCACGACGGGCGCGGAGCCGATGCTGGCGCCAACGCTGTGCTTTGTCGCCGGAACCACCATTCTGACGCCGCACGGCGAGGCGCGCGTGGAAACCTTGCGCGTCGGCGGCTGCGTCACGCTCGCCGCGGGCGGTACCGCCAGGATCGTGTGGATCGGCAAGGGCAAGGTGCTGGCGACGCGCGGCAGGCGCAGCGCGGCGACGCCGGTCATCCTGCGCAAGGGATCGCTCGGCGACAATGTGCCGAATCGGGACCTGCGGGTGACCAAGGGCCATGCGTTCCACATCGATGGCGTGCTGATCCCGGTGGAGTTCCTGGTGAACCACCGCTCGATCCTGTGGGACGATCGCGCACAGGAGGTGGCATTGTACCACATAGAGCTGGAGGCCCACGACGTCCTGCTTGCGAATGGTGCGCCGGCAGAGAGCTATCGCGACGACGGCAATCGCTGGTTGTTCCAGAATGCCAACAGCGGCTGGGGCGAGCCGGCGAAGCCGCCCTGCGCGGCGGTGCTGACCGGCGGACCGGTCGTCGATGCGGTCTGGCGCAGATTGCTCGCCCGCGCGCCCGCGCGCCCGCGCCTGCCGTTGACCGATGACCCCGATCTGCACCTGCTGGTGGACGGGAGGCGCGTGGACGCGAGCGAACGCCATGGCCTGGTGCATCTCTTCCGGCTGACCGCGCGTCCGAACGATGTGCGGATCATCTCGCGCGCGGCTGCGCCGGCGGAGCTGGGACTGGCACGCGACCCCCGGGTGTTGGGCGTCGCGCTGCGGCGCATCGCGGTGCGTCGGGACACGCGGTTCCGCGTGCTGGAGGCGGCGGACCCGCTGCTGGCCCAGGGATTCCACGACTTCGAGCAGGACAACGCGTTCCGCTGGACGGATGGGGATGCGGTGCTGCCGGCGACGCTGTTCGAAGGGTTCGCCGGACCGGTCGAGCTCATGCTGCGGCTGGGCGGAACGACGCGGTATATGGATGACGGCATCGTCTCGATGGCGGCGTGACGCTTCGGCACCGGGCGGAGCGCGCAATTGCGCGCGCGGGCATCGAAACGTGCAACCCGGCCGAGCTTCGGCAACGGTCTGAACTTCCCCGTCAGTCTCGCGCATTCCGACCGATTTTCGCCCGCGGCCTTAATGCGGGTGCCGCCGGCCAACGCTCTCGCACTGGTTGTTCTGTTGGGCACGACGATCGCGTCGATCGCCAATTGGTTGCCGCATATTCAACCATACCGTGCAAGAATGACTGCCGCCGCCGCGATGGTGGACGGCGCGGCGGGCTGGTTTCCTGGCATCCATACGGCGTGAACCGCATGCGCCTGTCATTTCGGCGCCGCAGAAGGTTCATTCGATTTTTCGACCAACGCGGATTAACTTGGACTTACTAAATCGTAAGCATGTCACAAAAAGCGAGACACACCATGTCCTTCGACACATCGCTCGTGAACAACGTAGTTTTTGCCGCCTCCAACACCGCTGCGGTAAATGGGGCCAACATCCTGGGCGGCGGCAACTACTCCGTTGACGCATCCCTGTACACCGGCGCGTTCACCGACTACTGGGGAACGGAACCGGCGGCCAACGTCGTCACCGTAACGACGTCGGCATACAACCCGACGCTCGCACCTGGCATCATCACCTTTAACTACACGTACGGCGATGGTACCGTTGTTCCTCTATTCGGCGGCGACGTGGTCGCATGGAACGCGCACGACATCCTGGTGCAGGTGCTCGACGGGTTCGTGCCGAACAACCAGGCCGCTGGCACCTACGTGGGTAATCTGGATCCGGCGTTCTACCTGGTCCTGGGGGGCTGGGGGCAGAACCTGTCTTTTGAGGCAAATGGCGGGGCCGGCCCAACGCTGCCGCTCCTGTTCGGCAACACGGGCAGCTTCACTGTTCCCGAGCCGAGCACCTACGCGCTGATCCTGGTGGCCCTGATCGCGACCACCATCGTTCGCCTGCCGCTGTTCCGCCGCCTCCTGGGTGGTTTCGCGGCCTGACCAGTCGTCGCTACTACGACACACTACCGGCAGCCGGCCCGCCCGCAGGGGCTGGCCGGCTTGCGGTTTGCGCGGTATCGTTGCTGGTGGCGTTGCTTGCCGCCGCCTGCGCACCGGCGACCAGTTATCTTGCCACTCCCAGCAGCGTCACCGCCCGCGGTCCTTGGGTGCATGCCGCCTCCGGGATGGAATTCCCCGAGACGGCCGGTGGGTTCCAGCGCGACGCGATTGCCCATTTCTCCGCAAACTTACCCGATGTCGCGGTGAACTACCGCCTGATCGCGCCCGCGGGCGCAATCGACGCCACCATCTACCTGATGCCGGAGCCGCCGTTGCCGACAGTCGGCCTGGCACCGGATGCCGTCGCTTCGATGCGGAAGGATGCGTGCCGGCGGGAGTTTGCCACCCGGTTGCACGAGATCGTCGTGGTGGACCACGCGCGACAACTGCAACAGGAGCGCATCGTCGCACAAATTTCCGGTAAACTTCACACTGGCCGGCTGGCACGGTTTGCCTATCGAGGCTTATTGGCCGGCCGCCGGCGGGAGCTTCGCTCGGATCTTGCACGTTTCTGCTTCGCCGGTGGCCGCTGGAGCGTGGAATACCGCTTTTCTTACCCGGCGGACTTTCCGGCAGCGGGCTGGATCGCGGGCTTCGTCGCCGCCCTGCGGTGGACCGGCGCACTGGCATGACCGTCGCCGTCGGCGGTTCTTAACCCGCTTGCAACAAAACTGTGCGCGTTCGCCGCAGCGCGGCATGGCACCATCCGAACGCTGCGTGACCGACGAGAGCTGAACCCACATGGGACCACACAGAAGGCGGCCGGGGCGCGACTGCGCTGCGGCAAGCGCGGCCGGCGCCGGACACGATCGGCGAAGGTGATCCGACGCATGGCGCCCGGGCGGCCTTCAGTTTTGCGCGCGCTCGGCTGCGCGCGGTGGGTCGCGTTCCTGGCGGCAATCGCGGGTGCTCACGCCGCTGCCTCGCCCGCCGTGGCCCCGGCGCCCTCGTCCGAGCCGCAGCATTTCGCCATCGAGGAATTTCGTGTCGAAGGCAATACGCTGCTGCCAAACGAGGAGATCGAAGCGGCGGTGTACGGCTTTCTTGGCCCCAACCGGACCGCGGCGGATGCCGAGCAGGCCCGTGCCGCTTTGGAAGACCTGTATCGCAAGAAGGGCTATCCCACGGTCACCGCGGAGCTACCGCGCCAGAGCATCGATTCCGGTGTCATCGTGCTGACGGTAACCGAGCGAAAGATCGGCCGCCTGCGGGTGACCGGCGCGCATTATTTCGAGCCCGACGTAGTGCGCCGGCATGCGCCGTCGCTTGCACCCGGCACGGTGCCCAACATGCGCCAGGTGCGGCGCGATATCCTCGCGCTGAACCACCAGCCCGACCGCAGCGTTACTCCGGTGCTGAAGGCGGGCAAGGCCCCCGACACGGTCGACGTCGATCTCGAAGTTGCCGACAAGCTGCCGCTGCACGGCTCGCTCGAACTGGACAATCGCCAGAGCGCCGACACGACGGCGCTGCGAACGACCGGTTCGCTGCGCTATGATAATCTGTGGCAGCGGGGCGACAGCGCGAGCTTCTTCTTTCAGGTCGCACCGCAGCATATGCCGGATGCCCAGGTGTTTTCCGGCAGCTACCTGTTCCACATTCCCGATACGGATCTGGCACTGCTCGGTTCCTACCTGAGCTCCGACAGCAATGTCACATCGATCGGCGGCACCAATGTCGTGGGCAAGGGACAGATCTACGGATTGCGGCTTATCATTCCACTTACGCAGGATAACGGCTTCACCCAGGCGCTTAGTGTTGGCATGGACTACAAGGACTTCAGTCAGGCGCTGACGCTGTCCGGTCAGGGCAGCCACGTGCCACTGCAATATTACCCGGTTGCCGCCAGCTACCAGGCGGACTGGGTCGGCAAGCGGTCGCAGACCGATCTGACCGCCGGCGTGGTCGCGGGCACCCGCGGGTTGGGCGGCAGCGACGCGGCGTTCGACAACAACCGCTTTGATGCCAAGGCGAACTTCTTCTACCTGCGCGGCGCGATATCGCACACTGATGAACTGCCATGGGGGATGCAGGCCTGGGCACGGCTGCAGGGCCAGGCGTCAGCCGAGCCACTGGTGCCGAATGAGCAGCTCAGCGCCGGCGGCCAGGACACGGTGCGAGGCTATCTGGAGAGCGAAGTGCTCGGCGATTCCGGTGCCATCCTGCAAATGGAGCTGCGCGGCCCGTCGCTCGCGAAGCGCATAGGTCCGCTGGTGAACGACTTCCGTTTGCACGCCTTTGTCGATCTGGCGCATACCAGCATCAATCAGCCGCTGCCCGAACAGGTGCAAAAATACTCGCTCGGCAGTGTTGGCGTGGGCCTGCGGGTTCGGCTTCTCGATCACCTGAGTGGCACGATCGAAGACGCATTTGTCCTGAGCAACGGCCCGACCACCAAGGCTGGCTCGGATCGGGTGCTGTTCCGCGTACTCGGGGAGTTCTGAAGCAGCATGGTCTTATCGCGAATCACACGTCGCTTTGCCATTTTCGCTGTTGTGGTCCTCGCGTTCGTGTCGCTTGGACCACACGCCGCGCATGCGTGGTGGAACAGCGACTGGCCGTACCGCATGAAGATCACCGCGGATGCCGGGCCGAAGGGGGCCAACATCACGGAGCCGATCGGCCGGACGCAGGTGCTGGTTCGGCTGTTCGGCGGCAATTTCAATTTTGACACCGCCGACGAGAAGGGGGCCGACCTGCGCGTGATTGCCGGCGATGATCGCACGCCGCTGCATTTCCACATCGAGCGATTCGACGGGCTGATCGATCAGATCGGCCTCATCTGGGTCGATGTGCCGGATCTCGCCCCGGGGGCTTCAACCACGCTGTATCTGTACTGGGGGAAGAAAAATCCGACCCCGGGCGGTGACGCGAAAGCGACCTACGATCCCGACCAGCTCCTGGTGTATCATTTCAACGACGCGAACGGGGTGCCGCACGACAGTACCGGCTATGGCAACAATGCCCTGACCGCCGGGAAACGCGACGACGGCGGCATGATCGGCTATGGGCTGCGGCTGGACGGTAAGGCGCCGGTGCAGATTCCCGCGTCCCCCTCGCTCGCCATCGCGGCCGGCGCGACGATGACCTGGTCGCTTTGGGTGCGCCCGGACGACGGCGTGACCTCCGGCGTGCTGTATTCGGTGCGCGACGGCGACAACGGGTTTTCCTTCGGCATCGCGCAGGACGTCGCCTATGCCCAGGTCACCACCGCGGCGGGCGTGATCCGCACCAGCGCCGGCGCGCCCATCGGTCCGGGCTGGCACTACATTGCGGTCACCGCGTCGGATCACCTGCGGGTCTATGTCGATGGCCGATTGAGCGGCGAGGTTGCGGCAAGTCTCCCCGCGCTGAATGCGCCGGCTCTGCTCGGCGGCGCGCCGCCGCCGGTGGTGCCGGCACCAGCCGCGCCGGATGCCGCCGCGTCAAAGGCCGCGACGCCAAATGCGACCGCGCCAAGCGCCACTGCGCCGGCGCCTGCCGCCGCGGCACCGGCTCCTGCGACGGCACCCGCGGCGCCGCCCAATTTTATCGGCGTCATCGACGAGTTCGGTATCGCCAAAGTGGTTCGCCCGACCGGCGCGTTCCAGGTCGCGGTGCACGACCAGGGACCGAAACCCGATCTGTTGTCCTTCGATCCGCCGGAACAGGGATCGCTGTTCGGCAATAGTTATCTCGGCATTATCGTGCGGGCCGTTACGCCCGATGCCTGGGTGGTGATCGGCATCCTGGGGATGATGTCGGCCCTGAGCTGGCTGGTGATGATCGGCAAAATGCTGTACCTGGCGCGGGTCAGCCGCGCCAACCACCGGTTCCGCAGCGAATTTCGCGCCGCCATGACGCGTGCCGCGGAAACCGGCGAAGCGTTCGGCCAGTTTCAGATCGAACGGCCGCACCGGGTGCGCGCCTCGCCGCTGATGCATCTGTACAGGGTGGCCGCGCGCGAGGTGAACGAGCGCGTGACACGGGGCAGGGTGGACGCCGACGGCAGACTGCCGATGCAGTCGCTGGCCGCCATCCGCGCAGCGCTGGATGCCGGACTCGCACATGAAAACCAGCGGCTGAACGGCTCGATGGTGTTGCTGACAATCGCGATCAGCGGTGGACCGTTCCTTGGATTGCTTGGCACGGTGATCGGCGTGATGATCACCTTCGCCGCGGTTGCCGCCGCGGGCGACGTCAACATCAACGCCATCGCACCCGGCATTTCCGCTGCCCTGCTCGCGACCGTCGCCGGCCTCACGGTCGCGATTCCGGCGCTGTTCGGCTACAACTTTTTCGTCACCCGCATTCGTGAGTCCATTGTGGACATGCAGGTCTTCGTGGACGAGCTGGTCACCCGTATCGGCGAAATCGTCGTGCCGGCCGCCACGGTGGCCGAACCGCAACGCGCCGCGGCTGAATGAGGAAATAAGCCATGCAGGTCCTGTCCAACGAAAAGCCGTACGATGACATCAACATCACGCCGATGCTCGATCTTGCCTATGTGCTGCTGGTCATCTTCATCATCATGACCACGGCCGCGGTGCAGGGCATCAAGGTTGATCTGCCGAAGGCGAGCGCGGCGGTCAGCCTCGTGGTGCCGAAGACCAAGGTGATCGCCGTCACCGCGCAGGGCCAGATCCTGTTGGATGCCGTCCCGGTGACCATCAGCGAACTGGAGGCGCGATTGCGCGATCTGAAGGCGATCACGCCGGATCTGCCGGTGATCGTGAAGGGCGACCGCGCGGTGCAGTACGAGAAGATTATGCAGGTGATCGACGTGTGCAGCCGGGTCGGTGTGCAATCGATCGGTCTGGCCGCGCAGAAGTTCGTCGGGTCCTGACATGTGGATCGACGAGCTTCAGGAGGAGGAGGAGCCGCGCGGCTGGCAGCGCACCGCCGGGCGGATCGGCGTTGGCCTGCTGGCGTTCGGCACGGTTGGCGCGCTCATTTACAGTTTGGCGCATCAGCAGGCCAACGTTGCAATGCACAGGGTGACAACCATCACCCGCGTACTGTTGCCACCGCCGCCGCCGCCGACACCACCCAAACCCGAGAAGGTGGAGGAACAGCCGAAGCTCGCTGCGCCGAAACCGATCGAGAAGGCGCAAGTGAAACCGCAGCAAAAGCCAGTGCAGGCGCCGCCGGCCTCGCCGCTCACCGCCGAGGCCGGTACGGGACCAAATCCATACGGCCTGCAGGTTGGCAACGGTTCGGGCGATGTCATCGGCGGCGCGGGCGGCGGGGGCGGGAGTGAGGGTTGGCAGCTTTATGCTGGCACGATCCGTTCGCAGGTGCAGGGTGTGCTGCGCCAAGACGACAAGACGCGATTTGGACGCTGGCAGGTCGCCGTGAAGATCTGGCTCAGCGCCACCGGCACCGTGATACGCGCCGACATCGTCAATTCGTCCGGCGATCCCGCGGTGGACAGCGCGATCAGGCGTGACCTGGATGGGCTTGGCGTCGGCCAAGCTCCGCCACAGGGCATGCCGCAACCGGTCCATCTTCGCATCGCGGCCGAGCCCGGATGATGCGGGTTCGTCTCCCTCGTACCTGCGGTGTCGCATGACCGAACGTTTCGGCTGTCTGGCGCGATTCGGCGTCCTTTGTCTTCTGCTTGCCGCGGCCTCCGGCTCGCTGTCGCGTGCCCACGCACAACCGGCCACGCCGAGCGTCACCGAGCGGCTGATCGAACTGCTGGTGCAGAAGGGCGTGTTGCCACGCGCTCAGGCAAACGCCCTGCTGAAGCAGGCGGAGGCGGAAGCGCGTGGCGGCGCCCAGCAGCGGCATCGCCAGGTCGCCGCCGGGCCCAGGGGGAAGAGGCCGGCCGCCACACCGGCGGCGGAACAGGCGGCGGCCGGATCCGCCGAACCAAAGCTGCCTCCCGGCACGGTGCGGGTGACCTACGTGCCGCAGATCGTGCGCGATCAGATTGCCGCGCAGGTCCGCAACGAGGTGCTGCAGAAGGCGAAGAACGAAGGTTGGGCGGAGCCGAACCAGGTTCCCGATTGGGTGCACCGGATCACGATGTATGGCGACATGCGGATTCGCGGCCAGGGCGATTTCTTGCCGCAGGGCAACATTCCCGATTTCGTAGATTTTGCCACGCTCAACGCCGGTCCGCCGTACGACATCACCGGCAGCTCTGGTGGACCGCCGTTGCTCGACACCACCGAGGATCGGTGGCGCGTCCGGCTGCGCGCGCGCATCGGCATGCGCGCCCGGATCGACGACTGGCTCAGCGCCGACATCCGTATTGCCACAGGCAACGATGCGAGCCCGGTTTCGACCAACCAGACACTCGGCCAGAGCGGTGCCTTCGCCAAAGATGCGCTATGGCTTGACCGCGGCTTCCTGAAGGCGACCCCAATTCCGCAGGTGACGCTGTACGCCGGCCGCATGCCGAACCCGTTCTGGACAACTGACCTGATCTACTACGACGACCTGAGCTTTGACGGATTTGCCGCCACGGGGCGCCAGCCTGTTTGGGACGGCGTTGCCGCTTTCGGCAGCCTGGGCGCATTTCCGGTGTTCAACACCGCGTTCAATTTCGGTACGACGGCCAACTACCCCAGTCGCAACGGCTGGCTGTTCGGTGTGCAGGGTGGCGCCGAGTGGCGGATCACGACCCACTACACGGCCAGGTTTGCCGCCGGGTATTTCAGCTACTCGAATATCCAGGGAAAACTATCCTCGCCGT
The DNA here is from genome assembly GCA_035535035.1 of Acetobacteraceae bacterium. Lineage (GTDB taxonomy): Bacteria > Pseudomonadota > Alphaproteobacteria > Acetobacterales > Acetobacteraceae > JASHVB01. The sequence goes on from DATLQW010000029.1 coordinate 49,606, forward strand.
GCACGATTCTGTACGCCTCCGACACCTGCCAAACCGACAACACGCGCATGCTGTTTCCCTCGAACGGCAACACGATGATGACGATACGCGACCTGGTGGTTCCCGCGACCAATCCGAACGGTCCGCAGCCGCAGTATTTCGGCCTTGCCTCGGCGTTCGATATCCTCGACCTGCACGGGCGCGTCGATATCGACACATTCGATCCGATCCGCGTTGCGCTGGAAGCCGAGTTCTCGGACAATCTTGGGTTCAACCGTGCTAACGTGCTCAATCTGGGGTTGCCCAATGGCAGCAATACCGTGCAGGCCGGCAACAAGGCCTGGATGATCCGCGGCATCGTCGGCACGCCGGAAATCGCCCAGCGGTGGGACTGGAACGCGTCACTGACCTACAAATACCTGGAGAGCGACTCCGTGCTCGCGGCGCTGAACGATCCGGACTTTCACCTCGGTGGCACGAACGCCAAGGGCTTCATTCTCGCCGGCAATCTCGGCGTGGCACGCAACGCCTGGGTCACCGTACGCTGGCTCAGCAGCAACCAGGTCAGCGGCGGTCCATACTCGGTGGACACCGTGCAGGCCGATCTGAACGTTCGCTTCTGATGCGCATGCGGAGCAGCGGTTTGATTCTGCTGCTGTTCGCCGCGGTGCTCGCGGCGGGGCCGGCCCGGGCGCAGGACGCCACCGGCGAAGCGCGCCTGCGCGAAGCGCTGCGCCAAACGACGATGGAACTGCGTTCCCTGCAGGACGGCCAGGCGGCACTGAACGCGCAGCTTGATCAGCTCAGGCACGAACGCGACTCGCTGCAACAGCAGCTCGAAGCGGCAAAGAACGCGCCACGGCCCCCCGATGCTGAACTGGGGCAGTTGCGCGACGCCGTGGCGGCGCTGCAGCAGCAGAACAGCGCGTTGCAGGCCGGCCTGCAGAAGTGGCAAGCCGGCTACCAGCAGGCGGCCACGCTGGCCCGCGCCAAGTATGCCGAAAGCCGCCGACTCGGCGGGGAACTGCAACAGCAGACCGCCAAACTGGGGATTTGCACCACGACCAATGGGAAGCTGATCGCTGTGGCGAACGGAATTCTGCATCTTTACCGCACACAGGACTTCCGCTCCTTGCTGCTTGAGAGCTATGAGCCGCTGATTGGGTTCAAGAAGGTAGAGTTGGAGAATCTGGTGCAGGACTACGAAGACAAGATCGATGATCAGCGGCTGTTGCCAGGGGCGCCGGTGAGCCAGGTGCCGGCGCCTGGCCCAACCGGAGCGCGTTGATGCGGCGCCACTTGCAACTTCTTGTTGCACTGCTGCTGGTCAGCGCGCAGGCCCCGGCGGGCAATTCGGTGGTGGCGGAAGCCGGCGGTGCGAAAATGACCGCGGCCGATGCCAGGAACCTGCTTGCGGCAGCCGCACCGGACGTGCGTGCGAAGCTCGCCAGCGATCCTTCCCTGCTGGATCGGCTGGTGCGCCGCCAGATGGTGCAGATGCTGCTGCTGCAGGAAGCGCATGCTCAGCAGTGGGACACGCGGCCGGACGTGGTGTTTCAGGCCCAGCAGGCGCATGACGCGGCGATCGCCGATTCGTATCTTGCTTCGCTTGCGCAGCCGCCGGCCGGCTATCCATCGGATGCCGATGTCGAGGCGGCCTATGAAGCGCGGAAAGATCGCCTGATCATGCCGCGGCAATATCATCTGGCACAGATTTTCGTGGCGCTGCCGCCCAACGCGACTGCCGCCGCCGAGGCCAGGGCGAAGCAGCGTCTCGCCGCGATCCGGCAACAACTTGCCAAGCCGCGTGCCGACTTTGCTGCCGTTGCCCGAAACGAATCCGATGACAAGGCTTCGGCTGCCGCGGGCGGCGACCTCGGGTGGCTGCCCGAGGACCGGCTGCGCCCGCCGGTGCGTGACGCGGTTGCCGGCATGCAGGGGGGCGCGGTCAGCGAACCGCTGCGCACCGCGGACGGCTGGCATCTCATCCGCCTGATCGGCACAAAGGCCGCCGCGCCGGCGCCGCTCGCCGACGTGCGCGCGCAACTTGTTCAGGCGTTGCGCCAGCAGCGGATCGCCGCGACAGAACGCAAGCTGATCGGCGACCTGTTGCGCCGCCAGCCGATCCGGGTCGATGAGATCGGGCTGCAGGGCGCGGTCAAGCCATAGCGAAACCCATACCGCGAGGCTGCGCCGCTGCGGACGAACCAGTTTTTGCGACTACTGATAATTTTGATGCTGCCACTGCAAGCGGCGCGAGGCGGTGAGCCGGCCGCCGGCAATACATGCGTTGATGTGCATATCGGTGCGGATCAATCGTATGGCTGCCTCAACCAGGAATTGCGCCACACCGCGGAGAGCGCATCTCGGGCGATGATTGCCCCGGACGTACGCGCGGGCAGTCCGGCACCGGCGACCGGAACCTTCAATCGTACCGCGACACAGGAGCGGCTGGGCAACGCGTTCGGCCATTCGGTTGTGCCGCAACGTCCGGCGCCACCGCCGCCACTGCCGCTGTTTCGCACGCCCTGACGCGGGACCAGGCCCGCTAACGCTGAACCATCGCAATCGCTTCGTTAATGATTAAACAAGGCGTCACGCGCGCGTCATGTATGTATGAGAGAAACGCCCTCGGAATGTCCGTGCCGAGCCTAACCACAACCCGAGGAATTGCATGATGTCCCATGGAACAATGAAGAAGACGCTGCTTACCGCCTGCGCGGCCGCTGCCCTTGCGGTGGGTGCTGGGCATGGCGCGTCGGCGGCGGTCAACACCGTCTGCGCCGAGCCGAACCCGGCGGGCGCCGCGCTCTCTTATCCCACCCAGCCGCCGCTCTGCCTGCTCGGCGGCGGGTCGTCGCTCGCGGCAGTGGTCTATCAGGCGCAGGCCGAGGCGCATTTCGGCGTGACCGATCCGAGCTTCGGCATCAACTACTCGTCGATCGGCAGCGGCTCGGGCCAGAACCTGTTCCTCGACAACTCGTCCACCTTCGACGCCAACAACGTCACCCCGAGCGGCCAGACGATCGCGTTCGGAGCCAGCGACGCGACGCTGTCAGCGGGTCAGATCAGCACCTGGGCCACCTCGGCAACTGGCCAGTCGGTGTCCGGCAACCTGATCCAGATCCCGACCTTCGGCACCGCCATTGCCGTCGTGTTCAAGAAAACCAGCGCGCAACAGGAAGGCGAGCTTCGGTTCAACGATACGCAGCTTTGCGGCATCTTCTCCGGCAAGATCACGTCGTGGCAAGACCCGGCACTGGCCGGCGTGGCGATTTCCCCCAGCACACTGCCGATCGGCACCATCCATCCGATCTATCGGATCGACGGCAGCGGCACGAGCTTCCTGCTTACGCAGCACCTGCACCAAGTTTGCACTACGGGTGCCGGCGGCGACTCCAACATCACGTTCACGGCAAGCGCCAATTTCGCCGGCGAATTCGGTGGCACCCCGCCGTCGAACTTCATTGGCGCGACCAACAGCAGCGGCATTCAGACAACGGTCCAGACCGCGGGCAACACGGCAAACGAGGAGCTCGGCTATCTCAGCCCGGACTACACGCTGATCGCGCCGGCGAATTCCGGCCGCGGCGGCTACCCGGCGGTCGCCGAGGTGCAGAACAGCAACGACGGCATCTACTACCTGCCCACCTCGGCCAACACCCAGAACGCTTTGGCGAACGTCCCGGCACCCGCCGCGGGCGACGCCAATCCGGCGGACTATGTTCCGCCGGAGGCCAGTCCGCCGCACTTTTACCCGATCGTCGGCTTCACCACCGTCGATCTCGCGCAGTGCTACAGCAACGCCACCGTCGGCAACGATGTCGTGGAATACTGGCAAGATTTCTATACACCGCTGCCGTACATGGCAAATCTTCTGGTGCAGCACGGGTTCACGCCGCTGCCCGCCAACCTTTCGAACGCGGTTTTCAACAACCTGCTGACGGCGGGCGCGACGGGCAATACGGACGTGATGGAACCGAATGTTTGCGCTTCGGCCGGTGGCACCGGTGCCGTCGCCGGTCGCTGATCCGGCGAACCACCATCAGGCTTGCGTCTAACAGGGGGCGGCCCGCAAGGGCCGCCCTTTCCGCATCCGGAACCGCCGCTCAATTCCAGTCCAGGACCTGCCAGGCACGCTCGCCTGGCTTTACGTGCGCCGCCAGCCGCACTACGGCGCGGCGAACGAAGCGTGTGCCGTCGGCAAGCAGGGCGGCGGCGCGGACCAGCACGATTTTGTCGGGGCTGGTAAAGCCGATCAGCGGCGAGGCATGGCCGATCATGGCAGCGTCCTGCAGCACGTCGCGATCGAACGACGAATTCTCGGTGCCGCGGGCGTCGCCGGTTTGATAGACTGAGATGTATGGCCGAAGCCGCGACAGCAGGTCGGCGCTCATGCCGGCAACCAGGCCGATCTCGTCCACACTGGCGAACGGCCGGCCTGGCGGGCCATAGGGCAGGTTCGCACGCCGATAGCGATCCCGCTTCAAGCCGCCGGCGAGCGAGACCGTGGTGGCGGTGCGCCAATCGACCATCGCGCGTGACAGGTCGCGTGCTTGCGCGGGATCGGCGCCGACCGCAGCGAGCAAGGCGGCCAGCATCGCCGGGGAGCTGAAATTCGGGTTGATTCGTCCGCTCTGGTCCTCGATGGCGATCTCGACCATGGCGCGGCCGATGTCGATCCGGTGCGCCAGTCCGTCTGGCTGCCACGCACCGCGCTGCAACTGGAACACCGCCTGCTGCACGCCGCCGTCGGCCGCCGCCTCGGCGGTCGCGCTGCCGCGCAGATTGCTGGCAATCTCCGCTGCGCCGCGCCCCGACGCCGCCAGTCCAGCGACCAGCAATGCCAGCAGGCCCAGCGTCCACAACACGATCAGCAGCGCAAAGCCGCGCTGATCAGGCGCCGCAGTGCGGTTGCTCACGGCGACGGAAGCTCCCGCATCGGGGCGATGACGATATCCGGCCATTGGCGCGCGTTGCCCGGCGGGAACGCGATCCGCAGGCGCACAAGCGGCGGCAGCTCGCGCGCCGTCCAGGCGGACAGCCAGCGTCCACGCCGTGGTGCGGCCGCCGGCTGCCAGAAGCCGAGATCGAGTTGCGCCACGTGGTCCAGCAGTGTGATCGCCGACGGCGGCGGCAGCGGGACGATCCAGCGGCGATAGTGCGGTCGCCAGAGCAATTCAAGGCGATGCCCCTTGGTCACCAGCAACCTCACGTCCGCCTCGTGCGTCACCCGTGCGCCGAAACCTTCCGGCAGGGTCGTGACAAATGACAGGGTGTGGGCGGTGCCGGTAAAGGCGGCATGGCGCGACCTTGGTTCGCCGGGCGACGCCTGCCCAATGAGTTGGCGCAATGCCCGATCGGTGGTTTCAAGTCCGCTGGCGCGCCGGCCCACCCGGCCCTCCAGCGCCCACGCCTGCAGTCCGACCCGGATCCCCTGTGTCAGGGTCAGCATCAGCAGGCCGAGGACCACCAGAGTCACCAGCAGCTCCAACAGGGTGAAGCCACGTTCGTTGAGGGTGCGATATCGCATGGCCGAACGGCGCAAAAGCACGCGCCATCATCCCCGATGCCGTGTCAACGTCCAGGGGCCGCTACCCGGATGCCCGTGATGAGTCGGTGACATCGACCGGCGGTGCCAGTATCGCTATCGGTCCTGCGCCATTTTCACCCGGCCGGTCAGCCAGCTCACCACGACGGTGACGCTCGACGTCGCGGCCCGCACCACTATTGTTCCGCCGGACGAACTGCCATCGGGCGCGAAGCGGACCGCCGCGGCGCCGGCCAGGGCAACGTCGGCCGGGACGCCGTGCGCGGCCAGCCCGTCAACCTGGTAGCGGCTGGGCGTCAGCGCAACCGAGACCGACCGATCTTCGGCGATGGCGCGGCCGCGGGCCAGCCGCAGTGCGGCCACCAGTTCGCGTGCCGCGACGTCGGCGTCCAGCCGCGCGCTGTGCATCGGGCCACGCGCAAGGACGATACCCAGCAGCAGCCCGAGAATGACCAATACGACGATCATCTCAATCAGGGTGAAGCCGTCTTCGCGGCGTCGATTCACGGCAATCCCCAGGCCGAACCGTACAGCCACACCAGCCAGAACGAAACGGCGAGGAATGCGCCAAATGGCAACGCGGTGGTCGCATGCACCGGCCGGCCGGCTATGGCAGCGACACCGGCGACGGCGAGGCCGGCGAGTGCCGCGAGCAGGACGACCCAGGGCAGCGCGCCGATCCCCAGCCACGCCCCGGCCGCCGCAAGCAGCTTGGCGTCACCTGCGCCCATGCCCTCGCGTCCTCGCAACAAGCGATAGGTTGCCGCGACCGCGCGCAGCCCGAGATAGCCAGAGGCTGCGCCCAGCGCGTGCCAGAACACGGTGTCCGGCGCGGTGACGATCGCCACGCCGAGGCCGGCCAGCAGCAACGGCAGTGTCAGCGCGTCCGGCAGCAGCAACCATAACGCGTCGATCCAGCCGAGTGCCAGCAGCATCCATCCGAGCAAGCAACCAGCCCAGACCTGTTGCGGTGTCCGGCAGGCGAGCACGGCACAGACGCTCACTCCAAGTGCCGCCAGTTCCACCGCGGGATGAAACCAGCCGATCGGCTCGCCGCAATAGCGGCAGCGTCCACGTTGCAGCGCGAAGCTGGCCAGGGGCACAAGATCGAGTGGTCCGAGCGGTGTGCCGCACGCGGCACAGGCAGAGCGCGCCAGCACGACCGGTCGCTGCTCCGGCAGTCGCACGATGAGCACGCCAAGGAAACTTCCGGCGAAAGGAGCAATCAGCAGCGGCAACACGAACGCGAGCATGCACGGACTCCAGCCGAACGGCCCGGACGGCTGATGCAGCCTCCCATGGCCGAACGATCCGGGCGTATGGCATTCCAGTGACGTTATGGTGGCTCCTACTGTCGGGTTGGGGTCCGCCATGCTAATCGCCCGCGCAATGCGATCGGGGCTGCGGCATGCTGCGTGACTTCGTCTTGTGGTGGGCGAGACCGATGAAGGTCGCGCTGCCGCCGCGCTTGCTGCCGGGCACCAATCGCACGGACGCGCCGCGGTTCGCGACGCAACCGCCGCATCGTCGGCTGACGCTGCGCCGGCGGCCGCGCCGGATGATCCCGCGCCCAGGCTCTGACGCAATCCCGGAGGGGCGGCTGATCGAGCAGCTGTCGGTCGCACCAAGCCGCCCCGCAGCATCCGGACAGCACACTGGACTGTCCCTGGCGCGATGATGCCGACATGCAGCGCCGATCGTTTGCGGCGGATCGCCGCGGCGCTGGTTGCCGCCGGACTGGCGGGCTGCGCGCGGCCGGAGGCGCCGATGGTAACGGCGCTGCCGCCGCTGCCGATCGAGACCTCCGTCGCACCCCCGCGCATCAATGGCAATGTCGGCTCGCCACGCAGCCTGCCGCCGGCGCTTCTCTCATTTGGAACCCGGCGGACCGCGACGCCGCCTACCCCGCCCATCGGCGCTGGCGGCGGCGACATTTCACTGGATTTCGCCGACACCGACATCCGCGCGGTGGCGGCGCAGATTCTGGGCACCATCCTCAAGCTGAACTACACGATCGACCCGGCGGTGCACGGCTCGGCGACGCTGCGCACGGAACGGCCGCTGGCGCGGGCGCAACTGTTTTCCGTGTTGCAGTCGCTGCTGGCGCAGAACGGGGCGACGCTGGTGCAGACCGGCTCGCTCTATCGCGTGGTGCCCATCGCGCAGGCCGCGGCGGTCGCGGCCGAGGCGGGCACCGCCGGCATCGAGACGGTGACGCTGCACTATGCGTCCGCCGCGAACCTGGTGAAGCTGTTGCAGCCTTTCGTCGGCGCCGGCGGCAAGATTGCTGCGGATGCCGGGCGCAACGTGCTGCTGGTCAGCGGGTCTCCGGATAATCGCGACAGCCTGGTGAACCTAATCCATGCGTTCGACACCGATATCCTGGCCGGCCAGTCCTATGCGCTGCTGCCGGTGGGCAACGGCGGGGTCAAGGATTTTGCCAGCGCGCTGGAGGATGCGTTCCACGGCCAGACTGGCGGCGCGCTGGCCGGACAGGTGCGCATCGTGCCGATGACACGGATCAATGCCGTGCTGGCGATCGCCGCCCAGCCACAGACGATCGAGCAGGTGCGGCGGGTCTATACGCTCGTCGAGCGGGCGCGGGCGCGAACCATCCGCAGTTGGCACGTTTACTACCTGCAGAACAGCCCCGCCGAGGATGTGGCCTATGTGCTGCAGCAGGCGTTCACGCCGAACAACGTGACGGCACGACCAACCAGCCAGTCGCGAGCCCAAGCCGGCGCGGCCGGGTTGCAGGGCGCCGGCGGAGTACTGGGGGGCGCCGGGCAGCAGGGTGGAGGCGGGCTGGCGGGTGGTGGGCAAAGCGTGTTGGGCGGCGGCGGCGGCCTGCCCGGCGCTGTCGGCGGGGCGCAGGGCGGTTCTCCGCTCGCCCAGGTGCCGCAGGTCGCTGCCCAGGGACAGGCACAGCCGCTGCTTCCCGCCGCGGCGTCACCGCTGGCCGGGCCGCTGGAGCCAAGCAGCACGGAGGGGTCCAGCGAGGCGCTGAGCATCATTCCGGATCCGCAGAACAATGCCCTGCTGATCTATGGCACCGGGCAGGAGATGGACACCATCCAGGCGATGCTGCGCAAGATCGACATCCTGCCGCTGCAGGTTAGAATAGACGCGGTAATCGCCGAAGTAACCTTGAACGACAACCTGCAATACGGCACGCAGTTCTTCTTCCAGTCCGGTGGGCTGAACGGGGTCCTGAACTTCGCCTCGCAGCAGAACCTGCAGACCCCTTCACAGACACAGCTCAACCTGAATTTTCCGGGATTCTTCATCGGCGGTCATGGCGCCGGCGGCGCCCCCTTCGCGCTGAACGCGCTGCAGCAGGTGACGACGGTGCGGGTGCTCTCCTCGCCGGAGCTTCTGGTGCTGGACAACCAGCCGGCACGGTTGCAGGTGGGCAACGTGGTGCCGTATCTGAGCCAGAGCTCACAAAGCACGCTGACCACCGGCGCGCCGGTGATAAACTCGGTCAACTACCAGCAGACCGGCGTGGTGCTGGACGTGACGCCGCGGGTGAACAGCGGCGGATTGGTGACGCTCGACATCTCGCAGGAGGTGAGCGATGTGTCCACCCAGATCACCACGCCGGGCATCAACTCGCCCACGTTCTTCGATCGCAGCATCAGTTCGCGGGTCGTGGTGCAGGACGGCCAGACCATCGGTCTGGCCGGGCTGATCAGCGACAACGCCAGCACCGGCAACCAGGGCATCCCATGGCTGAAGGATATCCCGATCCTGGGAGCGCTGGCCGGCAACCAGAATAACACGCGGCAGCGCACCGAGCTGCTGATGCTGCTGACGCCCCATGTGCTGCACGATCAGCGCGACGCGCGGGCACTTACCGAGGACATGCGCGAGCAATTGATCAACGCCGCGGCGGTGCCGGCGCAGTTGAACTCGTTGCGGCCCTCCGGTTCGCCGGATCCGAATGAGCGCATTCGGCACAAGGTCGAACAGGAGCTGCAACAGTGATCCAGGCTTCGCCGGACGCTACGACAGATCTGGCTCCCGCCGGGAATTGCGATGACGACGGGGCGTTCGAGAAGGATGTAGCCGGCGTGGTTCGGCACGGGACGCTGGCCGTGGCGCCAGGAGCGAGTGAGACGGGGCATCCGCCGGCGGATCGGCTGTCGTTCGGTTCAGCCGGACGCGGCGGATCGATACGCATCGCCCCAGAGCGGCGCGCATGACAATCCCGTATCTGGCCTGCATGGCGAGCGCCGCTGTGTTCTACCATCTGCCGCCGCGCGTGCTGCCGTCTATCCAAGCGGTCGAGGGCGGTCGTCCGGGGCTGGTGCACATCAACCAGGACGGTTCGCGGGACCTGGGGGTCATGCAGGTGAACACGCGCTGGGTGCGGCCGCTGGCATGGCAGACCCGGATGCCGCCGGCGGAAGCGCGACAGCGCCTGCTGCTGGATCCGTGCTTCAACATCGCCGTCGCCGGCGCGATCATGCGCATTTACCTGAACGAGGCTGAAGGCAATCTGCTGCGCGCCGTCGGCTACTATCATTCTCACAGCGCACCGCTGGCCAACGCCTATCGGCTCCGGGTGGTCGCCTCCGCCGCGCGGCTGTTTGGCGGCGACGGGCAGCGTTGACCATGCGCGGCACGCGCGGCTTCACCCTGCTGGAGGTGCTGATTGCCTTCGTCATCGCGGCGCTGGCGCTGGGAGTGATGTTCGAGGTGGCGGTCGATGCCGTGTCGGCATCGGAACGCGCGGCACGTTATGAGGAGGCGGTGGTGCGCGCCCGCTCGCACCTGGCGATGGCGACCGATGGCGGGTCGGTGATGCCGGGGAACTGGGACGGCGACGACGGCGGCGGGTATCGCTGGCATATCCATGTCGTGCCGGTCGTGGCGGCCGCCACACCGCGGGCCGCCGGGCCGGCGGGGCTGCCGCCGGCACTCTACGCTGTCAGCGTCTGGATCACCTGGACCGAGGACGGCCGAACGCGCGAGGTTCGGCTGGACACTGAACAGGTCGGCCAGCCGGTCGGCGGCGGTTGACGAGACAGGACCGGGACGGCGACTTCAGATCCGCCGGCGGCGCGCCGTCCCCAGACCGATCAGGGCGAAGCCGAGCAACCCAAGCGAGGCCGGCTCGGGCACCGATGCCTCAAACCCTTGAATCGAGCCGGCAGTATCGACAAACGACCCGACGATCTGACCCTGGTTGTTGATCCCGAATGCTTGCGTGAAGCCGGGGAGTCCGCTCGGGTCGTTCAGAGTGACGAACGTACCGCCGGACTCCACGAACCCGCTTGTCGCGCCGGCGGCATTCAGGAAATAGCCGACGACCTGGCCGGCATCGTTGATGCCGGAGGCGAAGGTGCCAAGTACCCCGGCCGGATCGTTCAGCGCGGTGAAGCTGCCGCCAGAGTCGACGAAGCTGTGCGCGACGCCGGCGGCGTCGGTGTAGTAGCCGACGACCTGGCCGGCGCTGTTGATGCCCCGGACCACCGTGCCGCCGGATGCCGCCGGGTCATCGATCGAACTGGCGCCGGCGAAGCCATGCGAGGTGCCGCCCGCGTCGTTGTAGGAACCGGACAGCGTATTGGCATTGTTGATGCCCCAGCTAAAGGTACCGGTGCTGGCTGGCACGGCGAACGACGCGTAGCTGCCGCCGGACAGGACAAACCCGGTGGTTGTTCCACCGCTGGTGGAATACCCGGCAATGTCTCCGGCTGCATTGATGCCGTTCGCCTGGGTCGCGACCGCGCCGGGCACGTCGATCGCGCTATAGCTGCCGCCGGAGAGTAGGAAGCCGTGCTGCGCGCCGGCGGCATCGAAGTAGGTGCCGACCACCTGTCCGGCAGCGTTGATACCCTGCGCCACCGTGTACCCGTTGGCGGCGGGATCGGTCAGCGTGACAAAGCTGTACGAAGCTTGCGCGGCACCGGCGCCTGCCACCAGGACCGCACCAGCACCAATCAACCAGCAGATTTTCACGAATTTTCTCCGATCTGTCCTGCGCGTGCGCCCCGATGCCCGTTGAGCGGAGCAGCTGCCTCGACAGGTGGGAACCACCGCCAAGGCGACCGCCGACGCGGCATCATTGTCGGAAAGCAGATAAGTCGCACTGGCCGTCGCTCGCAACGTCATGCGAGCTGCAATTCGCTGGTTTCATCGAATTGTATCGCTGTTGTAGCCGGGCATCGCGGAGGCCGTTGTTTTGCGAGGCATTCGTGTTGCACGACAACCTGGGGAATGCCCCAGAGCTCCTGATGCGCTCTCGGTGCCGCCGCCCGGTCTCCTGCCGTTCAATCCTTGATGCCCAGGCGTTCCTTGTAATCCGGATCCCAGGTCGCCAGCCGGCCCGATTTCACCCGTTCTGCCATCGGCATCGACACCGGCTTGCGCGCATTCGTCGGCTGGGTGCCGATAATCCCCGCCCCCTCCAGCTCCGCCATCCGCGCGGGGCTGTAGCCCAGCACCCCGCCCAGGATCTCCTGGTTGTGTTCGCCAAGCCGCGGCCCCGGGCCACGCACGGCGAGCGGCAGCTTCGACAATTTCCAGGGCCGGCCAATGACCGCGCGCTTGCCCATCGCCCGATCGGGCGGATAGGCCACCGTCTCCAGCAGCCCCCGCGCCTTCAGGTGTGCGTTCAGGTGGAGGTCGCGGGCATCGAACACCGCCCCGGCCGGCACGCCGGCCGCCTGGAGCAGTTCCATCGCCCCGAACTTGGTCTGTGTTGCCATCCACGGGTGGATGATCGCGTCGATCGCGTCATGGTTGATTCGGCGCGCGTCATTCGTGGCAAACCGCTCGTCGGTTGCCAGCTCCGGCCGGCCGATCGTCCGGCACAGCGCCGCCCATTCCTCGTCGTCACGCGCCAGGACGCTGCACCATGCGTCATCCCCGGCACAGCGATAGCAGCCCTGCGGCGCCAGGAACGGATGGCGGTTGCCGATGCGCTCGCCAAGCCGGCGGTTGGCCTCCCAGTCCAGCACGCGTTCGCTCAACATGTAGGTGCCAAGCTGGTACATGCCGACATCGACCCAGAGCCCCTTGCCGAACCGATGCCTGTGGCGCAGCCCCAGCAGCGTGCCGCTGACCAGCGCCCAGGTGGCAAGGAAATCCACGAAAGATTGCCCTGCCTTCGATGGCTCCTCGCCAGGGTAGCCGGTGACATAGGCCAGCCCGTGCGTCGCCTCCAGCGTGGTCGCCTGGCCGGGATATTGTGAATACGGGCCGTTGTGGCCGAAGCCGCTGCACGAGACCATGATCAGCCCCGGACGCAGTTTCGCCGCGTTGGGATAGTCCAGCCCCCAGTTGCGCATCACGCGCGGCGTGAAATTTTCCATCAGCACGTCGCTGACCTTGATCAGGTCGGTCAGCACCGCCCGCCCCTCCGGACGGCTGAGGTCGAGCGCCACGGATTTCTTGCCGCGATTGAGCAGATTGAAGCTGCCGATCCGGTTCCATGGATCGTCGCCCGGGCGGTTGTCGGCAAGAACGCTCGTAAGTGCGCCGCCGCGCGAGGTGTCGAGCCGGCCGTGACCCTCGACCTTGATCACCTCGGCGCCAAGATCAGCCAGCAATCCGCTGGCATACGGCAACGAGATGACGTTGCTGATGTCAACGATGCGCAAGCCTTCCAGCGGCAGCTTCACGCCTTCAGGTATGGAGCGATCGGCGGTCATGCCCGGCCCCTCAGATCACGCCGCGGGCACGCAGGGCATCCAGCGCCGCGGCATCGCAGCCAAGGGTCGCGCCGTAGATCTCGGCATTGTGCTGCCCCAGCAACGGCGCCGGGCGCCGGCAGGTGGAGCCGCTGGCAGACATGTTCCAAAGGTGGAATGGAACCCTGATCTTGCCGATCGCCGGATGCTCCACCTCCTCGAAATAGCCTCTTGCTGCCAGGTGTTCGCAGTTCGCGAGGTCTTCCGGGGTTTGCACGATGCCGACCAACATGCGGTATTTCTCCGACGCCGTCTTGAACATCTCGGCCATCGTGCGATCTTTGGTCGCGTCCCGGATGATCGCGTCGAGTTCGGGGCCGTTGTGCACGCGCTCCACCAGGTCGGCGAAACGGTGCTCCTTCAGTTCGGGTTTGCCGAAGAAGTCGGCGATGCCGTCCCAGGTGACGCCGCCGCCGGGTTGCGCCACGAAATACCCGTCCTTGCATGGCATCACCTGGCCGAAATTGCTGCCCTCCGGATGGCGCCGCCCCTGCACGCCGCCGGCGAAGCTGTAATACGGCTGGTTGAGCACCAAGCTGGAGGCGATGACGTCCTGGATCGAGATATCAACCTGCTGGCCCGTACCGGCCATGTCGCGCGCAACCAGCGCCACCAGCGTTCCCAGGAAGCCGTTCATCCCGGCTTCGTACTGGCCGGGAAATCCGCCGTGCTTCAGCGGTTCGCGATCTACCGTTCCACTGATCGCCATGATCCCGCTGGTCGCGTAGGCGATGATCTCGTCGCTTTTGTAATGGCTGTACGGGCCGGTCTGGCCGAACGGCGTGATCGAGGTCATCACCAGACCCGGATTCTCCTGCTCCAGCCTAGCGTAGTCCAGCCCGCGTGCCGCCAGATAGCCCGGCGGAAAGCTTTCCACGATGACATCGGCTTCGCCGGCAAGGCGACGCAGGATCGCGGCCCCTTCCTCGGTGTCCAGGTTCAGGCTGATGCCGCGCTTGTTCAGATTCAGCATCAGGTGGAACAGGCTCTTTTCCGGGTCTGGATCATCCTGGAAGAACGGCGGCGTGCGCCGCCCGCACTCCCCGTTGAGAGGTTCGACCTTGATGACATCGGCGCCGTAGTCGCCGATCAGGCGCGCCGCAAGCGGCCCGGCAATTCCCTCGCTGAGATCAAGCACCCGCACATCGTCAAGCGCCCAGGGGCCCAACATCGTTCAACTCCCGCACGCCGGCCGCGGCGCGATCACCCGGCCGACTTCGTACACCAACAAGCCGGGGCACATGAGCGACAGGTCGCTGCCGCCCCGCGCATTCTGCAGGCACATGCCTGACCAAGGCGTTCAGCGGACCGCCCCGCCGGTCGCAGAAAGCCGGCAGACTACTTCCTGGGCATGTCGAGGCCGCGGCGAGCCACCTGGTCGCGCATCACCTGGGTGCTTCCGTGGTTGATGCCGGACTGGAACGCGCCCATCAGGTTGTGCGCGAACACGCCGCCCTCGACCGCATGCGGCGAGCCGTTCAGCAACTGGCCATAGGGACCGAGCATCTGGCTGATCGCCTCGGTGGTGCGCACGCCATGTTCCGGCGCCCAGACTTTTTCCGCCGACCCTTCGTAGGTGAACGTGCCGCCATTGTTGACGATGGACATGCTGCGCATCGTCATCAGGCGGCAGACCTGCGCCTCGATCCACAGCTCGGCGATCTTGTCGCGGATCGCCGGATTGTTCGCTGGGGCGTAGCCATCGAAACTGTGCGACTTGACGAAATTGACAATGTCCTCGTCGCGGCGAACCGAGATCAGGTAGCGGGACGCGCCGACTCGGTCGAGGTTCAGGCCCATGGAGCCGACGCGCCAGCCCTCGTTTTCCTTGCCCAGCAGGGAGGACACCGGAATGCGCACGTCGTCGAAAAAGGTTTCATTGGTGCGCTGGTGGCCATAAGTGGTGCCCACCGGGGCGACCGGATCGTTCTGGATCGTCCACAGCGGCCGGACGGTGATGCCGGGCGTATCCATCGGGAACAAAAAGATCGAGATGCCGCGATGCTTCGGCAGGTTCGGATTGGTCCGCGCCATCAGGTAGATGTGCGTCGAAACATGCGCCGACGACGTGTACATCTTCTGGCCGTTGATGACGTATTCGTCGCCGTCGCGCACCGCGCGGCACTGCAGCGAGGCGAGGTCGGCGCCGGCGTGCGGCTCGGTGAAGCCGAGGGCGAAGGAGACCTCGCGCCTGATCAGCCGCGGGATGTAGTACTGCTTCTGCTCTTCGGTGCCCGCTGCCATGATCGCCGGCGCGCCGCTGCCGCCCATGCCGACGGGAATGTCCATCCGGGTGAACTCTTCCTCAACGATGTACTGCGACATGCGGTCGCCGCCCTGACCGCCATATTCCTTCGGATAGGCGATGCCGAGCCAGCCCCGCTCGTAGATTTTGCTGTACAGTTCCTTCATCGCGTCGCTGGCGCCGGGGCCGCGACCGGCAGCTGTGTTCGATTCCGACGATCCCCGAGCGGCCAGTACCGCGTCCGTGACGTTCTCGGCGATGAAGCCGCGGACCTCTTGCCGCAAGGCCTCCTGCTCTGGCGTGTACGCGAAGTGCATGGGATGTCATCTCCTTTGGGTCGTGACATGGGTCCGAAGGCCCGGCCCGGCAAATCTGCACGCCAGCGGCATTGCACGCAATGCCCGCGGGGCAGCCGCCGGGTCCGTTGCTTCGTCCGGTTCGGCTCGCGCGTTTGGCCGGCCGGCGCTGTTCGGTTTGCTGCGTGATATTCTCGGGCGACCGCCCTACCCGTCTTCGTAATCCCCGTACTCCTGCCCGGCACTCCGGGTTGGACCGGACCGCAAATCAGTGATCTAATCCGGTTGACGTTTTGGAGCACTCCTGGAAAACCAACACCGGCCATCAGGTCGCGCACTGAGAGGAAGCAGGCATGGCGCAGGCGCATGAAGACGAGACACGCAAGCTACTGGACTGGGAGACCCTGGAAGTCGGCGAACAACTGCCTTCGTTCTCCTATGTGCTCACGCAGGAGATGATGGACGAGTATCGCCGGGGTGTCATGGATCCGGAGGCCGCCTTCCCCACCATCTCGCACAAGGTGGACGTCCATCCCTATCACATGGTCTATCGCGACAGCGGTTCGGTGAATGCGCGGTGTGCATTCTACTGCTACAACCCGCCGGTCGCCGGCAAGCGCATCACCGTCCAGGCATGGATTGCCGACAAGTACGCCCGCCGCGGCAAGAATTACATCGTCACCGAAGCGGTCTCCGTTGACGAGGACGGCCGGCTTCTGGACCGCGTCATCACGCATGAGCTCAAGCAGCCCTCGGAGGTAGGCAAGAAATGGCAATGACCCGCAGCTACAATGTAGGCGATCAAGTGCCACCTTTGAGCAAGACCATGACGCAAGAGGCGATCAACCTGTTCGAGAAAAGCGGCGGCAATACGGGCCCGAGTCAGTTCACCGACGAGAAAACCGCTCGAGACACGCTGGGCACGCGCGGCACGGTTGCCTCGGGGCGGATGTCGCTGACGTTTGCCACTGAGCTATTGCGACGCTACTTCGGATCCGCTGTTTACAACCGCGGGGGCATGGTGGAGTTGCGTTTCCTACGGCCGGTGCGCCCGGGCGATACCGTTACCTTTACCGGCAACGTGACCGGCATTGCGAAGGTGACCAATGGTGGTCGCGTCGCCGTGGAGGTCACCGGTACCAACCAGAAGGGTGATGTCACGGCAGTGGGCATGGGGGCCTGCATCGTTCCCAGCCTGTGCGTGCCGGCGGAGGAGTAGTGGGAAGCTTTCGCCAATAGCCCGCGCGCGGGATCGTTGACAGCGGAGAATTCGTGACTAGCTTGAGGTTCGGACGCCCGCCGGGAGGGCGGGCAACAACCATGGGCAAATGCCAAACAATCGTCTGCATCACGCAAAAGTGGCTCGGCGGCTGGCCAACCTCCGCTCCATTCGGGCGGACGAGCCGCCTGCCGTGTTTGCAAATTTCACGGTTGTCGGAATTGGCGCCTCGGCGGGCGGACTTGAGGCATGCAGGAAACTCATAGACGCGCTGCCAGCCGATAGCGGCATGGCCTTTATCCTGGTGCAGCATCTCGATCCCACCCACGAAAGCATGATGGTCGATCTGCTGGCTGGCCACACCTCGATGGCCGTGCGGCAGGCGACCGACGGAATGCTGATCGAGCGCGACCACTTCTATGTCATCCCGCCCGGAGCCTATCTTGCCGTCGCTGACGGCGCGCTGCGTCTCACGCACCCCCAGGCGCGCCATGGCGCGCGCCTGCCGTTCGACTTCCTGCTGCACTCGCTGGCGCAGGACTGCGGTGCACGTACAGTCTGCGTGATCCTGTCCGGAACGGGTGCCGATGGCAGTGTTGGCGTGAAAGTCGTGAAGGAGCACGGTGGGCTCGTCATCGCGCAGGATCCCGACGAGGCCGGCTATGACGGCATGCCGCGCAGCGCGATCATGACCGGCGGCGTCGATCTTGTGCTGCCCGTGTCTAAAATTCCCGCCGCGCTCGCCGCGCATGACGGGAAAATGGCCCTGAGCCGGCCCGATGGCGATGCAGCTCTCGAAGGAAGGGCAGTGGACCGGCTGGCCGAGATTATCGGCCTTCTTCGTACCAGGACCGCCCATAATTTTACCCAATACAAGCCAGGTACCTTGCAACGCCGCATCGAGCGACGCATGGCAATGGCGGCAATCGGACCCGGCAACATGCAACGCTATCTCGATATGCTGCAAGCCAACCCAGCCGAGCTCGAATTGCTCGCCCGGGACCTCCTCATCAACGTCACCAGCTTCTTCCGCGATCCCAAAGTGTTCGATCTGCTGGCAGCGACGATCATTCCCGAACTGGTCGAACGGAATACGGAGGACCATCCGATCCGGGTCTGGATTGCCGGATGCAGCACGGGGGAGGAGACCTATTCCCTCGCGATGTTGTTCCGCGAGCAGATCGTGGCGGCGAAGCGCAACATCAAGCTGCAGGTCTTCGCCTCCGATGTTGATCCGGATGCCGTCGCCAGCGCCCGGGAAGGCCTGTACCCAGCGACAATCGCGGCGGACGTGTCGCCGGAGCGACTTGCCCGTTTCTTTTCGAAGGAGGATCATAGCTATCGGGTGTCGCCGGAGCTGCGAGGGTCGGTCGTCTTCACGGTGCAGGATGTGCTGGCCGATCCGCCGTTTTCCCGCCTCGACCTGGTGTCTTGCCGAAACCTGCTAATCTACCTGGGCCCCGAGGCACAGGGCAAGGTTATTTCGCTGTTCCATTTCGCGCTGCGCCAGGGTGGGATACTGCTGCTCGGCAATTCGGAGGCGATCGGCGGCCCCGATGGCCGCTTCGAGGTGATTTCCAAGCCGGAGCGCATCTATCGGCACATCGGTCGCAGCCGGCCGGGGGAGTTGGAATTCCTGCGAAGCGCCAATGACGGCGCGCGCGCTTCGGAACGGCCGGGCCCCGAGCGCCCGCCCTCGCACCAGACCGCTCTTGCCGAGCTTTGCCGGCGGCTGGTGATGGAAAGCTACGCGCCGGCGGCAGTACTGATCAACCGCCGGAACGAGTGCCTTTACTCGCTGGGACCGACCGACCGCTATCTGCGCGTGGCGCCAGGCGCCCCCACTCACGATCTGCTGGCCATGGCGCGGCCGGATATGCGCACCAAACTTCGGTCGGCGCTGCAACTGGCCACCCAGCAGAATGCCCGCGTCGTGGTCCCTGGCGGCCGGATCGCCCATACCGGCGGGCGGATTTCCTTCAGCATCGATGTAAGGCCGGCGCTCGGCGGTGGCGAGGACCTGCTGCTGGTTTGCTTCGTTGACGAGCCGCAGCGCGAGCAGCGGCAAGGCGGCCATGGCGGGTTGCGCGACGTTCCGCGGGTGGCGGAACTCCAGCAGGAGCTGGAGGCCACGCGTACCGAATTGCAGGGTGCCATCCGCAGCCTGGAAATCTCCAGCGAAGAGCAGAAGGCGATCAACGAGGAGGCATTGTCGGTCAACGAAGAATATCAATCGACGAACGAGGAGCTGCTGACATCGAAGGAGGAATTGCAATCGCTCAACGAGGAGCTTACCGCCCTCAATGGCCAGCTTCAGGAAACCCTGGAGCGGCAGCGGACGACTTCCAACGATCTGCAGAATGTCTTGTACAGCACCGACGTGGCGACGCTGTTCCTCGACGCCGACCTTAAGATCCGCTTCTTCACACCCGCCACCGAGGCATTCTTCCATGTCATTCCCAGCGACGTCGGCCGGCCGCTTGCGGACCTCAACTCACTGGCTACCGATAGCGAGCTGCTGACCGATGCCGGAACGGTGCTGCGGACCCTGACCCCGATCGGCCGTGAGATCGAGGCGCAGAGCGGTGCCTGGTATATCCGCCGCATATTGCCGTACCGTACCCAGGAAGCAAGCGTGGAAGGCGTCGTCATCACCTTTGCCGACATTACCGAGCGGCGGCGGAGAGCGGAAGAGCTCGGGGTGGCCAAGCGGCAAGCTGAACTGGCTAGCGCCGCGAAATCCCGCTTCCTGTCCGCCGCGAGCCATGACCTGCGGCAGCCGCTGCAAACGCTCGCCCTGCTGCAAGGACTGCTGGCAAAGCTGGTCGTCGGAGAACGCGCGCAGAAGCTGGTGACCAGGCTCGACGAGACGCTGAACGCGATGTCGGGCATGCTGAACACGCTTCTCGACATCAACCAGATCGAGGCCGGGATCGTCCAGGCCGAAATGACCAGTTTCCCAATCAACGATCTGCTCAGCCGGATGCGCGACGAATTCACCTATCATGCACACGCAAACAGGCTCGCCCTGCGCGTGGTGCCGTGCAGCCTGGCGGTGCGCAGCGACCCGCGTCTGCTGGAGCAGATGGTTCGCAACCTGCTGTCAAATGCACTGAAATACACCAAACGCGGCAAGGTGCTGCTGGGTTGCCGCCGGCACGGGGGAATGCTCACAATCGAGGTGTGGGACACCGGCATCGGCATTCGCGACGAGGAACTGCAGGGGATATTCGAGGAGTTCCATCAGATCGACAATGTCGCGCGCGAGCGAAGCCGTGGTCTGGGTCTTGGCCTTTCGATCGTGCAGCGCCTGGGGAATCTGCTGGGCCATCGGGTTGGCGTCCGCTCGCGGCCGGGCGAAGGTTCGGTATTCACCGTTGACGTGATGCTGGCGCCCGGCGGCGCGGCGCCGCGGACCGCACCAGGCCCGCACGACATCGATGCAGGACCGGTTGCCGGCGTTCGCCGCACCGGCGTGATTCTGGCCGTCGAGGACGACCCCGAGGTGCGTGATCTGCTCGAGCTCTTCCTGAAAGATGCGGGCCATCACGCGATGATCGCGTCTGACGGTGTCGCGGCGCTGGAACTGGTAACCCGAGGAACCATCCGGCCGGATCTGATTCTTGCCGACTACAACCTACCAAACGGCATGACCGGGTTGCAGATCGCGGCACGCTTGCGGGAAATGCTGCATCGCCAGCTTCCCGTAATCGTTCTGACCGGAGACATATCGGCCGGCACGTTGCGCCATATTGCGCGGCATGACTGCGTGCAACTCAACAAGCCGGTGAAGTTGAAGGAGCTGGCCCAGGTCATCCAGCGCCTGCTGCCGCTGTCGCCGCTGGCGATGGAACCGCGCACGCCGCGCCCGGCCGAGGTGGCAAGCGATCCGCGGCCGCCCGTTATTTTCGTTGTCGATGACGACGATCAGGTGCGCGGGGCGGTTCGCGCCGTGCTGGAAGAGGATGGCAAGATCGTCGAGGATTTCGCCGATTGCGAGGAATTCCTCGCGGCCTATCGCCCTGGTCGCGAGGCTTGCCTAGTGATCGACGCCTACCTTCCCGGAATGAACGGACTCGAATTGCTGCGGCGGTTGAAGCATGCCGGCCACGAGCTGCCCGCCATCATGATCACGGGCAGCAGCGACGTGCCAATGGCGGTCGAAGCGATGAAGGCGGGCGCATCGGACTTCATCGAAAAGCCGATCAGCCGCGGCGAATTGCTCGCCTGCATCCATCGCGCTTTCGAACAATCGCGGGATGCGGGTAAGCTGTCGGCGTGGCGCGCCGATGCGGCGCGCCATGTCGCGAACCTCACGCCGCGCGAGCGCCAGATCATGGAACTCGTCCTTGCGGGCCAGCCCAGCAAGAACATCGCCGCCGATCTCCACATCAGCCAGCGCACCGTCGAGAACCATCGCGCCTCGATCATGAAGAAGACCGGGTCCGGTTCGCTTCCCGCGTTGGCTCGATTGGCTCTTGCCGCGGCAGAAAATGGCGCCGGTTAACGGCCTGGGTACCCGCGCGCGTCGCCCGGCGCACCGAGTGGCCTGGTCCGCCGGCGCTACTCCGGTGGCCGTTCGTACCACACGCGCCCGTCTTTCAACGTCAGGTGAGCCAGCAGGCGACGCTTCGCGGTAACGGTATTGCCGTCGCTGTCGCGCAACTCGAAATTGCCGTCGCGCAGTTCGAAAACCGAAATGTCGGCGTTGGCGCCGGGCCGCAGAGTGCCTACCGTGCCCTCGTACCCCATGATCCTGGCTGGCGCGGCTGTGGCGCGGCGCACCACCTCATCGAGCGACAAGCCGAAATGCAGCAGTTTCGACATCGTCGTGGGCAGGTCCCAGACCGGGCCGCGTGTCGCGCTCGTCACAGTCAGATCGGTCGAGATCGTGTCCGGCAGAAACCCCTGGTCGAACGCCTTCTCGATCATCCGGAAGTTGAAGTGGTTCCGGCCATGCGCGCAGTCGAAGATGATGCCGTGGCGCTGCGCCTCGACCACCTCCTTCAGCACGAACTGCTTTTCCTGGCCCATGATGCCGTGCGCGCGGCCGTGATAGCAGTGGGTGACGATGTCGCCCGGCTTCATATGGGCAATCAGCTCGGGAAGCGGGATCGGCGAGTCGGTAATGTGCATCATCATCGGCACGCCCCCGGCCATGTCGGCCGTCTTGCGCGCGAGCTTGACCGGCTCGGTTGAGTACTCCCAGACTAGACCGGGGCCGTAACGTAGTTTCACGCCGATCGCCAGATCGGGGTTTTCGCTGATCGTGCGGGCGCAGCCCTCCGGGTCGGCATACGGAAAATGCGACAGCTCGCCGCCGCGTGACGTGCCGGTTATGCCGATCGCAGACAGATTGACAAAAGCGCGAACCCGCGTGCGCACCTCATGATCGAGCACGTGCCGCAGCCCGGCAAAGGTCGCGGAACCGGTGCTGCCGGCGTCGCACAGCGTGGTGACGCCGCTCGCTCGGCAGAGCTGATCGGTACAGCCGCCCATGTCGTGGGCGTTAACGAAAACATGGGCATGCATGTCCACCAGCCCCGGCGTCACCAGTCTGCCTTTGGCGCTGATCGTGCGCCGCGCCTCCCGGGTCGGCAATGACGGTGCAACCGCCTGTTACCCCCAAGTAGGAATGTCCCCTTTGCCCCAAGTTAAAATGTCCCCTTCCGCGCTACGGCGGGTTGGGGGCGATGATGGCGGCCGAGGGTCTGTGGATGAGCATCGAGGAGCGGGAACGCTCGCATCTGGTCCGC